>PLRX01000054.1 GCA_003164095.1 Acidimicrobiaceae bacterium | reverse complement strand
CATCAGGTTGACACAGAGGGGAACGTCCGCGTCCGCATCGAGGACCCCAGCACGGCTCACCACGGCCACAGCAGGCTCCAAGTAGACCGACCGCTCGCCGCCGAGCGGTGCACGCTGAGCGACCCAAGGGTCTCGGACTCCTCGGCACGCCACGCCACTCAGGACCGTAGAGGCCCCCACCTTCTGCCGTCCCAGGACCTCCGGGTCCTGATTCGTCGCACCTGACCCGGTCGTCTGATGCTCTCAGACACCGGGGAAGGGCGCAACGCCAGCGTCCGGGGTCGGGTGCATCCGACCGGGGCGGCCCATTCGGCGCGAGCGTGGGCCGAAGAGCAGGAAGTCCCGGCCTCCTGACCCTGGGGGCCAAGAATCCGGGACTTCCGATAACGCTTCGGTGCCACTTACGCGAACACCTGTTGGTGGCGGGGGCAGGATTTGAACCTGCGACCTTCGGGTTATGAGCCCGACGAGCTACCAGACTGCTCCACCCCGCGGCGTGGAGGGACACAGTACCACTCCCCTGAGGGGTGCCGTCCAGCCGCCCTTGGCTTTGCAGCAGTGCCGGCGGTTCCTCCGGTCAACCGCCCAGGCCGGCGATGGCCGCCTGGGTCGGGTTGGTCGTGGTGGTCGTGGTCGTGCTGGCCACCGGGCCACCCGTCAGGGCCTGCACCTGCTGGAGGAACGACTCCATCGAGTTGATGTCGTTCTGATAGCTGCCGAGGTCGCCCGTCTTGAGGTCGGCCTGGGACTGCGTGTACGCGGCCTGGGCCTGGGCCAGCAGCGACTCGGCCTGCGGCGACAGCGTCGTCGAGGATCCCCCCGTTGTCGGGCTGACCTGGACCGGCGCCGAGAACAGCTGTGTCAACGCCGCCGACAGGCTGTTGCCGATGGCCGCCGGCTGGTTGCCGTAGACGGCGATGACCCGCTGCAATACCGGGAAGGGGTTCCTGGACGACTCGACATAGACCGGCTGGACGTACAGCAGCGCATTGGCCACCGGAATCATGAGTACGTTCCCCAGCAGCACGGACGACCCGTTCTGGTTGAGGAGCGAGATCTGGCTCGACACCGTGGGGGTCGCGCTGATCTTGGCCGCCACGATGGCCGGGCCGTTGACCGGGTTGTCGCGCGGCGTCACGAACATCTGGAGCTGGCCGTAGTGACCGGGGTCCGATCCCGCCATCATGAACCCCGACAGCGTCTGGATCTGGCTGCCGGTCGACACGGGCACGAGCGCGTCGATGAGGTTGAACGACTGGGTTGTCTCACCCGGGATCCTCATCACCTGGTAGATCGGCGACATCCGGACCAGCTGCCCCGTCGAGACGACCTGGCCCTGGGCATTGACGGTCTGCGTCGTGGCCAACGCCTGACTGGGCGATCCCGAGCCGGGGTCCGGCGACAGCGTCCAGGCGTCAGCGGCGCTGTAGAAGCTGGCTGCCTTGGTGATGTGGTACTTCCCGTACATCGTGGCCTGGACGGTGAAGATGTCCTCCGGGTAGCGCAGGTGGGCCCGGAGATCGGACGGCATCTTCGACGCCGGGGTGAACATCTCGGGAAATGCCTTCTCGTACGTGCGGATGATGGGATCGTTCGGGTCCATCACGTAGAACGTCATCTTGCCCGTGTAAGCGTCGATGAGCACCTTGACCGAGTTGCGCACGTAGTTGAAGTTGCCGCTCAGACCGCTGCCCTGGGCCACCGCGCTGGTGTCGGCGTTCTGGGCGTACGGATAGTTGTCGGTCGTCGTGTAGGCGTCCTGCACCCAGTCGATGTGGCCGTTGACCAGCACCGGGTAGGGGTCGGCGTCGAGGTTCAGGAACGGCGCCGCCTTGGAGACCCGTGCCTGCACGCCGCGGTCGAACATCAGCCGCGAGTCGTTCGTGATCTGACTCGAGATGAGGAGGTTGATGTCGTTGAAGCGGACCGCGAACATCACCTGCTTGAAGAACGAGGACAGCTGGACGCCGCCATCACCCTTGTAGTGCACCTCGACGTTCTGACCGGTCGAGGTCTGGTAGTCGATCTCGGGCTGCTTCGTGTTGGCGACCACGTAGCCGGTGTTGTTGAGCCCGAAGTAGACCGACGGCTGGACGATGGTCGGCAGTCCCTCGGTGGAGACCGGCGGCACGTTGCCCACGGCGAACTGCGGCGTTCCGGACGAGGTGGCGACGTTGGCGGGTGACACGATCATCCCGTAGCCATGGGTGTACTGGAGTGTCGTGTTCACCCATGACGTCGAGGGCAGGTCCTGGTCGTTGATCTCGCGGACGCCGACCACCGTCGGGGTCTCGACGCCGTTCACGTCGTAGCGGTCCATCGCCAGACTGTTGAACTGGTAGTAGGAACGGGTGTCCTGCTGCTTGTCGTAGGTGGGCTGCGTCTCGAGCGGGTCCCACAACCTGACATTGGACAGGGTCCCCCCGTCCGCCGACAGTTCGTCGGCGGTCAGCGACGACGAGGCCGCATAGGGCTCGCTCGCCACGTGCTGGATCCCCATCGCTGCACGGGTCGCGTCGATGTTGCGCTGGATGTACGGGCGCTCGAGCGTGTTCTGGGCCGGGTTCACCTTGAGGGCCTGGACGGCGGCGGGATAGATGGTGCCCGCCGTCAGGGCAACGAGGAACCAGAGCCCGACGCCGAGGATCGGCAGGGCCCATCCCTGTCGGCGGATGTTGTAGATCAGCAGCGCGGCGGCGGCCAGCGACACGAGGATGAGCAGTTCGAGGGCGGGCAGCCGGGCATGCACGTCCGTGTACCCGGCGCCCTGCACGTAGCCGTTGGACGACAGGTCCAGGTTGAAGCGGGCCAGGTAGTAACCAACGGCCTTGGTCAGCGCGATGAGCCCGAGGATGACGGACAGGTGGGCCTTGACGGCGGGGCGCACCCGGGGCCGGGGGCCCTGCATGCGGATACCGCCGTTGAGGTAGTGGCTGAGTGCGGTCACCAGCAGGACGACGACGAGTGCCACCAGCGTCCAGTGGATGACGAACTGCTGGAACGGCAGTGTGAAGACGAAGTAGCCGACGTTGCGGTGGAACTGGGGGTCGGTGGCGTCGAACGGCGTGCTGTTGCGGAAGAGGATCCAGTTCTGCCACTGACCGAGGGCCTGGGACCCGACGATGAGGGAGAGCACGACGACGACGATCGCCCGCAGCCAGCGCGAGTAGGGCCCGATCACCTCGCGGTAACGCTTGACGAACTCGTCCTCGGCATCGATGGACGGCCCCTTCGGGGCCAGCCGCTCGGCGACGAGGAGGCTGACCAGGAGGAGCACGGCGAAGATGACGCTGAAGGCCGCCATCAGCCCGACCTTGACCTCGAAGAGCTTCAGCCAGACCGAGTGGAGGTTGATCGAGGAGAACCAGAGCGCGTCCGTGTAGAACACCGCGAACGTGTGGAGGGAGGCGAACAGGATGACGAGCACCACCGCCACGGCAATGATCCAGCGACGGCCACGATGGTTCGACGGACGTGTGGCCGCGGGCATGTCACTCGGAGTGCGCACGGAGGCAGCCTAGGGGGTGGCGGGTGCGAGCACGCATCGACAGCCCGGGTGGGCCGGCGGGTGCACGTGCCCGGTGGGGAACTCCTCGCCGGGGGCCTGGGCCCCGTTGAGCCCGTTGTCCTCGCAGTCGGGACACGGGGTGCCGCCGGCCGCAGCCACGGCCAGCCACTCCACCTGGGTACCACCGGTGCCCACGGCGGTCAGCGTCCCGAGGGACACCGCAGCCACCACGTGGTCGCCGGCCAGCCCCTCGATGCGCTCGCCCTTCCACTCGCGGTAGGCCGACCCGACGTGCTCGGTCACGACTGCCTCCTCGGCACCGTCGAGACCTTCCGGTTCGGATAGGCGCCGGCGCAGCGGTAGGACGATCGACTCGGCCAGTTCGTGGGCGATGCCAAGGAGCGCTTCGGCCGGGGGCCGACCCCCGGACACGCCGGCGAGTGTGGCGCCGGCGTCGGCCGCCTCCTCGAGGAGTGGCAGCGCGGCGGTCGTGAGCGAGTCGACGTGCTCCGTCTCATCGGGGAGCAGGGCCGGTGACCAGGCGGTCCCCTTCGCCCGCAATTGGTCGAGCAGGTCGTTCTGGCTGTCCTGGAGAGCCCGCTTCATGCGTCGTGACAGCCCCGTGACGATGGGGGCGATCAGCTCGTCACGCTGGGCGGCGAGCGGGTGCCGCGCCTCGGGCGGGCCCTCGGAGCCGTCGTCGCCGACCTCATCGGCGTTCTCGGCGTTCTCGGCGTTCTCGGCGTTCTCGGCGTCCGACCCTTCGGCCTCGACGGCCATCGGCTCGTCAGCGGGTGCCGCGTCGGCATGCGGGCCCGGTGCCCCGGTGGCGGACGTGCCCTCGTCCCCCTGAGCGGCACGCAACTTGGCGAACAGTGCGTCGACCTTCTCGACGGGAGCCGCCGGCAGTTCAGCCACGACGGGCTCGGCCGCGGACGCTCCCCCGTTCGAGGGGCCCCCGCCCGCTCCCGCGATCTCGGCTTCGACCTCGACCTCGGCGGCTGTGTCGGGTTCGACCGTGGACAGCGCCTCGTCCGCCGCGGCTTCCTCGGCGAGGAGGGCTGCAGCGAGTTCCTCGGGGGTCTGGTCGTCGCTCCGACTGGCGAGCTCCCGTCCGGCGACCTCCGCCGCCAGACGTGCTTCGTTCTCGGCGTTGAAGAGGTCCTCGGCTATGGCGTCGACGGCCTGTCGGACCTCGGTGATGGTCTCGGCGAGGCGCTCCCGGCCGGCCCGGAGCTGCTCGATCTGGGCGTGGAGGACCTTGCGACGTCGCGACAGGTCAGCGAGCACCCGTGCCCGGAGCTGCTGGGCCTCCTCCACCATGACCCTGCCCTCGGCTCGGGCCCGCTCGGTCAGCTCCTCGGCGTCGACGCGGACCTTGTCGAGTGCGGCGGACACCTGCTGCTCCGTCCGCTCCCGCAGAGACGCCGCGGCAGCCTCGGCCTCTGCCGTGCGCTCGGTCAACAGCGCATCGGCACGGGCCTGAGCCTGCTCGTTCACCTCCGTCGCCCCGGTCAGCAGGCGTTCGGACTCGGTCCGCGCCTCGGACACCAGTCGCTCGGCCTCCGCACTGGCATTGGCCACCAGCTCCGTCGCGGCATCGTGTGCACTCTGCAGCACCCGCGCCGTCTCCTTGCCGACCGCGGCGGTCAGCATGGTGTCGTCGATGACAGGGTTGGCGGCGCGCTCCTCGGCCGCCTCGAGGGCGGTGCGCAGCTCCTGCTCCCGCTCGGCCAGACCTCGCAGTCCGGCCGCCAGCGACTCCAGGTAGTCGCCTACCTCGGTGGGATCGAATCCCCGGCGGACGGACGCGAACGTGTGCCGGGCGACGTCGTCTGGGGCGAGGTGGGGCGACGAGGTGATGGTCATCCGGCGTTCCTCAGGCATGGCGCAGAGCCTACGACTGCCGCTCGCCCAATCGGCTCATCCCGCGGCGCTGCTGGCCGCAGCGTCGAGCGTGCCGGTCGGGACGCGGCCGCCGTTGGCCGCCAGTACCCGCAGGGCCTGGTCGAGTGTCGTGACCGCATAGATCTTGAGCCCAGATCGGTCCTTGGACTTGGCCGCCCCGTACTCCTGAGGCGGCACGAGGAAGATGGTGGCCCCGGCGTTCTCGACGGCGACGGTCTTCTGGGCCACGCCACCGACGTCGCCCACGTCACCCAGGGCGTCCATCGTCCCGGTGGCGGCCACCTTGTGACCACCCGTGAGCTGCCCACCGCTGAGGGTGTCGATGACCCCGAGGGTCATGGCCAGGCCGGCCGACGGCCCGCCGATGTTGACGACGTCGATCGAGACCGGAAACGGATAGGTGTAGTCGATCTGGTCCTGGGGTTCGATCCCCACCGACACGACGACTTTTTCGCCGTCCACGTCCACGACCGTCCGTCGCAGGGTGAGTGTGACGGGACCCGGTGCCGCCGTGCCGTTGCGCCGCACGGTGAAGGTGACCGACTGCCCGGACCCGTACGGGGTGAGGGCCGTCGTGAGCGCCAGCGCGCTCGGTGTCGGCTTGCCGTCGACCGCCGTCACGACGTCGCCGACGTTCAGGACCCCGTAGGCCGGTGTGCCCGGGAACGTACCGGCAATGACTGCGCCCACCGGGGTGCCCGGCACCGCGTACCCGAGGTGCCGGAGCGAGGCGACCTTCGCCGCCGTCTCGGCCTGGGACATCTGCAGCGCACCCTGGGCGTCGAGCTCGGCCGGCGACACGCCACCGGTCACCGACGGCACCGAGTACAGCGCCGTGTCCGACTGCAGTTTGAAGAACAGGTAGCTGAGCGCCGTCACGCGGGCCTCTTCCACGTCCGTCAGGAGGACGGGGACGGCCACCGGGTGCCCCTTCCCCGGTGGGACCGTGATGAAGGGCTGTACCGACTGCGCGGTGCCGGGCTGGATGGCGTAGTAGTCGAGGTTGATCCGGGAGGCGACGAAGACGCCCACGACCACCACGAGTGCGACCCCCCAGAGCACCCAGCGGACCGTGTGCCTCCTACCGCCTGGCGTCGGGCGGACGATCTCGTCCTGACTCGGACCCGTGCCGTCGATCATGCGGAGCTCGGGCACCGCCATCGGACCGGTCGGTGGGCCGTCGACCCGGGGGACCGGCGGTGGTGGCGGCACAGGCGTTGGCGGTACCGGTGGCACGGGCGGTTCCGCGGGCCCGCGGGCAGGAGGTGCCGAGGGGAAGAGGCGACGCGACGCCGGGTCCCGCTCCTCCGCGTCGTCCGGCGTGGTCGGGTGCTCGTCGTCGGTCATAGTGGTGCCGTGCAGCCTGCCACGGAACCGGACGACGGCGATGTCACCGAGCGGCGCCGCGTGGTGGCGGTCGCCGGCCACGTCGGCGATGCCGCCACCGCCCGTGCGGGCCTCTCCGACCCGGCGCCCACCGTGCGTGCGACCGCCCTCGGGGCGCTCGAGCGGCTCGGTGGCCTCGACGACGCCGATCTCGCCGCCGGCCTCGCCGACAGCGAGCTGACCGTTCGCCGGCGATCGGCCGAGCTGGCCGCCTCCCATCCCGACGTACCGGTGGTGGCGTTGCTCGCCGATCCGGACCCATCGGTCGTCGAGATGACGGCGTGGTCGCTCGGCGAGCGCCAGGAGTCCGGTGCCGTCGGCGCGCTCGTCCGCCTGGTGCCGGCAGCCGCCGGACACGCCGATCCGCTCTGTCGTGAGGCCGCGGTGGCTGCGCTCGGCGCGATCGGCGACCCCGCGGGACTACCTGCCGTGCTGGCGGCACTGGACGACAAGCCGGCGATCCGTCGCCGGGCCGCGGTGGCCCTGGCCGCCTTCGAAGGCCCCGAGGTCGAGGCTGCCCTGCGGCGCTGTCTCGACGACAGGGACTGGCAGGTCCGTCAGGTCGCCGAGGACCTGCTCGCCGTCGACTGAGCGCTGGAGCACCGACAGGCCCGTCGAAGGGGTGTCACTGTTCTGCGGCGGCGAAGATCGGGCGCAGGCTGTCGAACGAGTCGAGACACAGACCGGCGCCCCGGACCACGCACTCGAGCGGATCGTCCACCACGTGGACGGGCACCTCCGTGGCCGCGGCCAACCGTTGCGCGAGCCCGCGCAGTCGGGACCCGCCTCCGAGCAGGTGGATCCCCTCGTAGATGATGTCCTGGGCGAGTTCGGGCGGCGCATCGGCCAGGCAACCGAGCACGGTGTCGACGATGAGCTCCACCTGCTCGGACAGGGCGTAGCGGATCTCCTCGCCGGTGAGCACCACCGTACGGGGCTCGCCCGTGGTGACCTCCCGCCCCTTCACCTCGGCCCGCAGCTCCCCTTCGAGGGGGAGCGCCGAGCCGATGGCGATCTTCAGCTCCTCCCCGGTCCGGTCGCTGATGGCCACACCGTGCTTCTGGCGGACGTATTCCTGGATCGCGGCGTCCATGTCGTGGCCACCGCAGCGGACGGCCCGGTAGGCCACGATCCCGCCGAGCGAGATCACCGCGGTCTCCGTGGTGCCGCCACCGACGTCGACGACCATGCTGCCGACCGGCTCGTGGATGTCGAGCCCGGCGCCGATGGCCGCGGCCATGGGCTGTTCGATCAGATGGGCGGCCGCGGCCCCGGCTCGGCGGGTCGCCTCCTTGACCGCCCGCCGCTCCACCGAGGTGATGGCCGAGGGCACGCAGATCAGGACCCTGGGCCGGTTGAGTTTGGTGACCCCGGCCCGACGCAGCAGGAGCCGGATGGTGCGCTCGGTGATGTCGAAGTCGGTGATGGCCCCCTCCCGCAACGGGCGCACGGCGACGATGTACCCCGGCGTGCGGCCGATCAGCTGCAGGGCCTCGTCACCCACCGCGAGCACCTCGTGGGTGCGGGTGTTGAGGGCGATCACGGTCGGCTCCTCGATGATGACCCCCTTGCCCTTGGCGAACACCTGGGTGTTGGAGGTCCCGAGGTCGATCGCGAGGTCCCGGGCCACCCCCTCATCGTAGGGCGGTCCGGACGGCCCACGGGCAGGTCCCGACAGCCGCTCGCCGGGATGGGCCCGGCGCGCCGTCACTTCCGGCCCCATGATCGGTAACCTTCGCTCCGTGCACGGGGACCCACCAGACGACGTGGACGCGCCCATCGACGACGGCGACGACGACGGCCCCCTGCGCGGCTGGGTCCCCCAGGACGACCGCCTCTGGCTCCACCCGTCCGAGCGTGCCGGGGCACGGAGCACGCCGGCCGGTCCGACCGGGCCGCAGGCGACCCGACCGGCGGGTGGACGATGGGTGATCGGCGGTCTGGCCGCGTGCGTCGCCTTCACCGTCGTGGTCGTCGGCATGGTCCTGGTCACGGCTGACGCCTCACAGGACGCCACGTCCCCGCCGGGG
This sequence comes from Acidimicrobiaceae bacterium, assembly GCA_003164095.1. Classification (GTDB taxonomy): domain Bacteria; phylum Actinomycetota; class Acidimicrobiia; order Acidimicrobiales; family RAAP-2; genus Bog-756. The sequence goes on along the minus strand of PLRX01000054.1, from coordinate 4,695 downwards.
ACGTGGGTCACCGGCGTGCCGACCACCGAAGTCGACCTGAGCAGCCTCACCACCACCCGTCACATGACGGCCGTCGCCGAGTCGACACACGCCTCCACGGTGGCCCTCATGGTCGACCGGGCCGGGCGCACGACCATCGGGACCGGAATCGTGGCCGAGGCCGGCGGCATCGTGGTCGCCCTCCAGCCAACCCTGGCAGGCGCCCGCAGCATCACCGTCGTCGAGCCGGACGGGACCCGTCAGCCGGCGGTCCTGGTCGGCACGGACGCCACCACCGGGATCACGGTCCTCCGCATCAGCGATGACCTTCCGCCCGCCACCTTCTCCACCTCCGACCCGACCACGGGATCGGTGGCCGTCGCCGAGGCCGAGGAGGACGGTACCGGCCGCGGTGCGTCACCGACCGTGCGCCTCTATGCCGGCACCGTGGTCTTCGCCGGTGTGGCGACGGACACCTGGCAGGGGGGCGAGTTCTGCGCCACCGGCGTGGACGCACCCCTCTCCACCGGCGACCTCGGCAGTCCCCTGGTCGACACCAGTGGCGCCGTGTCGGGCATCCTCGACGACGTCCAGGGGACGGGACGCAGTCGCACCTCGGTGTTCCTGCCCGCCGAGCTGGTCCGTGATGTGGCCGACCAGATCGTGAGCCACGGCTGGGTCGTCCACGGATCACTCGGCGTCGGCGTCGTGGACCGGGCCCCGGGCTCAGGGCTCGACGGTGCCGAGGTCCGGTCCGTGACGACCGGTGGGGCCGCCGCGCTGGCCGGGCTGCAGCCCGGCGACGTGCTGGTCGGAGTCGACGGGTACTCCGTGCGATCGGCCGCCGAACTGGCCACCCGCCTCTACGGCGACGCGCCCGGATCGGAGCTCCGGGTCACCGTCGAGCGGGGCGACACCACGTTCGACACCGTGGTCGTCCTGACCACCTGACGCACCCACCGCGGGACGGTGCGGTCCGCCGCTCCGACGCAACGCGACGACCCGCCGTCCCGAACGGAGGTGGGCCGCCGTAGCATGGGCCCATGACACCGTCCGACCCCGGGGACGCCGGCAACCCGTTCCAGTCACTGCTCGGCGACCTGATGAACATGCTCGGCTCGAATGGGCCCGACCAGTGGGAGATGACCCGGTCGTTCGCCCTCAACGTGGCCACCGGCGGGACGCCCGAGTCGAACGTCGAGCCCCTCCAGCGGATCCAGGTCGAGCAGCTGTCGCGCGTGGCCGAGCTCAACGTGATGGAGGCCACCGGCATGCCGGTCACCCCGGACGGCCGGCGCCTCACCTGCGTGCCCGTGGGCCGTGGCGACTGGACCGTACGGGCCCTCGAGTCGTGGCGACCGGTCCTGTCGGCACTGGCCGCGCCCCCGCCCGCCGGCACCGACCCCGTGCCCGCACCGGCCGGATCGTCGGGTCTCGATCCACTGGGCGACGACCCGACCGGCGGGATGGCCGCCATGCTCGGACAGTGGGCATCGGCGATCGGACCGATGTTCCTCGGCCTCCAGGTCGGCTCCGTGGTCGGCCACCTCGCCCAGCGCACGCTCGGGCAGTATCCGCTGGCCGTGCCGTGGGCCCCGTCCGACGAGCTCCTGCTGGTGACGGCCAACATCGCCGAGTTCGCCTCCGACTGGAGCCTGCCCGAGGAGGAGGCCCTCCTGTGGGTGTGCGCCCGTGAGCTGGCGTCGAATACCGTCCTGAGCCGGCCCGCCGTCCGGGGCCACCTCGAGGAGCTGCTCCTGGCACTGGCCGTGTCGCAGGCCGCCGCGCAGCAGGACGTGGCAGGCAAGCTACGCGGGCTGATGACCGGCGAGGGCGGCGACCCGATGCTCGGTGCCGGGATGGACCTCGAGTCGCTCCAGGGCATGTTCGGCGATCCCGAGGCCCTGCTCGGCGACCTGCTCACCCCGGAGAGCCGGCGCACCTCGGACCAGCTGACGTCGTTGGCCGTGGTGGTCGACGCCTATGCCGACCACATCGCCACCCAGGTGGGGGGCAGGCTCGTCGGTTCCCATGCACAACTTGCCGAGGCCTGGTACCGCCGGCGCACCGAGCGCGGCAAGGGCGAGGAGGCGGCAGGTGCCCTGTTCGGGCTCGATCTCGATCAGCCACAGGTCGACCGGGGCAGGGCCTTCGTCGCCGGCGTCGTCGAGCGCGCCGGCGACGGAGCACTCGCCCGGCTCTGGGAGCCGGTGCGGAACCTCCCCACCCCGGCCGAGGTGGACGCACCCGGCCTCTGGCTGGAGCGCATCGACCTGCCCCAGTTGGACACCCCGGCCGACTGACCGGGGTTGGTCAGGTCGGGCTGTCGCCTGTCGGCTCGGTCGGCGCAGCCTCGGCGGTCGGCGCGGCCGGCTCCTCCTCGGGCAGGCCGAGGTCCCATTCGATCAGGATGTTCTCCCGTTCGGCGTCACGGATGACGCGCTCCCGGTTGCGCCGGTACTGCGGGTCATGCGGGGGCAGCAGTACCAGCCGTGCATTCGTCCGACGGCGGAACTCCTCGATGAGTGCGGGATCGCCGAAGTCGGAGCGGACCTCCCAGTGCGGGGCGACCGGGCCGAGGTACACGATCCGCACGTGGCCGACCGGGGGCTGCGGTTCGGCATCCTCTTCGGGGAGGCTCGGATCATCGGTGACCGGGGTCATGGCAGTGGTTCCTCCTGGGACGGCAGTCCCGTGATCCTACCGCCGACCGGGTGGGGGCTTGGTCGGGCCGTCCGATGCCGTCCCGGAGGACACCCGGCTGGGGACTTCCTAAGAAGGCCCAGGTCACAGATAAGAATACGGTGAGGAATCCCGCAGAAGGCCCCGAATCCGTATCACCCAGGGGTCGAGGGCGCGACACTGGCAGGGCAACGGACAACCGGTGTCCAGAGGGGCAGGTGCCCCCGGCAGACATCGAGTGGCCCTGAGGATCTGGAGGATCCATGGACACGGACTGGATGGAAGTGGGGAAGTGCAAGGACCTGTCGCCTTCCACCTTCTTCCCGAGTGACGGCGTAGGCGTACAGGAGGCCCAGCGCATCTGCGCCGAGTGCCCCGTCGCCGGTGCCTGCCTGGAGTACGCACTGGCCGAGCGGGTCGACCACGGCGTATGGGGCGGCAAGTCGGAGCGTGAGCGCCGCCGCATCCTGCGTCGCCGCCGCGTCGGACTGAGCGTCGCCGGCGCCGGCGCCTGACACCGGCGTCGTGCCGCAGGCCGGCGCTGCCGTCGGCACCGCGCCCATCGACGCACCGGCCGAGTGTGTCGTCAACATCAGCGAGGGGCGTGACGCGGCGATCATCGCCACAGTCGCCGCCGCAGGCGGTTCGTGCCTCCTCGACGTGCACTCCGATGCGGAGCACCACCGCTCGGTACTGACGCTCGCCGGCGCCCTGTCCGCGGTGGAGTCCTCTGCCCGCTCCGTGGCCACCGCAGCCGTCGGCGCCATCGACCTGCGCACCCACCAGGGGGTGCACCCGCGACTCGGCGCCGTCGACGTCGTCCCGTTCGTCCCCCTGACCGATGACGACGGCACGGCCACGGCCTGGGAGTCGGTCCTGGCGGCCCGTGACGCGTTCGCCGGGTGGATGGGCGACTCCCTCGGGGTACCGTGCTTCCTGTACGGCCCGGAGCGGTCGCTGCCGGAGGTGCGCCGCTGTGCATTCACCACATTGTCGCCCGACGTCGGGCCGCCGGCGCCGCACCTCACCGCCGGCGCGTGCGCGGTGGGTGCCCGCGAGGTCCTCATCGCCTACAACGTGTGGATCCGCGCGTCGCCCGGTCCTGACCGGCCCGACGACGCCGACGTCGTGGCGGTGGCGAAGTCCCTCGCCGCAGACCTGCGTCGACCCGGCCTCCGCTCCCTCGGCCTGGCGGTCGACGGCGGCGCCCAGGTCAGTTGCAACGTCGTCGATCCGGGGCTCGTCAGCCTCGTCGACGTCTACGACGCCGTATCCCGGGGCGCGGCGCCACATCGGTGCACCGTATGGCGGGGCGAGCTCGTCGGGCTCCTCCCCGGGTCCGCACTCGCCACCGTGCCGGACCGGCGATGGTCAGAGATCGGCCTACGGGCCGAGGACACCATCGAATTCCGCCGCAGCACCCGTCGGGGCTGACCGTCCGCCGGCCAGCCCCACGGATGTCGTCGCGTCAGGAGGCGGTTACCGCCCGACGCTGCATCGCCCGCTGACGACGCAGGCGCCGCCGCTCGCGTTCGGACAGGCCACCCCAGATGCCGAACTTCTCGCCATTGGCCAACGCGTACTCGAGGCAGTCCTCGCGCACGACGCACCCCCGGCACACCTCCTTCGCCTCACGGGTGGACGCACCCCGTTCGGGAAAGAAGAGGTCCGGATCGACCCCCATGCAGTTCGCTTTGGTCTGCCATGTCCGTTCCTGGGGCCCATACATCAGTGACACCATGTCCATCGCCAGACCTCCCTCCCACTCATCCATGCGCCTTCGCCAGAAGTCGCATAGCACGGATGTAACTACAGGCCTGTAATCCTTCACCATCCGCGGCGGAAACGCAAGAAAAAAGATCCTGGCCCGCCGGGGCGCGCGCCGCACGAGCCACGCTGCGTACCAGGCACCAGGCGTTGCACCCGTTCGGCAACCGCCCGGCACTAATCCGGCGTTCCGTTTGTCCGACTTTCCGCCAGCCCCATTTACCGATGGGCCAGCGCCAGTTGTAACCATTCACCAGGCGGTGTGAC
>PLRX01000018.1 GCA_003164095.1 Acidimicrobiaceae bacterium | reverse complement strand
TGGTGATGCCCGCGCCCCACCCGAGCTTGTTCGACGGGGCCTGGATGGCACCGAGGTACTGGTTCAGCGTGCTGAGTGTGAACGACGAAATGGCGTCACCGCCGTTGTCGAACGGCTGGCCACTCTGGAAGTAGAAGGTGTTGCCCACCAGGGCGAAGTTCCATCCGCCCATGCGAAGGTTGCCCCCGAGCCCGGTCGAGCCCTCCAGCAGCCCGGTGGGCGAGGTGGCCTCCACCGTGTAGAGCGGGTCAGCGGTGTAGATCGTCCCGTCAGGCCCCTGCACGGCCTGGGCGGGGTAGTAGAACTGCTGGCCCGATCCGGTGTGGACGTCGTTCCCTTCGATGTGGGAAGCGCCGAAGGTCGACAGCACCCGGCCGGTCGGGCTGACGGTCTCGACGTAGCCGTTGGCCGAGTACAACAGGTTCCCGTTCGACTCCTGGGTCACGAACCCGTTGTCGATGAGCGGGAAACTGCCCACCTCGCCACCGGTCGACAGGCTCAGGACCACGCTCGAGGCAGTGTCCTGGACCAGGCTCGCCACCAGCTCGAAGCTGGACCCCGTCCCCACCGAGTAGATGGCGGTCGGGTTGCCGTTGCTGGGGTCGACCGACCACAGCAGGGTGCCCGCGGGCGAGAACTTGTCGACCTTCTGGCCGTAGTACGACGACAGGTAGATGTTGCCCGACGGGTCGATGACCGGTGTGCCGGCATAGCTCTTGGTGAACAGGGACGGCAGGTTGAAGGCGCTCTCCTGGGCGCCGGACAACGAGTAGGTCACCAGCTGGGTGCCGTTGTTGACGTAGAGCGCCGAGGAGGTGGCCGCGAAGTTGGCCACACCGCCCGACGGGGTCACGACCGTCGAGACCGGGGACGTCGGTAGCGCCGTCGAGGCCGGTCCGAGCACCTTGGCCGGGGTGGTGGTGGTGCAGATCGGGCTGACCTCCGCAGCGGTGGGGGCGGCCGGGCTGCCGGGGATCTGCGGGGCGGCGGACCCGTTGCCGAACCGGGGCACGATGACCGCGGCCAGGGACGCGACGACGACGAGCGTGGCGGCGGCCATCGCTAGCAAGGCTTTCCCGGACGGCAACCTGCCCGATGCCAGTTGGTCAGTCGAAGTTCGGCTCACCGCTCCACCAGCATGGCGCAGATCGCACGGTGATCGGGTCACCCCTGGCTGAACAGGGACGATGCCCGGGCTGGGCGCCGGGTGATCGACCCGGCGCCGTTCACACGACCACGACGACCTTGCCGGTGTTGCCACCGCTGAAGAGGAGGTTCAGCGCCTCACCGGCACGGTCGAGGCCCTGGACCATGTGCTCGCGATGGTGGATCCGGCCCTCCATCACCCAGCCGGCCATCTCGAGTTGCGCCTCGGGGAAGCGATCCAGGTAGTCCAGGATCAGGAAACCCTCCATCCGCGACCGGGTGACGATCAGCTGGAGGTAGTTCTTCGGGCCGACCGGACGGTCCTCGTTGTACTGCGAGATGGCACCGCACAGCACCACCCGGGCGCTCCTCGCCAGATTGGCCAGCGCGGCGTCGAGGATCCCCCCACCGACATTGTCGAAGTACACGTCGATGCCGCGGGGACACGTGGCACGCAGACGGGCGCCGACGTCTTCGTCCCGATAGTTGATGGCGTGGTCGAAGCCGAGCTCGTCGACGAGCCACGCGCACTTGTCCGCGCTGCCGGCGATCCCCACCACGCTTGCGGCACCGGCGATCCTGGCCAGCTGCCCGGCCACCGAGCCGGTGGCCCCGGCCGCGCCGGACACCACGACCGTGTCCCCCTCCTCGACCCGACCGATGTCACGGATGCCGAAATAGGCGGTCATTCCCGTCACACCCAGGACGCCGAGCACGACGGCCGGCTCGATGCCCGGCGGGACGACCGCCAGTGAGCCGTCGGCAGCGTCGACCAGGGCGTACTCCTGCCAGCCGAGCATGCCGAACACGGTGTCCCCCACCGACAGTGCGTCGGTGCGGCTGGCCACCACCTCGCCCAGCCCCCCGCTGCGGACGCCGTCGCCGATGGCGATGGGAGGGAGGTACCCGGGGGCGTCGTCCATCCAGGTGCGGATCGTCGGGTCGATCGACAGGTGGCGCACTGCCACCAGGGCCTGCCCGTCAGCGGGCTCGGGCACCTCGGCGGAGTCGTCGATGGTCAGGGTGGAGCCGTCCACCAGGCCCTGGGGGCGGGCGGCGAGGAGGATGCGTCGGTAGGTGTCGGTCACCCGGCCAGTCCACCAGAGCGCACCTGCGGGCGCCCGGGCCGGTTGCCCTTTCGACCCGGACGCCCCGTCCGGGTTTCGCACCTCAGCGCCACGGGTAGACAAAGGCCATGGCACACCTGGCAAGCAACCATCGTCTCGTGTCGGCAACGTCCGCCGGCGCCGGCACCAGACTCCCGAGGGTGCACAGCACGGGACGGGTGTGCACGGGGGAGGGCTGCGCCACGCTGCTCTCGATCTACAACCCGTCCGGACATTGTGCGATCCACGCGACCGCACTGACGCGCGGTCGCAGCCGGCGACGGTCAGCTGTAACGGCCGGCTGAGGCTCAGGGGCGCGGCGTGACCTCCATCTCGGGCTCGCGCCGCACGGTCCCGATGTCCGCGAGGTGACCCCGACGGCAGGGCAGGAGCGAGCCGGCCGTGGACCGGAGGCGGCCGACCCTGATCTGGCCGAGTACCGGGCGAAACATCGGGCCGAGGCGACGGAGGCGGCTGCGGGCGTCCGTACGCGCGATCCCGTGTCGTACATCGTCTTCGACCGCCTCCAGTTCGACGGACGGAGTCTCCTCGGCCAGTCCTACGACGACCGCCGCCACCTCCTGGACGAGGTGCTGCCCGGTGGCCGGCGTGGGGTCGACCCCGTCGTTCACCGGACAGGTGGGCCCCGACGTCCTGGCAGCCGCGATCGAGATGGGCATGGAGGGAGTGGTCGCAAAGCACCGGAGCAGCGTCTACCGTCCGGGACGGCGCAGTCCCGACTGGGTGAAGACCAAGCCGGAGCACACCCAGGAGGTGGTGGTGGGCGATTGGATCGCGGGTGAACGGGCACGACGGGGGACCTTCGGTGCGCTCGTCCTCGGCATCCCCTACGGCGGAGGAGGCACCCGACCGCTGAGATTCGTGGGCAAGGTCGGAACCGGGCTTCGACAACGCCACCCGGGAGGCTCTCCTACGGGAGATGCGCCCGCTGGAGCGGGCCACGTCGCCGTTCGAACCGGCGCCTCCGACGTCCGTCGCGCGCTCCGCCACCTCGGTCCGTCCGACCCTCGTCGGCGAGGTCCGGTTCCGCGAGTGGACGGAGGACGACCGACTCCGACACCCGGTGTGGCGTGGTCTGCGCGACGGTATGGGACCCCAGGAGGTGGCCCGTGAGCCCTGAGTCCCGCACCCGGGTCGACATCGACGGTCGCGAGGTGAGTCTCTCGAACCTGGACAAGGTGCTCTATCCGTCCACCGGATTCACCAAGGGCGACCTCATCGACTACTACGTCCGGATCGCACCGGTGCTGCTCCCCCATGTCCGGGACCGCCCCCTGACGATGAAGCGCTTCCCGGACGGCGTCGACGGCCAGTTCTTCTACGGCAAACACCTGCCAGCCCATGCGCCCGAGTGGGTGCGTCACGTAGAAGTGCCATCACAGGACGATTCCGACACCGTGGAGTACGCCGTCCTGTGCGATCTCCCGACCCTTGTGTGGGCGGCCAATCTCGCAGCCATCGAACTGCATGTGCCCCTCTGGCGGGTGGGGCGGCGGCGGCGCTCGCTCCCCGCTCCGCCGGACTACCTGGTGTTCGATCTCGACCCGGGGCCCGGGACCACCGTCGTGGAATGCTGCCAGGTGGCACTCGACGTGGTCGACCGACTCGGGCGCCTCGGCCGGGACGCACTGGCCAAGACCAGCGGGTCCAAGGGCCTCCAGGTCTACGCCCCGTTGCCGGCCCGCTGGACCTGGGACCGGTCGCGTACGGCGGCCCGCGAGCTCGCCGATGCGCTGACCAGGGACCGGCCCGATGCCGTTGTGGTCAACATGCGCAAGGCGCTGCGGGAGGGGCGGGTGCTGATCGACTGGAGCCAGAACCACCCTGCCAAGACGACGGTGGCGGCGTATTCGTTGCGAGCCGTCACCGAGCCGCGCGCGTCCACACCGGTCACCTGGGACGAAGTGGCGGCCTGCGCAGACTCCGGCGACCCGGAGCAGTTGGCGTTCGATGCGGCCGCGGTACTCGACCGGGTCGATCGTCAGGGCGACCTCTTTGCAGCGCTCGTCCGCCCTTCCTGATCGGTTCTTGCCTCGACGCCAACCGGCTGCGCAGGAACGGATGACCTTGTGTCAGGACGCCTTGGCCCTCCTGCCGCCACCCGGAGTTCCTGCAGCAGGTCCTGCAGGTTGCGGTCGTCACGCTCGTCGGGGTTCTCGTTGTGTCCGATGTCGTCGGGCACGGCCGACCGGTCGATCAGGTCATCTCGGAGCCACGACCTTGGCATACCCCCGGATGGGCAGACGACACCGTCCACCTGCCGATCGTCGGACGTCAGGTGAGCTGCACCTGGGCGGTGGCCGCCGGATGCTGGTCACCACTGGGCAAGCCGTGGGCGTAGTACACGCCGACGATGTAAGGACCCGCCACCAGTGGGGACGGTGTGTGGATCGTCACATCGTGGGTGATGCCGTTCGGAATCGTGGCGTACCCGTCACACGTACCCGTGACACCATTGGCGTCGGCACAGACGGCCACGATGCCCCCGCTGCTCCCCGTCGTCGTCCGGGGCAGGTCCACCCGGTCGACCTTCACCGACGAGCCGGCGGCCTGCGAGCCGTCCAGGGTGACGGTCGGGGATGCTGCGGCCGACGGGCGCTGCACCGTCGACGTCGTGGTCGACGAGGACTGGGAGCTGCTGCAGGCCGACAAGAGGATCCCCGCACTCAACAGCGCGACCCCGGCCCAGCGCCGACCGGTGCCCGAGCATGGACGTACTGATGTGGTTCGCATTGGCAGGATGCTGCCCGGGAGCGTGCTCGTCCAAACCCGGCCCGGTCATCTGGTCCCCCGGCAGGCCCCGCGGTCCCCGTCTGGGTGCTGCGCCGTCAGGTAGGGGCTCTGGAGCAGGCACTCCAGCGGAACAGCCCTCACCCGGACCAGAAGATGCATCGATCGAGCCGACCACGCTCCACGCCTCACCGAGCGCCCTCGCGTGGAGCGCGCCCTACCCGGTTCCCGGATCACGAGACGGACACGGCGACCGGCGGCCCCCATCGGACGCGAACCTGGGCGCCGAGATGGGACCTGCAGAGTTCCGTGACGGCGATCCCGTCATCGGATGGATCCTGCTCGGGTTCGGCGGTACCGGTCTGCTCGGTGCCTTCGTGATCGGACGGGAGACAGACGTGATCCGGAGACGCACGGCCGGCCGCTCCCACGGTGAGAGCGTCGGCCTCCATCTGCCCGTTGTTGCGCGGAGACCCGTCCGTTCGTCATCGTGGTGGGAAGCCAGCATGAGGTCGGCAGTTCGCTGCGCCTGGGCATCGCCGCCAGGAGAGGCGACGGCTCCGGCGGAAGGTCCTGCTGTCGGATGGCCCTCGATCCCGCCGATCTGGCCCGGACCGCGTTCGGGATTCACATGGACACGGTCTCGTGATTCGACCGCATCGGCTATCCAGCAATTGCGTGGCTCGCGCCGACGATCAGGCACCCGGGGTCCGAGGCCAGGGAGTCGCCGGTGGCGGCCAGTGCACGGGCCCGCGACCCGCCGCAGCGCTCCGCGTAGGTGCACACCCCGCACGGCCCGTTGAACGAGGCGGCCCGGATGGCCAGGAGCGTCGGGTGGGTGCGGTACACGTCGAGCAGCCCGTCGACCCGGACGTTCCCGAGCCGGAGCGGCATGAAGCCGGACGGGTAGATGTCGCCGTCGGCGGCCACGAAGACGATGCCCTTGCCGTCGCGGGTGGCCGCGCTCGGGGCCCGGACCGGGGCGGTCGGTTCGCCGAGCTGGGTGACGAGGCGGTGGTGCAACCGGCCGTAGAGGGGGCCTCCCCGGGCGGAGCGGTGCCGGCGCTCGGCCGACACCCGACGGAAGAACGGTGCCTCGACGGTGCGCACGGTGAACCCGTATCGGGAGGCGTCGACCAGGAACTCGCAGACGTCCTCGTTCTGGGACGGCGTCGTTTCGGCGACGTCGACTCCCCGGCCGGTGGTGATGAGGAAGAACACCTCCCAGATGTCGACGACCAGACCGTGGAGGAGCACGGCGATGTCGGCCAGCTCTTCGAGGTTGGCGGCCATCACGGTGGTGTTGACCTGCACGGTGAACCCGTGTCGGCGGAGCCGGGCGATCGCCTCGGCGGTCCGGTCGAAGTGCCCGGGGATCCCGCGCACCGCGTCGTGGGTGGCCGGTCCGGCACCGTCGAGGCTGAGCGAGGCCGTGGTGACACCGTGGGCCCGCACCTGGCGGAGGGTCTCGTCCTCCAGCAGCGGGGTGACCGACGGCGCCAGGGCGACCGGCACACCCCGGTCCTCGGCGTGCGACACCAGGTCGAGCAGGTCGGGCCGTTTCAGACAGTCGCCGCCGGTCAGGACCAGGATCGGACGGGGCCGCCCCACCGCGGCCAACTCGTCGATGAGGGCCCGGCCCTCGTCCGTGGTGAGCTCGCCGGGTCGGGGCTCGGACTCGGCGCACGCCCGGCAGTGGCGACAGGCCAGGTCGCAGGCGGTGGTGGTCTCCCAGAAGACGAGCAGCGGGCGGTCGTCGAAGCGGATCCCGGTGGATGCACCCGCGGGGTGGCCTCCGCGACGGTCTGCGTGGGTCGGTTCGGCTGGACTCATGTCCAGAGCGTGCCCCCGGAGCGGTGGCCCGGCCAGGGTCGTTGGTCCTTTGCGGTCCACCCGCCGCCGTCCCGGCCCCGTCGTCACCATGCAGCCAGTCGACGAGGAAGTGGATCCTGATGGCCCATGATCCGGCGCTGGTGGACACGGTATACGCGCGACAACCTCGAGCCCGGGTCGGCCGATGCCATCCCGGGCGCCCTGACCTCCATCTCCTGGAGCCTGGGAGGAGAATCGAACTCCTGACCTACGCATTACGAATCCGAAACAGGGATGGAAATGGGAATATTCAATCGGAGAGAATCGGAGGTTTCCCCAGGTCAGAAGGTTTCTGGCGGAAACAACCAAAAGGTACCGGATCACTAGTCGTAGGGTAACAAGTAGGGCAAACGTCAGACTGATATCCGTCCCGCTTTCGACGATGCTCGAGAAGCCCGCCCTCATCCGCGACGCGAGGCGTCGGTTCAGGGGACACGTTTGGTGGCTCGAACCACGATCAAGGTGAGCAATCGCGGCAACTTCGAACTTGTGATGGTCTGCCGATCATCGAACTGCCTCGCACTTCCTGAGGTCCGAATCGGGCCAGTACTGCGACCTGTCGACCTCCGCTGCCCCCACTATCGCGACTACACGGGTGAATGCGTCCCCTACCGATGTTCCCCCGGTTTCGCGGAGTCGGGTCGTTGGAATCACCCAACGGTGGACAGTTGCAGATTGATTCTTGCCGGCTCTTCGTGCGTTGGCATATGCCCCGGACGCCGGCGGTCCGCAACAACCGGGCCACCCAATTGCGTCCAATCCGGTGACCCCAACCGAGCTTCATCTCGGCATGGACCCTCGGGGCCCGCGGGTGGCCCGGGTGTCGGTGTGGACGTCCCGGATCTCGTCGAGGAGGTGGGCGTCGTCCCAGTCCCGGTCCAACGGCGGCTGGGACAGCCAGTCGTACTAGCCGATGCGCTCGAAACGGAAAGGGTTGAGCAGCGCGTGACCAGGAGCTGAGCGATAGGCCTGTAACGGGCCGATGGCTCTAGGACCTTCCATTGCAAAGGACGAGCATGAAACTATCCCTCAAGATAGTGATCGACAGTGACGATTTGCGTGTATGCGAGCTGACCCACTCCACCTGCCAGGCGGTGCCGTACGCCCCCGATCGATCAAGCACCCCATCGCTCTGGTAGCGACCTTCCTGCTGCTACTGACCGCCACCGCGTTCCCCGTGCTCGGCGGCCTTGGGCCGTCGGCTGGCGCGGCCACAACCGTCACGCAGACGTTCGGCTTCGACAACGACACGCTGCAGGGCTTCACGGTGCCCGCCGGAGTGACATCGATCGCCATCACCTCCACCGGCGGCCAGGGCGGCTGGGGTGGCGCCGATTCCTCCGGCAACCCGGCCCCGGGCGGTTACCAGGGCGTGGTGTCCGGCTCCATGTCGGTGACCCCGGGGGAGTATTTCACGATCGCGGTCGGCGCCGGTGCCGACGAGCCGATCGACGTGGGCTGCACGCCAGGGAACGACTGGTCGTCCCCTGGCGACCCGAATGACGCGGTGTCCGGCATCAGTCCGCTGAATCAGTACGACGGTGGAATGGGTGGGGCGCCCGGTCCCAACGGCTGCTCAGGCTACGGCGGGGCCGGTGGTGCGGGGACGGCGGTCGAGATCGGCAGCTCGCCGGATGATCCGACGAGCGTCGGCACGATCGTGGCCGGTGGTGGCGGCGGCGACGGCGGCTCGGGGCAGTACCCGCTCGTCGTCGGACAGATCAACCTCGCCTCGTACGTTCCCCAGAGCACCCCCACGCCGATCACCTACGGCATCCCGGCCGGGTGCGCGCCGGACTGTGCCTCCGAGAACACCATCGAGAGCCCGTCACCCCTGTCGGCCGAACCCACGCAGGGCCAGGACGGCATCTCCGTGTTCACCATGTGCGGCGGCTCGCTCGACGGCAACGAAGCCGACCAGTACTTCGACACCGGCGCCCCTCAGGGCGAGGCAGGCTGTGACGGTGGAGGTGGCGCCGGTGGCGGTGGCGGAGCCGCAGGTGGTGCCGCCGGCAGCGACCAGTTCGGGTCGGGATCATCGGACGAGTGGTACGGGCAGGGCGGTAGCCCGGGCGAGAACTCGACCGGGGGGATCCCCGGACTCCACGCCCTCGACGCTTACTACGCCGACGCCGACACCGGTGCGCCCAACTTCGACAACTCGTTCGCCGACCCCGGGTCCGCGTACGACGGATCCGTCGTGATCACCTATGCCACGGGCGTGCCCGGTATCCCCACCGGTCTCTCGGCCTCGGCTGGCGAGGGTTCGGCCTCCCTCCAGTGGACGGCCCCCGATCCGGGCGCCGACCCGATCAGCGACTACGTCGTCCAGTACTCGAGCGACGGTGGGGCCGACTGGACAACCTACGACACCGGTGCGACCGCCACGTCGGCCACGGTGACGGGTCTGACCGACGGCACGCCCTACATCTTCGAGGTCCAGGCGGTGAACTCCGACGGCAGTGGTCCGTTCTCCATGCCCACCGGCACGGTGGAGCCGTCGGGTCCGCCCGCCGCCCCGACCATCACGTCCATCTCCCCCGAGGACGGGGCACTCCAGGTCGCCTTCACCCCACCGACGTCCAGCGCGCCCATCACCGGGTACCGCTACCAGCTCGACGGCACCGGCCCCTGGCAGTCGGTGGCCACGACAATGTCGCCGCTCACCATCTCCGGTCTCACCGACGGGACGCCGTACTCCGTCGAGATCGAGGCCGTCAACAGCACGGGCACCGGTCCGGCGTCCAACTCGATGAGCCAGACCCCCGAAGCCCTGCCGGGAGCACCGACCATCACGTCCGTGACGGCGGGAGCGTACACGGCGACGGTCGCGTTCACGCCGGGCTCCACTGGGGGCAGCGCCATCACCGGGTACCAGTACAGCGTCGACGGCGGAGCCACCTGGGTACCGACGTCGACGACGAGCCCGGTCGACGTGTACGGGCTGAGCGACGGGACCGGCTACACCTTCGAGCTCCAGGCGGTCAGCGGGGCCGGGGCCGGGGCCACCGCTTCCACTTCCTTCACGACGACCGCAGCACCGGGCGCACCGACCATCACGGCGATCGCGCCCGGTGACGGGACGCTGGCTGTGACGGTCGCGGAGCCGTCCGGCAACGGCTCGCCGATCACCGACTATGAGTGGTCCACCGATGCCGGACAGGACTGGTACTCCGAAGGGACCTTCGGGACGCCGTGCCGCACGTCGGCAGGGTCGGTCACCTGCACGATCGCTGCGTCGTCGGTCGACGGCACGACCAGCCTCGTGAACGGCACCTCCTATCCGGTCGAGTTGCGGGCCGTCAATGCTGACGCAGCGGGCGCGGCCTCGGCGCCCGTCGACGGCACACCATCGACGACACCCGGCGCACCCTCCATCGTCACGGGTGCCGACGGCATGGTGGCCTCGGACCGGTCGCTCATGGTGACCTTCGACCCGCCCGTCGACGACGGTGGCGCACCGGTCGCCGACTACCAGTACTCGACCGACGCCGGCGCCACCTGGCACGAACGGGCCGACGGCCAGTCGGCGACGTCCACGACCATGACGATCACGGCCCTGTCGTCTGACGGGACCACCGCCCTCGCCGACGGGGTCACCTACGACGTCGAGCTCCGGGCGGTCAACGCCGCAGGCTCGGGCCCCGGCTCGGCCGTGGCCACCGGCATCCCGGTGACCGTTCCCGCCGCGCCGTCGATCACCACCGTCACGCCCGAGAACGGCGCCCTGGCGGTGGCCTTCACGCCCGGCTCCAACGGTGGGTCGGTGGTCACGTCCTACGACTACTCGCTCGACGGGGGCCCCTGGACGTCATCCGGATCCCTCACGCCCGGCCTCACCATCGGCGGCCTGGTGAACGGCACCGCCTACACCGTCCAGGTCCGGGCCGACAACGACCAGGGCGACTCGTCCCCGTCCGCCTCCGCGCCCGGTACGCCGGCGACCGCCCCGGGTCAACCGGTCATCTCCTCCACGTCACGGGGCAACGCCACTCTCTCGGTGTCCTACTCCGAGCCGTCGACGGGTGGGAGCCCAGTCGTCGCCGTCCAGTACTCCACCGACGGTGGTGCCACATGGCGGACCGCGGCGTCTGACGCGGATCCGCTCGTGATCACGACGTTGTCCGCCGACGGGGTCACGCCCGTCGTCAACGGCACCTCGTACCCGGTCGAGATCCGTGCGGTCAACACCGTCGGTGCGTCGGTCGCCTCGCTCCCGGTCGACGTGGCCCCGGCAACGGTCCCCACAGCGCCCTCGGTCACCCTGACGCCGGAGGACGGCGCACTGACGGTCGCAGCCGTGGTCGGCGACGACGGTGGCTCCTCGGTCACGGGAATGGAGTACTCGGTCGACCACGGGGCCTGGACCCCGACGGGAACCACGAGCCCGACCTTCACGATCACCGGACTGGACAATGGGACGACGTACATGGTGGCGGTGCGTGCCGACAGCGCCATCGGCGATGGCGATCCCTCCGCGCCGCAGAGCGCGGCGCCGCTCACCGTGCCCGATGCCCCCCTCGGCGTCCTGGCGGCCAGTGACTCCGAGTCGGCCGACGTGACGTGGACCGCCCCCGGCTCCGATGGTGGTTCGCCCATCACCGGGTACACGGCCACGGCCTACGCCTCGTCCGACGGGACCTCGCCGGTCGGCACCTGCTCGACCACCACCCTGGCGTGCACGGTCAGCGGGCTCAACGACGGCACGACCTACTACGTGGGCGTCGTCGCCACCAATGCCGCAGGCTCCGGCGTGTCCTCCGACCCGCTCCAGCCGGTGGTGCCGGTCGCCCGTCCGCAGTCCCCCGTGATCACCGGCATCAGCGCAGGCGACTCCTACCTGTCCGTCTCCTTCTCGCCGGGCGACCCGGGCGGCGACCCGGTCACGTCGTTTCAGTACTCACTCGACGGTGTTGACACCTGGACGTCCACCGGCGGCACGACGTCGCCCTTCGTGATCGACGGGTTGACCGACGGCACGACCTATACGGTCGAGCTCGAAGGGGTCAGCGCCGCCGGGACCAGCCCCGCCTCAACCCCACTGTCGGGCACGCCCTACACGTATCCGGGGCCCGTCCTGGCCTCGTCGATCACCGCGTACGGCGAGGACGGTGGAGCCGTCGTGAACTGGGCGCCCCCGGCGTCCGACGGCGGGGCCCCGATCAGCGACCAGACGGTCAACGGCATCAACGACAGCGCCTACACCGTCACCGCCTTCGACTCACCCTCGGCCGGAAACCAGATCGCCACGTGCACCACGTCGGGCGACCTGACCTGTTCCTTGTCCGGTCTCACCGACGGGAACACCGACTACATCTCGATCCAGGCCGGCAACGCCGCCGGGCTCAGTGACCGGTCGACACCCCGCGTGGCGGTCACGCCTTCGGCGTCCGACATCACGTCCCCCTTACTCTCCGGCGGTGAGGTCGGCGTGTCCTACGACGTCGTCCCGGCGGCTTCGGGAGGGTCGGGCTCCTACAGCTGGACCGTCGAGGACGGCACCCTGCCCGACGGACTCACGCTGGACCAGTCGAGCGGGGAGGTGACCGGCACGCCGACCACTGCGGGGACCGCCACGTTCACCCTGGTCGCCACCGACCTCGGCGGACAACAGGCCACCCAGGCCGAGTCCGTGTCGATCGCGCCCGCACCGGCGCTCGGCCCGTCGACACTGCCCGCCGGCGAGGTCGGCGTGCCCTACGACGCCACCCCGTCGGCGATCGGGGGCACGGGCCCATTCGCCTGGTCGGTCGCGGACGGCAGCCTGCCCGATGGTCTCACCCTGAATCCGTCGACCGGTGAGGTCAGCGGCACGCCGACCACGGCCGGATCGTTCCCGCTCACCCTGGTGGTCACCGACGGCAACGAACAGATGGCCACCCGCGCACAGACCGTCCACATCGCCACGGATCCGACCGCGGCTGCCGACCGAACGCTCGATGGCCTCGTCGGGGCCCCCATGGACGCCCAGCTCGCCGTAGCCGGGGGCACGGGCCCTGACACGTGGGTGCTCGAGTCGGGCTCACTCCCGCCCGGTCTGGCGATGGCCGCCGATGGAGCGCTCACCGGCGTGCCGACCCAGGTGGGGACGTTCTCGTCGACCGTCCAGGTGACCGACGCCCTCGACCAGACCGCCTCGGAGGCGGTGACGGTGGTCGTCACACCCACGAGTCTCAACTCGCGGCGCATGGCTGTCACCATCGACGGCGGGGGCTACTGGCTCGTGTCGGCTGACGGTGCAGTGGCGTGCTTCGGCGATGCCCGGTCGTACGGGTCGGAGAATGGCAAGCACCTGAATCAGCCGATCGTGGGCATTGCCGCCACGCCGGACGGCAAGGGCTACTGGCTCGTCGGCGCGGACGGCGGGGTCTTCAACTTCGGCGACGCCGGGTTCTACGGCTCCGAGGGTGGCAAGCACCTCAACCAGGCGCTGCTCGGCATCGTCGCCACCCCGGACGGCGATGGCTACTGGCTGGTCGCCTCCGACGGTGGGGTCTTCAACTTCGGTGACGCCGGGTTCTACGGCTCCGAGGGTGGGGGCCGGCTGAACGAACCCGTGGTCGGCATGGCGGCCACGCCGGATGGACGTGGCTACTGGATGGTGGCAGCGGACGGCGGGATCTTCAGCTTCGGTGACGCCGCGTTCCACGGGTCCGAGGGGGGCCAGCACCTCAACCGTCCTGTCGTCGGCATGGCGTCGACGCCGGACGGCAAGGGCTACTGGCTGGTCGCCTCCGACGGTGGGGTCTTCACCTTCGGCGACGCCACGTTCTTCGGATCGGCCGCCGCCGAGCCGCTGAACGCACCGGTCGACGGGATCGAGGCGACATCAGACGGAAGGGGCTATTGGATGGTGGCTGCCGACGGCGGGATTTTCACCTACGGTGACGCCCACTTCCTGGGCTCCGGGGCGTGAGGGTGAGGCCTGCCCTTCCTCTATCAAGCGCACGCCGTGATCTTCCCTCTCAACGGGAATCAGAGCGGAGTCCCAAGCAATCAGCCGGCAGCTTCGGAGCGGGACGGTGCGCTCGTCGAGAACGGCAGCCTCGAGGCACGGTCGTCACCGGTGGCTGTGCACGTAGGTTGCCTCTTGGCCTTGGACGTCCTGAACCAGATTGCCGGCAGCAAGGTTGATGTCGCCCAGGTGGTATCCCCAATCGGGACCCAGCGTCTCCTTCACCGTGGGACGGGCCCCGGCCGCCGGACCGGACGTGTCGACCTGCAGCCAGGTCGCGCCACCAGAGCTCTGACAATTCGCCGAGTAGAGGTCGGGATACGTAACCCAAGGCGTCGTGACCGGTGGCGCCGGGATCGCCTGGGTGACCGTGAGGAACATGGGAGAGAGCGCTGCTGTGCCACCCCCCAGTGCGACGGGATTGACGCAGGCCACCTGCACCCCGGCGGCCGCCGTCTGCCCGGACTGGACGCTGACGCCGGTTCCGGGGCGGCCGAAGAGACTCGAGGACGGGGGCTACCCCGGAAACGTCGAGTAGGCGATGACGCAGCCGTCCTCAGCCGACGACGTGCAAAGGGGAAGGTGGTGGAACGTCGATCCGACGTCGGCGCCGGTCGGCACGGCCACGTTCCCCCCGGCGATGATCGCGGACACCATGCGATTCCGCAGTGCCGGGTCGTCATCGACCTGGCCTTCGAGAAGTCGGATCAGCATGGCCGCGCCCTGGGAGTGTCCGATGAAGACCACCGGCCTGCCGTCGTTATCGTGGGCAAGGTAGTCGGTCCATCCGGCCAGCAGGCTCGAGTAGGCGACAGCATCCGCCGCAGGGTCGTCGGCCAGACCGGCGCTGATGGACCCCACCGTGCGCTGGCGGTACATCGGGGCGTACACCCGGCACACCGAGGAGAACGGTGCGGCCTGCGACGCGGCGGCGCCGATCTCGGTTGACTGGATCTCCAGATTCGCGTTGGCCGTCGTCTGCGTGCTCACGGTCGGGTAGATGTAGAAGCAGTCGAAGCCCGAGCCGGGGGAGGGGCCGGGCTGCTGCACGGTCCGGGGACCCGTCGCCGGGACGACGGTGGTGGCGAGACTGCCGTCGCACGGGTCGGGTGCTACACCGGGTCGGCAGAGCCAAACGACCCCGGTTTCGACGCCGGGTGCCGACGACGTCGACGAGGTCCCGCTCGACGACCCACAGGCGCCGAGCAGCAGCGCGGATACGGGGACGACGACCGCCAGGAGCACCATCGACTTGCGCACAGGACCTCCCTCTCCCGCTGGGCAAGAGAGTTGCATGTTGCCTGCTCGAATACAACCAGGTTGCCTTTCGGTGGCCTGGGGGCATGGACGCTGGCCTGTCGCCTCCACCGCTCTTCGGCGACCAGCTCGCCCGGACATGTCAGGCGTCGTCCCTCCGGATGCAGGAAGAACTCGCCCGACTCGCTATCGACGATTTCCAGCGCTCGGACACCGCGGTCCTCCGAAGTACTCTCACTAGCCGGAGGTCCATAGCGGCACTGGCGACCATCCTCAGCGTGACCCGTAAGGCGGCCCGCAAGTTCGCGGGCGGGCTGGAACGCAGGGGCTACGTGACCGTGATGAGTGGTGCTGATGACGCCCGCCGTCTTAGTGGCGTCCTCGCCCCCGAGAGCACGCACTACGCAACTGGGGTCATCGAGGTAGTCACCACCATCAACAGCGAGATCAAGCGCTACACCGAACCAGGGCAACTGAAGGCAGCGCAGGCTGTCCTGCAGGCAGTCACAAACTCCGACAGCGTGGTTGCCGACGTACCGACCTGAGTCCGTGAGTCCTTACCGTTCCGGCGCCCCAACGGGTCGGGCGATCTCGCAGAAGCGCTCTGCAGCAGGAGACAGCTCACCGCGCCGGTGGACAAGAGCCAGCCGCCGGACTGCCGCCGGATGTGGCCGCGAGATGACGGCTCCGAATTGCTCGGCGAACCGGGCGAGTGACTCGGGGACAAGTGCTGCGCCGGCACCCGCCAGAACAAGAGGGATGATCGCCTCCCGCTGTGCCGTGACCACTGCGAGAACCGGCCCGACATCAAGTGCTTCGAGAAGTTCATCGAGCAATCGACGCGTCGAAGTGCCCTCGGGCGCCGCCACGAACGATGTGCCACCAAGCGAGCGGCCAACCGGAGTGCTTCCGACCCCGATGTCGTCGGTGCCCGGTGGGTGGATGAACACGAGCGACTGGGAGCCGAGGTCAATGGACTCGAGCGACGGCGCGGTGTGAAGCGCATCGGTGAGACCGAGTTCGCATGTCCCGCTCTCCACCAGGTCGAACAACTCCTGACTGCCCTCAGGAGCCGCCATGTCGACCCGTACTTTGGGATAGCGGCGGCGGAAGCTCCCGACGACGCCGGACATCGGATCAGCTGCGAGTGTGGGGAGACTGCACACGCTGAGCGAGCCCGCCATCACTCCGGCGACGGCTGCCACGGCTGCTCGACCCGTCTCGACGTCCCGAAGTGCCTGCCGAGCCGGTCCAAGCAATGCGGTACCCGCCGCCGTCAGCCGCACACCGCGGCCGACCCGTGAGAACAGCGGCGTACCGAGCTCCCGTTCGAGTTCCTTGACGGCAAGCGACAGCGCCGGCTGCGAGACGAACACGGCCTTGGATGCTGCGGTGAACCCGCCGTGATCGACGACGGCTACGAAATGGCGAAGGCGGTTTGTATCTATTTGCTTAGCTTATCGAACTGAACAGTAATCACTATTCGACTTCTGGCGAGTGGTGCGTCAGGTTGGAGCGATGGAGGACGTCGCCTTCAGGGGTGGGCACTGGAGTGCGTGGCAGAGGCTGCTGGTCGAGCCGAAGCGTCCGGATCGGATCAGGAACCGGCCCGGGGCCTTCTGGCTCACCGTCGCAGCCGTGTGCATCGGCGCCTTCATGGGCCAACTCGACGCCAGCATCGTGACCGTTGCGCTCCCGACCCTCCAGCGGACCTTCCATGCCAGCGTCGGCGCGGTGAGCTGGGTCGGACTGAGCTACCTCCTGGTCCTCGTCGCCACCGTGGTGGCCGTCGGTCGGCTCGCCGACATGTGGGGGCGCAAGCTCCTCTATGTCTACGGGTTCGGGATCTTCATCGTCGGCTCCGCACTGTGCGGGCTGGCGCCTGGCCTTGGATGGCTCATCGGCTTCCGGGCGCTCCAGGCCATCGGCGCAGCACTCCTCCAGGCGAACAGCGTTGCGATCATCGTCCTCGCCGTCCCCAAGCCGTCGCTGGGCAAGGCGATCGGGATCCAGGGCGCAGCCCAGGCCGTGGGACTGGCGCTCGGCCCGACCGTTGGTGGATTCCTCCTCGCTGCCGGGGGGTGGCGGCTCATCTTCTTCGTCAACGTCCCGTTCGGTCTGCTCGGCATGGTCGCGGGTGTCCTGCTGATTCCACGGAGCCTTAACCTCCAGCGTCCGACCCCGTTCGACTGGTCGGGCTTCACGCTGTTCTTCCCTGCCGTCGTGGCCCTGTTCGCCGCAATTTCGTTCGGGAACGTCCGGGGGTGGACCTCGCCGTCGATCATCGGGCTCTTCGTGGGTGGAGCAGGTCTGGTCGCCATGTTCATCCTCCGCGAGCGGCGGTGCGAGCACCCCATGCTCGACCTCCGACTGTTCCGCCAGTCACGCTTCAGCGCGGGGATCACGAGTGGGCTGTTGTCCTACCTGGTGATGTTCGGAGTCCTCTTCGTCGTGCCCTTCTACCTCGAGCGGGGCGTCGGACTCGGGTCCGGCCGCGCCGGGATCGAATTGATGGTCATGCCGGCCGCTCTGGGTGTGGCGGCTCCGCTCGCTGGTCGACTCGCCGATCGCATCGGCGCGCGCCCCCTCACCGTGGGCGGGATGGCCTTCGTCGCCGGCGGGCTCGCTGCCTTGGCCGCTCTCCGACCGGGGACATGGCTCTTCCTCGTGTTGTTGGCCGTCGTCGGGGGCGGCATGGGCGCATTCACCCCACCGAACAATGCCACGATCATGGGCTCGGTCCCCACGAGCCAAACGGGCGTGGCGTCGGGAGTGCTGAACATGACCCGCGGCATGGGGACGTCGCTCGGTCTGGCCGTCACCGGGTTGATCTTCGACGCCGCAGGCGGTAGTTCCGCCTCCACGGGAGCGGTGGCCCGCGCCTTTTCGATCACGTGCCTGGCGCTCGCTGGGGCCGCCGTCGTCGCCGGACTCGTGGCGGGGGCCTCAGAAGGTGGCCCGATCACCGTGCCGGTGGGAGTCATGGTCGAATGAGACCCCATCCATTGCCCGGGTTCCTCGACCGACAGGTGATGCCGGGGTGTTCGACTTCGTCATCCTTAGAGGCTCAGCGGATAGGCGCCAGAAGTCGTGACCAGCGGTTTCGGTGGTCGATGAGCTTGGCGGTGAGCATGAATGCGACCGCCAGTGCGAACTGCGCGAGCCGGTGGATGGTCTTCCTATCCGTGTTGCGCCGGAGCTGACCAAAGGCGGCAAGCCAGGCGTTGGTCCGCTCGACCGGCCAGCGCATCCCCATCGGCTGTGGGTTCTTGCCCTTCGCTTCCCCCTTCTTGCGCTTCTTGGCGATGATGGCGTCGTCGATCAGTCGAGCGGCCAGTCGCTCCCGGGTGACATCGGAGTCGTAGCCCCGGTCGAGCCAGATGGTCTCGATGTCGACCAGGAGCCCACGCTGTCCTGCGTCATCCAGGGTCGGCTCCAGCATCACCGAGTCGTTGCGGTTCGCCCCGTCGATGGCCCATCCGATGGGGATGCCGTTCCGGTCGGTGAGGATCGACCACTTCCATCCGAGCTTGGCTCGATCGGTCGGGTTCTTGCCGGTTCCCTCCCCTCCACAAGGGCTTTTCTGCAGGCTCCCGTCGACGGCCACGTCGGAGAGGTCGAGCCCGATCATCTTGTCGTACCCGGACAACGCCTCTTCGGTCACGCCGTCGAACACCCCCGCGGCAATCCATTCGTCGCGCCGAGACCGCACGGTCGTGTCGGACACCGTGTTGTCGCAGAGACGCTCGGCGTCCTCCCACGAACACCCCGTGGACAGGCGGACCACGATCACTTCGAAGCAGTCCCGGTCCGACGCTCTCGCCCGGTGGCAGCCGAGTGGGTGGCGATCCACCCGCTCGGGGAGTCGGGGTTCGATGGCCGTCCAGAGTGCATCCTTCACTTCGGGGTCGAGCGCGCGCATGATGGTGAGGTACCTCCACTTGGTCGTTGGGTGGTTGGGTAAGCACCCCAAGCTTCACGGGGCCACCCCCACG
>PLRX01000003.1 GCA_003164095.1 Acidimicrobiaceae bacterium | reverse complement strand
CCGTGGTGGCGGTCCTTCCTTCGAGAGACGTGGCGCCACCGGACAACGCTCTCACCAGGAAGGGTGACGTTCCCCGAACCCAGGGTGACGTTGCTGCTGACATAGCTGCCGGCATCGAGGACGAGGCCCGCCCCGAACCGACCGGGTCACTCGTCGTCCAGCTCGACGATGGGCGCCAAGCCGTTCTCCCCCGCAGCTACGCCGAAACCTCCACCAGCCTGGGATATGCCCTGACCGTGTTCCGTTCACAGGGGATCACCGTGGACCACACCTTCGGTCTCGGTGGCGACAGCCTCTACCAGGAGGCCGGCTACACCCAGCTGTCCCGGGGCCGGTTGTCGAACAACCTGTACGTCGCGTCCCCAGAGAATCCGAGGTGGGAGATCGGCCACCACGCCGACGACCTCGCCCAGCGCGACGCAGTCCAGTCCCTCGTCGACGCCCTGTCCCAGAAGCGAGAACAGACTATGGCTCGGGACCGAATGCCGATCTGGCCGACCGTGACGCACGAGGATCTCGATGCCGCCTTCCGAGAGCACGCCACCCTCGGCCAGTGGATCGCCGATCACGCTCCGGCCGACGTGACCCGCCAGCTGGCCGACGCCTACCTGCGACCACTCGACACGTCGAGTGCCGAACAGTCCCAGCCCAGAGCCGATGACGACGTGAAGACCCTCCTCGCCGCGCAACGACGCCGCGAAGCGTGGGTTACCGCTCACCGCACGGAGATCGAGACCTGGTCCCGGCTGGACCAGGACCTCCGGCGTCACGAGTACCGGCTCGGCCGAGCCGCTGCCTACAGCCAACCGGACCACACGACGGAAGTGCTCGGCCCCCTTCCCGAGCGCATCACCGGTGTTGAACGGTGGCAGTCGGCGGCGGGGGCCATCGAGGCCTACCGGAGCCGCTGGGGCGTCGATGACGCGGACGCGCTCGGCCCCGAGCCACTCGAACCCGAACAGCGCGCTCACTGGCAGAGCGCAGTCGGGGTCATCGAGTCGGCTGGATTCAGTGCGCCAGGAAGCTCTGACGGCAAGCTCGACCAGCTGTGGCTCTCGTCACTCTGGAATCGGATGGACGCCCTCGATGCCGCGTGGGCCGACGCCACGCGCGACGTAACGCCCTTGCGCGAACCACCGCCGTTCTCCTGGACTCGTGACAGTGACTCTGGACGCGACCTCGGCGACGGCTTCGGGCTGTGATGGATCTGCCTCCTGGCGACGAGACAGGCCACGGCTACGATCCGGCAACGCCATGATTCACGACCGACGTGCCCGTCCGACGATTCGATGTCTCGTCGAAGACCTCGGCCTCGAGCTGCCCGAGCTGACCGATGATCTCGGAGAGATCGACCACCCGTGGCTCACTGAGCTCCGACGAATCGCGCCGACGTCACCGACCGGTCAGAAGCGCATCCTCTCCATCGCCCACCCTGTCGTCTACCGGCTGCGAGTGTCGACCGAGCGGGGAGCGACCTGGATCGACGATGACGGGGTGGTGTGGCTCTGTGCGGTCCGTCGCAGAGAGGACGGGTCCGATGATGACGCCTTCGCATGGATCGCCCAGCTGCACGCGTCCGGTCGGCTCCTGCCGACTGACGACGACCACTTGCGGGACCAGGCCGAGGAGGTCCTCCGACTCCACCGTCGACTGACCTCGGACCTGTTCGAGCTGGTCGACCGTGCGCTCGCCAATCGCTCGACCGAGTGTGCCTCTGTGCTCGACGGCTGGCTGCCGGCCAGAGTGCTCGTCATTCACTACGGTGGGGTCGAGGAGATCTGGTGTGGGATCTGTGTCCGGGCGACGGACGGGGCCTTCATCCGCCCGGAGCTTCGCGACGTGTCGTTCGCGGCGCTGGAAGCCCATGTCTCCCCGGCGGTCTTCGAGGCACGCGACGACTGGCCCACCGGGGACATCGCCTGGTACGAGTCGGTCAGGCTGGGGCTCCGCTAGCTGTTCTGTGCGGCTCGGCCCGAGACACGCTGGACGTCGTCGAGCGGCTGTCCGAGCAGATGGGCGGCGAGGGCTGCGTCGCCGGAAGCGAGGACCGATCGGGCCCGATCGATGCCCTTCTCGATGAGATCGGCATGGCGGACGGCGTACTCCTGAACGGCCCGGTCCACCACGTCGGCCTGGGTCGTGTCGACCAGGGCCGCCAGGTAGCGGATGCGCTCCTTCGTCTCCTCGTTCACCTTGATCGGTGCCTGAGCCATGGTGCCCACCTCCTGATACCCAGAGTGTAATGGTACCTAAGTACCTAATCAACATCCGTTCGAGTACCTGTCGCTGGGGAACAGGAGTGCACAGGGCTTCTCGGCAATCCCTTCTCTGCTGGGTTGGAAGCAACCGGAGATGCACAGTCGCCTGGCCGCTGACGCTGCAGAGCGGCGAACTCCTCAGCCCAACGGGGGTCCTTGGTGACCGGATCGTCCGGAAGGTGGGACACGGCGGAACAGCCGGAGCCGACGCTGATCGTCTTGCGAATGCGCTCGCGACACTTCTCGGCGTCTTCGTGCCACTTGAGTCCAGTTCCTCGATCGATCGGTTCGCTGGCGTCGTAGACGGCGAGCCATGCCTCGCGCAGTGCGGCCAGCTCCTCCACGATGAACCCGTGGCGCCACCAGCACGGCTTGAGCCAGTCGGACTCTGTGGCGTAGCGGACCTGGAGGCTGTTGACCCACGTGGCCAGCACGACCAGATCGACCGGCTCGCCCTCCGTCGGAAGAGTCCGTCTCGTCGCCGGTACCTGTTTGCCAGTTGTCGCTGAAGCAGACCTCCCCGACTTCAGGTCGCCAATCTCGGCCTGGAGATCGTCCACTCTCCCGACGAGTACCTCCATAAGGACCCAGAGGTCACCACGCGCTCTGCCATTGGCGCAGTCAACCACGACCGGCGCCGATCGACGCAGAGCCACCGGACGACTTGACCAGCGCCTCGAGCTTCCGGTCGTCCCGCCAGGATGGAAGGTGGGTGATCCGGGGCCGGAGGTGTGGGGACACCACCACAGCGTGATTGGGGGCCAGGTTGGCGATGTCTCCGGTCGGGAGCACCGGCATCCGGCGTGGCGTCCACGAGCTCGACCGGCCCGCCTCGTTGTGGGTGACCGTCTCCACCGGATCGTCGTGCTCGCCGGCCAGCCTGCTGATCTCCTCCAGGAAGGCCACGTCCTTCTGTCCGCCCCAGACCAGGGTGATGTTGGCGAGGTCCCGCAGGGCCCGCTCGCCGGCCTCGCCCCAGATGGTGCGGGCGGATGCCACCGACTGAAGGATGACTGCGGTGGTGATCCCCAGGCCACCGAGTTCGGCCACCAGCTTGGGCAGGTCGCCGAGCGGGGCGATGTTGGCGCACTCGTCCAGCATCAGCACCAGGCCTGACTCGAGGCGACGCCTCTGGGAGCGAGCTGCCTTGCGACGTGCCGTGTCGACGACGTCCTCGATGAGGGCGGCGACGATCGGGGCAACCGAGTGTTGAGCGCCCGGCGAGCCCATCAGGTAGATGGTGCCGTTCTCCTCCAGGAAGGCGGCAGGGTCGAATGTGTCGTGGTCGACACGGGTGGCTTCCAGCACCTTGGGATCGGCGAAGCAGTCGAACGCCCGTCGGACCGTCGCCCAGATCGAGTCCCGATGTCGGGGCTCCACCTCGGCCGAGGCAGCGAGGTCCTTGTCCCATCCTTGGGCAGCATTGGGGTTCCGCGACAGGATCTTGATCGGCTCGCGGGCGGCGGGCCGACGCGACCAGTCGAGGAGCCGTTCGACGCCCAGGCCTTCGAGAGCGGCTGCGTGCAGGTAGGAGCGGATGATGGAGGCCGCCACCTG
>PLRX01000143.1 GCA_003164095.1 Acidimicrobiaceae bacterium | reverse complement strand
TGCGGTCAGCGGGTCGTCACTGCCGACCCTGCTCGGCGGCAGTTCCTCGGGCGGGACGGGTGGCGGCACGACCACGACCACGAACCCGACGACCACCACGACCGTGCCGCCCACGACGACGACGACGACGGTGCCTCCCACAACGACCACCACGGTGCCGCCGACGACCACCACGACCGTGCCGCCGACCACGACGACGACCACGACCGTGCCGCCCACCACGACGACGACTACGACGGTGCCGCCCACCACGACGACGACGACTACGACGGTGCCGCCGACCACGACGACGACCACGACCGTGCCGCCCACCACGACGACGACTACGACGGTGCCGCCGACCAGCGGGCCCGGAGGGATCAGCCACCACCAGCACCTGAAGGGCTACTGGCTGACCCTGTCCAACGGCGGCATCTTCACCTTCGGCGCCGCCACCTCACTCGGCTCGACGGTGGGCCTCGCCCTCAATGCGCCGATCGTCGACATGGTCTCCACCGCGGACAGCAAGGGCTACTGGATGGTGGCCTCGGATGGCGGCATCTTCACCTTCGGCGACGCCGGCTTCTACGGCTCGACGGGTGGCTGGCACCTGAACAAGCCCATCGTGGGCATGGCCGCCACCCCCGACGGCGGTGGCTACTGGCTGGTGGCGTCCGACGGCGGCATCTTCTCCTTCGGCGATGCGCAGTACTACGGCTCCACCGGCGCCTTGGTCCTGAACAAGCCCATCGTCCACATGGTGGCCACACCCGACGGCGGTGGTTACTGGCTGGCGGCCTCCGACGGCGGCATCTTCGCGTTCGGTGATGCGAGCTACTACGGCTCGACCGGTGGCTGGACACTCAACAAGCCCATCGTTGGCATGGACGCCACGCCCGACGGCGGTGGTTACTGGCTGGCGGCCTCCGACGGCGGCATCTTCGCCTTCGGCGATGCGAGCTACTACGGCTCGACGGGCAGCCGCCACCTCAACGCACCCATCACCGGGATCCAGGCCAGCCCCACCGGAAGCGGCTACTGGCTCGTCTCCAAGGACGGTGGCATCTTCGCATTCGGCGACGCACACTTCTACGGATCGACCGGCGGTCGCCACCTCTCCGACCCGACCGTGGCCATCTCCTAGACGGGCCCACGGCGGTCCGTCCCGAGGCGCTCAGCCCGACAGCGGACCCCCGTCGCGCATCCGCACGATCCTGGCGGGCACTCCGACGGCCACGCACCCGGCCGGCAGGTCGTGGGTGACCACCGCGTGGGCCCCCACGACCGCACCCCTCCCGATGGTCACCCCCCGGGTGATGGTGGCCTTCGCGCCCACCCACACGTCGTCGCCGATGACGACCGGGGCCGTCGTCCGGCCCTGGTCGAGGATCCCGACGTCGGACCGGTCGAACGCGTGGTCGTGGTCACGGACCGAGACCAGTTCACCCAGCAGGCAGCCGGCACCGATGGTCACGCTGTCGTCTGCGGCCACCGTGCAGTGGTGCCCGAAGACTGTGCGGTCGCCGATGCTGAGGGTGCCGGTGGCCTCGAGGGTGAACCCGTGATCGAGGACGCATCCGGCACCGATGGTCACGTGGGCACCACGTGCCACGGTGAACCGGGCACCCGACCGCACGTCGCACAGCGGCCCGAAGGTGACGCGTGGGTGCCGCAGCCTCGTGACCGACAGGCCGAGCCGCCGGCGGAGCCCGGCCCGCACGCGGTGGAGGGTCCCGAAGTCGGCCGGGGGCGGCCCGGGCGGAGGGGCGTCCGCCCCTCGCTGGTCCGGTGGCATCGCCGTACCCTACCGGCGGGCACCCCGGCCGGTGGGCGACCTCGGTGTGGAACACTCGCCGCGATGGGCGCGCTGGTCGAGGACCTCCGGCACATGACCGCGGCCTGGGACGCACCCCCGGGCCGGGTGGTCGTCGGTGCCCTGGTCCGCCTCCCGCTCTACCCGCGCATCGGCACGGTCGTGCGCTACCGGGCCGGATCGTGGTGCTGGGACCACGGGCTCCGACCGGTCGCCCTGTTCCTCGAGGCGTGGAGCATCCGGGCCTGCGGGGCCGAGGTGCACCCGGCCGCCCGGATGGGACCGGGCTTCTCCATCAGCCACACCACGGGCATCGTCGTCGGCCACGAGGTGGTGGCCGGCGCCAACCTCGTCCTCTACCAGGGTGTCACCCTCGGCCACACCGGCACCCGTCCCGGTCAGCCCCACATCGGCGACGACGTCCGCATCGGTGCCGGGGCGAAGGTGCTCGGGCCGGTGACGATCGGCGACGGGGCGTGGATCGGTGCCAACGCCGTCGTCACCCACGACGTGCTGGCGGGCGCGGTGGCCACGGGCGTCTGGCGCGGCTGACACGGCTGACACGGCGCTGCAGTCAGGTGGGCCGACTCACCAGGAGATCGTCTCGGGCCGCTCGTCGGTGAAGCTGCGCCCGCCGGCAGTCCACTGCTCGGCCGGCACCCGGGCCGATGGCACCACCGTCATCGTGCCGTGAGCCGTCGGCAGGTGGAACCGGACCACCACGGTGGCCGTCGCCCCCTGGTGGATGACAAGTGGGGCCGCCACCAGCATGGTCGGTCCCTCGGCGCCGAGGGACGACAACGGCCCCGCCCCCGTCATCGTGATGCCGGTGGCCCCTGCCGGCAGGTTGTCGGCGACGATGCCGCTGTAGTCGCCGTAGACGAGGGGCAGTCCGGGGTACGGCCCGGCGATGAACTGCGACTGGCCGTCCGGCGTCCGGTTGGTGAGCACGGTGGTCATCGTGACCCCGGTGCCCGTCACGTCGGACCGGGTGGCGAGGTGCACCGTCACCGGCAGGAACTGGTCGAGCTTGTTGCCACCCTGGTTGACCATGTTGACGGCCAGCGACGACGGGGTCAGCGTGCCGGCAGCTCCGCTGGCCATCCAGGCCGCCTCGGCCGTGGGGTCCGAGGACCAGACCATCAGGTGCCGACCGGCGACCGCCCCGGACACCGCCGAGGCCAGGCCGCGCAGGTCGGTCGACTCGCCCTGGAGCTGACGCAGCGCGTCGCCGGCAATCGTGCCCAGCGCGTCCTCACGGGTGGCGTCGCCCGTGGCGTTGTCCGACAGCCCCGCGTACTGGTCGTGCAGCAGGTACTGCGCCACGTTCGAGGCGTCGAGCGTCGTGGTCCCCACCTGGACGGGACCGGTGACGGCCATGATCTGGCTCAGGCCGACCACGTCGACGGCCAGGACACCCTGGACCTGCTGGCCGGAGCGCGCCGCCCACATGCGGGACGCCAACTCGGCGGTCACCGGGAACTGCGGGGTCACCCCCAGGGTGCGCCAGTCGACCCCTGGCTCCAGCCAGCCCCAGTTCCGCTGCAGGTCACCGGTGACGACCACCTGGCCCGGCGCCAGGCCGAGGGCGCCCGAGGGCCCGAGGTCGCCGAGGTGGACCGTGCCGTCGGCGGCATCGGCCGTCCCCACCTCAAGGAAGGCGCCGGAACCGGCCCGCATCTCGGCGTTGTTGGCCGCCAGCACCAGGTACGTCTGCGGGCCCTGGAGGATCGTCGCCGTCACCGACGACACCACGGCCGCTGTCGCCAGCCGCCGCCGGACGCCGTCGAGCTGCGACACGAACTCGTCGTGCTTGCGCGCCAGGGGTCCGACAAGCGCCTGGTCCGGTCCGGTGTCGATGCCGTCGAGCTGGTGGGCGGCCGACAGCGACAAGGCCGACAGGCGCCGTAACGACTGCACCCGCTCGGGGCCGGCGCCGTGGGGCTGGTCGAGGACATCGTGGACCTGGCCCAGGAATCGGGCACCGACCGTCGAGACCTGCTCGGCCGCCGAGCTGAGCGCACGGGCCGACCGGAGCTGGCGGCCGAGGACCGGCAGCCAGGTGACCGGTGCCATCAGCGGCCCCGTCAGGTCGTCGTGGGCGGCGCCGAACTCGGCGGCCGCGCCGTGCAGCGTCGCCTCGGTCGATGCGGCGGTCAGGGTCGTCGGGTCCGAGGTCTGACGGACGGACTGGAGCGCGTCGAGCCCCCGCTGGTCGTGCCGGTAGGCGGACCATGCGCCGGCCGCCACCACGGCGCCCCAGACGAGCAGGAGGACGACCACACCGAGTCCCACCAGCCACCTGGTCCGTCGCCGCTTGGATTCGCTCACCGTCTCACTCTGCTCCTGGCGCGGGCGGTAACGGGGGGACCCCCGGGCCCGCGGGCGCAACCGGCGGGCCGGCACGATGGTACCGGTGGGGTCGCCGGCGGCGGTGGCGCCCGGGAGCTGGGCCTTCGTGCCGGTAACATCGGCCCGTGTCGTTCTCGACCCTCCGCGTGACCGTCGGGCGCGTCATCCTCGTGGCCGGCGTACTCGTCCTGCTGTTCATCCCCTACCTACTGTGGGGCACCGGGCTGATCACGGCGCGCGCCCAGGACCAACTGCGCCAGCAGTTCGCCGCCGCCCAGGTACGGAACCACACCGACCTCGGGCTCCACTCGCTGCCCCACGCGTCCGGACTGCCGGCGATCGCCCCGATCATGGCCGCCCCCGCGCCCGGGCAATCGGTCGGGATCATCTCCATCCCGAAGATCGCCCTCGAGATGGTGGTGGTCGAGGGCACCGGCGCGGAGCAACTGCGCTCCGGGCCCGGCCACTACCCCGGCACGCCGCTGCCGGGCGAGCAGGGCAACGTGGCCATCGCCGGCCATCGCACCACCTACCTCCACCCGTTCTACAACCTCAACGAACTGGTGCCCGGGGACGACGTCGACATCGTGACGGTCCAGGGCCTGTTCGTCTACCAGGTCACCAACAGCCAGGCGGTCGCACCGACCGACGTGGCCGTGGTGGCGCCGACCCCGACCCCGACGCTGACCCTCACCACCTGCAACCCGCGCTACAGCGCCAGTCAGCGTCTCGTGGTCCAGGCGAAGCTGGTGAAGGACGTGCTGTCGGGCGCCACCGGTCCGACGACCCACTCCTCGACGACGACGCACGGGAGCACCACGGCGGCCGACGACGTGACGATCCACGGCAGCTGGCTGTGGGCCATCGTGTGGGGGGTCGTCGTGGCGCTACTGGCCGCCGGCGTGTGGGCGCTGGCTCTGCGGTCGAGGGGCGGACGCAGGCTCGCCGTCGCCGTTGGCGGGGCGGTCGCCTGGCTCGTGGTGGTCTACCTGTTCTTCGGCGCCCTGGCGCCCCTGCTGCCCGCCAGCTACTGACGCCGGACGCACGGCTCCTCCGTTCGGACGCAGCCGGGGCGCGCGTCTACCGAAAGGAACTCGAGGTCGACGAGAAGCCGCTGCCGATCAGGCGGCGGAGCGGCGGCGGCGGGTCAGCACCACGCCGACGACGACGGCGCCAGCGCCGACGGCGGCCAGCTCACCGATGTCGGCACCCGTGAAGGGCAGCGACGACGAACCGTTCACCTGGGCCGTGGTCGTGGCGTGCACCCCGTCGGTCGAGGTCGGCGTGACCGCCGTGCCATTGACGTTCGGGGCGGCGCAGGTGGGGTAGCAGCCAGGCAAGGTCGTCGTCGGCGTGGTCGCGCCGGCGACCGCCGGGACGGCGACGAGGGACGTCAATGCCAGGCCTGCGCTGAGGGTGATCCGCTTGGTCCAGGTCATGGTCTTCATGATGCCCTCTCCTCCGGTGAGCCCCGGGGCCGGTACGGGCGGTCCACCCGTGGTCTAGGAAGTCCATTGTGCACCGTCGCCGGTCCATTCGCACACACGGGTACCGGACTGCAACCGAAGTCACACAGTACGTGGTGAGTCGACCGTGTTCCGTGGTGGAATCCCGAAATCCTCCCCTACGCAGGGACGATCTGGCCGAACGTACTGCACAGCCCGAAGGCTTCGATGGCGACGAAGGCGGCCACGATCGCGACCACCACCGGTGTCCGCCAACGCGGCCGGATGCGGGTCATCGGCGTGGGCATGTACCAGCCCGGCAGCAGTCCGGGGTCCTCGCCGAGGTAGTCCGCCAACGGCACGGCGTCTGCGGCGGCCGGCTGTCCGGGGAACTCGGACAGGGCCAGTTCGGTCAGCTCCGCCTCCGTCAGCGGGGCGTCGTCCAGCGCCGGTTCGGTCGGTGGTGTGTCCGTCGGCGGGTAGCCGTCGGATCCGATGTCGGCGCGTTTGCGGGCCATGATCCTCCGTCCTGCCGACGCCGTCCGGTGCCGGCCACCTCCCTCCCCACCGTAATGGTCGGTCGGGGCCGGACCCCGCGTCGGCCGTCTCAGAGCAGATGGACGCCGGCCTCGAGGAGCACGATGGCCACACCCACCAGGACGACCATGGCCACGTAGCCGAACCGCCGGCTCAGCGGTCGGTCGCTGCCCCCGGCCGTCCCGATGCCGACCACGAGGAGGGCAGCCACACCCACCACATCGGCGAGCACGAAGGCCACGTGGATCGTCCACAGGCCGACCCCGGCCAGCACGAAGATCGCGGTGGCCGGAATGGCGGCCGTCACGATCGACCACGAATCGCGCAGCTCGGCCCACACGTCCCCCGGCCGCAGGTTCATGTGGCCCTTCGAGCGCATCGACACCAGGCGCGACAGTGTGTGGGCGAACCAGATGGCCACCGCGCCGACGATGACCACCCCGGCCGTCGTCAGCTCGCCGGGATTGGTCTCGAACGTGAGACCGGCGATGGCCACGAGCGTGGCGATGGTCCCGTAGACGTAGTCGGCCAGCCAGTGGACGGCGGCGGGGTGGTCCTCCGGCGGCGACCCGTCCGGATCGAGCTGCGCCTCAGCCACGGTCAGCCGGGACCTCACCCGCGGGTGCGATCCGTACCAGCGCGTTGTAGGTGACGACGGCGATGGCCAGGTGCATGACCATGAGGACCACGACCCCCCGGGCGGACTCGCCCTGCACCCAGATGTACACGTCGGGCAGGAGCAGCACCACGGTCACGGCCACCGCCGCACGCAGGAACACCCAGCGGGGCCGGGACGACACCCGCGTCACCACCGGCCAACCGACACAGGCGATCACCACGCCGACGACCGTCAGCTTGGCGTAGTCCTGGAAAGCGAAGTGCGGAAAGTCGGCTATGCCCGGGAACACGGCCTTGCCGGCGGCCACCAGTGCCGCGTCGGCGGCGAGGGACCCGACGACGGCCACGACCGAGGCGAGGGCCCAACGCGCCCAGGAGAGCTGGGGGTCGGCCGGCACGAAGTCGATGTGCAACCGGCCGAGGAGCGGCTCGAGGAACGTGCCGGCGACCGGACCGGGCCGACCGGCGGGAGATGCGTGCTCGGGCATGGCCAGAGGATACGGGTCGGGAGCGGGTGGCCCGCGCCACCGGGGGGTCAGTGCGGCGGGTCGACCGTGGGACTGATCCTCACGGTCAGCCGATCTTCAGGCGGAGTGCGTCGGGGTCGATCGGGTCGTCACCGTCGGGCTCCAGGGTGACCGGCCCGTAGTAGGGCTCGGACTGGCAGCGGAGGGCCCCCTGGGACGCCCCGCGCTGGCGGGCCTCGTCGGCCCCGCCGACCACGGTCTCCTGCTCCCACCAGATGATCTTCTTCTTGCGGAACATGCCCCTGCCCCTCGACGGTCCCCGTCGGCCGCATCGGATCCGACAACCATACTTGCGGTCGTCGATTGCGCCAAGGCCTGCCGTCGGGTTGCAGGTCGGGTGCGGTCCGGCCGGGCCGGTCGCAGGACGGTCAGTCGCGCAGTCGGGCGCTCTCCTGGACCCAGCGGGACGCGAGTTGACGGGACACGCCCCAGCTACGTGCCACCTCGCCGATCGAGCGGCCCTCCTCGACCTCGATGGCCACCAGCAGGAGCCTCACCCGGTGCCGGGCGGCCTCGAACCCGCGGATGGCATCGGTGACCGCCGAGCGCCACGTGTCGGCCTGGACCTGGGGCAGGACCCCGGTGATCTCGTGGTCGACACGGACCTCGTCGAGCACCTTGCGACAGGTGGCCTCGTGCGCGTTGAGCTCGGACCGCAGCACCGAGGTCGCACCGATGAGCTCCTCGATGCCGTCTGAAGCCGCACGCCTGAGGCGGGCCGTCGACTCCGGCATCGTCGTCCCGCCGTAGCCGGAGGTTGCCACCGGACCCTGGTCGACCGTCATCGGACCATCCCCCTGCCCCGAACCGCCAGTCGAGACACGCTCATCGCAGTACCTCCCCCACTCGGGTGGGCCCGCGCCTTCCGGGCTCCGGTACGAACCGTATACGGGTGGGACACTCCCCCGCCGGATGAGCTCGAAACGCATGTTGCAGGTGGGAAACGCCCTCCCGAGCGGGGCCTCAGGTGAGGCGTGGCACCCGGGCCAGGATCTCAGCAACCACCTCGTAGGGCGACGTGCCCAGCCAGTCGGCGACGAGGGTGGCCGGGAGCTCCTCTGCGCCCTGGCGTCCGATGAGCACCACTTCGTCGCCACGCCGGACGCCACCGATGCCGGTCACGTCGATGGAGATCTGGTCCATCGACACCCGGCCGGCGAGCGGGGCCGGCCGGCCGCGCACGAGGACGTGGCGCCAGGTGGCCGGCGCCCGCCGTAGCCCGTCGGCGTACCCGACCGGCACCGTGGCCACCCGGCTCGGCCGGGTGGCGGTCCACGTGTGCCCGTAGCCGACCGACTCCCCCGCGGCCAGGTCGTGCACCTGTGCTACCTGGGACGTCCAGGCCAGTGCCGGTCGCAGGTCGCCCACCGGCACCTCCGGTCCCGGCGGCAGTCCGTAGACGGCGATGCCCGGGCGCACAAGATCGAAGACGGCGTCAGGTCGACACAGCAGCCCCGCACTGTTGGAGGCGTGGACCACCGGCGGCCGGTCGCCGGTCGCTCCGAGGTCGTCCAGCACCCGGCCGAAGGCGGCTAGTTGCGCGTCGGTGGCGGCGACGCCCGCAGGCGACGGGTCGTCGGCGCAGGCGAAGTGGGTGAACACGCCGGCCACCTCGAGGCCGTCGATGCCGGCCAGCCCACGGATGAAGTCGGGCGCCGTGTCGGCGGGCACGCCGAGGCGGTGCATCCCGGTGTCGACCTTCACGTGGACGGCGACCGTCGAGTCGAGCGCCCGGGCGGCGCGCCCGAACGCCTGGGCGGTGTCGAGGTCGAAGACGGCCAGTACCAGGTCGAGTCCCACCGCCTCACGGGCCTGCCACCCCGGGGTGTAGCCGAGGACCAGGATCGGCGCCCGGATGCCGGCCGCCCGCAGGGTCCGGGCCTCGGGAACGCAGGCCACGCCCAGCCAGGTCGCCCCGCTGCGCAGTGCGGTGTGCGCCACGGGGACGGCACCGTGGCCGTAGGCGTCGGCCTTGAGGACCACCATCACCTCGGCGCCGGCCGCACGTGCCACCAGGCGGCGGACGTTGTGGGACACCGCCGCGAGGTCGATCTCCAGCCAGGTCGGCCGGTCGGGCTGGACCACCCGCAGCGAGGCCCAGGCGCGGTCCTGGCGGACCAGTAGCTCGGCCGCATCCGTGTCGTCGGCCAGCAGGCGGGCTACCACCCGCTCCATGCGGGCGGCCGCGCTCCCCTTGACCAGGGCGACCGCACCGGGGCGGAGGTGGCGGGCCGTCTCGGCGACGGCGTCCTCGGGGGTGAAGGTGATGGCCACCTGTTCGGTGGGCAGGCCGGCGCGCACGGCGGCGTCGGCGATCCATGCAGCGGCGTCGCCCTGGGTCACGAGCACGTCCACCACCTCGGCGGCCCGGCGTCCGACCTCACGGTGGAGCTCCTCACTCGCGCCACCGAGCTCGGCCATTCCACCGAGCACGGCGATCCGGGGCGACCCGGGCAGGGCCGCCAGGACGTCGAGGCCGGCCAGGACCGACCGTGGTGCGGCGTTGTAGGTGTCGTCGAGCAGCAGGCTCCCGTCGCGCCCGGCAAGGGGTCGCAGGCGACCCGGCACCGGGGTGGCCCGGCCGACGGCTGCGACCGCGGCGTCGGTGGCGATGCCGAAGTGCCCGGCCACGGCCAGGGCGGCCAGCGCTGCCGTGGCGCTGTGGGCACCGAGCAGTGGCACGGTCACGGGCACGGCCGCTCCGTCGTGGTGGCAGGTGAATGAGGTGCTGGCCACGGTGACGACCGCGTCGGTGACCCGGTAGTCGGCACCCGGCCCGGTCCCGAACGTGACGACGGGCGCCGGGCTGCGGCCGGCCATGGCGGCGACGCGTGGGTCGTCCGCGTTGAGCACGGCGAACCCGTCCGCCGCGAGGTGGGCGACCAGGGCGGACTTCTCGCGGGCCACACCTTCGACGTCGCCCAGTGCGAGCAGGTGCGCGGCGGCGACGGCCGTCACGACGGCCACCTCTGGAGGTGCCATGGCGCACATGGCGTCGATCTCGCCGAAGTGGCCGGTGGCCATCTCCACCACCGCCACCTGGTGCTCGGGACGGAGCCCCCCGAGGGCCACGGCCAGGCCGAAGCGGCCGCTGTAGTTGCCCGGCGTGCGGAACACCGTGAAGCGGGTGGCGAGGGCGTCGGCCACGAGCTCCTTGGTCCCGGTCTTCCCCACGGTGCCGGTCACCGCGACGACCCGCGGCGCCCACAGCCGCACGACATGTGCGCCGTAGTGCTCCATGGCCGCCACCGTGTCATTCGCCACCAGCGCCGGGCAGCCGTCGGGCACCGACGAGGGGTCGTCGACCAGGACGGCCCGGGCGCCGCCGGCCCAGGCCTCGGCCACGTAGTCGTGCCCGTCCCCCCGCGGCGTGCGGACGGCGACGAAGAGGTCGCCCGGCTCGACGATGCGGGAGTCGAAGCAGAAGCCCTCGAAGCGGTCGGCGTCGTGGGTCCCGTGCACTTCGATGCCGGGCACGGCCGCCACCAGGTCGTCGAGGTGGATCACGGGAGCGGCACCCCTGTCCTCAGCCGGCCCGGGGGGCCCGGTCGGTGGCGGCCCGCCGTCCGGCCCGCTCGATCCCGGCCTCGACGATGCGGTCGAGCACCGCCCAGGGGGGCAGCGGGTCGGCGTCGGCCAGCCACTGCGAGTAGAAGACGGTGGCCTCGGTCAGGCCGCACAGCGAATTGATCTCGAGGAGGTAGACCACGTCCTCGGCCCGGTCCCAGAAGACGTCGAGGCGCGCGTAGCCCTCGATGTCGAAGGCCCGGGCCAGCTGCTCGACCCGCCCGCGCACCGACTCGGCCGCCTCCGGCCCGGCGAACAGGTCGAGGGCCAGGTTGGTGCCCACGCCGCTCTGGAACTTCTGCTGGAGGGTGAGCTCGTCGGCCGCCACCGTCACGCTCGGGACGGCGGCGACGAGGCCCCGGCCGGGACGGTCGAGTACGGCTGCAGTCAGCTCGACGAACTGCTTGGCGGCGAACCAGGGACGGAGCGACCCGAGGTTGAGGTCCCCCGGTGGGAGCTCGACGGCCGCCGCGTCGACGAACGCTCGCTCGACCAGCCACCGCTTCGGCGACGGCACCGGCATGGCGATCGTCGGCGCACGCCCCCGCAGGTCCGAGCGCGCCTCGTCGGTGGCGAACTCGGGCGCCTCGGCCACGATGGCGGCGAAGAACCGCTGCATCACCTCGGGCCGCCGCAGCAGCTTGACGCCGGTGGAGCAGCCGTCGGTGGCCGGTTTGCACACCAGCGCCCGGGCCGAGAGCTCGTCGCACAGCGCGGCGTAGCGTGCAGCGGCGGCACCCGGCCCGTCCATCTCGTCCACCCACGCGCCGAGCTCGAAGATGTCGACCTGGCGCTGGGCGGGCGCCCCCACCCCGGGCAGCCCGAGGTGACGCACGCGGTCCGCCGTGGCCGCCTTGTCGGCCGCGATGTCCGCCGCCCTCGGGCCCGATCCGTTGTAGGGGCACCCGAGGCGCTCGAGGGCCAACTGCAGCCGGCCGTCCTCGCCCGGACCACCGTGCAGGGCCAGGAAGACGATGTCGGCACCGTGGGCCACGCCCTCCAGCGGGACGGTGTGCCCCATCCGCAGCGCGGCACGGGCGGAAGCGTCCCCCAACCCGAGGTCGGTCCGCACCGCGGCACCGACCGACTCGATGGTGGCCCGGCGCACCGGGTCGCCCACCAGCGCCTGGATCTCCTCGACATCGTGGTGCAGCACGTAAAACAGGCCGATCTCGGTGTAGCGGCTCTGGAGGTCCATCAGGAAGAAGCGGACGTCGCTCCCGGTGGCCAGCAGCGACAGCCCCACGAAGCAACCGCTCTGCCGGCTGACCTGGCGCTCGCTGGTGGGGCCACCGAGGACGACGTGGATCCGCCGGGCGCCCTCCTCCGCAGTCGTGTCCACCGTGGCCGTCACCGGCGTGCCGGCGGTGGCCGCGGCCAGCAGGCCGACGATCAGGTGGCGGTGGTCGATGCCGACCATGGCCGCCTGCTGGAAGACGAAGCTCGAGAAGCCCATGCCGCCGATCCCGTTGACGTCGGTGACCACCACCGTGCCGTCCTCGGTGCGGAAGCCGTCGATGCGGGCCATGTGGCGCAGCCCGAGGATGCCGAAGGCGTCCGCGGCACGCCGACGGATCGCGTGGAGGACGCCAAAGTCAACCCGCATCGGGGTGTGGTGGATGACACCTGAGCCGTGCAGGTACTTCTCCTCGGTGCCGTAGACGAGGCTGGCCGGCGGCTTCTCGACCTCGGTGGGGGCCAGCGCGGTGGGGCCGTCCGGTCCGTCCAGGACCACCACCGAGAACTCGGTACCGGACAGGAACTCCTCGACCAGCACGGCCCCGGCGGTGGTGGCGAACGCGGCGTCGATGGCGGCGGCGATCGGGCCGGGTCCGGCCGACACGACGTCCACGCCGAAGGACGACCCGCCGGCCAGTGGCTTGACGGCAAGCAGCTGTGGAGCGCCGCCGTCGTGAGGACCACTGCTCGGGTCGTGGCCAGGAGCGAGTGCCGGCGTGAGTCCCGCCAGACCGTCGAGCACGCCGTCACGGTCGCCGTCCCACTCGGCACGGGTGACGGAGCGGTGCGTCGGCACCGGGTAGCCGGCAGCCGCCAGGCTGGCGTAGCAGGCCGCCTTGTCGAGCGTGCGCCGTAGCGCCTCGGGCCGGCTGAACACGTAGGGGACGCCCCATGCCTCGAGGCGCTCCTGCAGCGCACCGTCCTCGCCGAACTGGCCGTGGATGAGCGGGACGGACACGTCGTGGGCGCGGGCCAGGTCCGCCACCTCGCCCCAGTCGAGCTCCAGGTCGAGCGTGCGCAGCTGGGTCTCGAAGTCGGCGCAGGTGTTGGCGTAGTAGTACACGGGCGGCAGCAGGTAGGCACGCAGCTCGCGGTCGACGAACACGACGGTCAGCTCGGCGGTCGGGTCGGCCTGCAGGTAGGTGACCCACGGCTTGATCGACCCGGCGCTGACGTCGCGCTCCTCGCTCGGCCCCCCGAAGAACAGCAGGACCTTCATCTGACTCCCACCCCGTCGCGCAACCGGTCGGCGAGCCGGTCCAGTCCGACGGACCGACTGGCCTTGAGGAGCACCACGCTGTCGGCCGGTAGCGCCTCGACGAGATCCAGCGCCTCGTCCTGGGACGCGACCGGCGTGCCGCCGTAGGGGGCACCGGCGACGGCCACCACCTCGATCCCGAGCGACTGCGCCAGACGGCCGATGTCCCGGTGGGCGGCGGCGGCGCCGTCCCCAAGCTCGGCCATCTCCCCCAGCACGGCGACCCGGCGGGGTGCGTCCAGCCGGGCCAGGCTGCGCAAGGCGGCCTCCGTCGAGGTGGGGTTGGCGTTGTAGGTGTCGTTGAGGACCCGCAGCCCCGACGGCGTGCGCCACAGCTCGGCGCGCAGCCGGCTGCCCTCGGCGCCGGCCACGCCGGCCAGGGCGACCTCGAAGCCGACGCCGGCGCACACCG
Organism: Acidimicrobiaceae bacterium; assembly: GCA_003164095.1. Lineage (GTDB taxonomy): Bacteria > Actinomycetota > Acidimicrobiia > Acidimicrobiales > RAAP-2 > Bog-756. The sequence continues at coordinate 8,667 of PLRX01000143.1, read as the reverse complement.
CGGTGGCGACGGCCGCTGCCGCGTTGACGGCCTGGTGGTCGCCCCGCACCGACAGGATGGCGGTGCCCGTCCCCCATGGTGACTCGATGCGCACCGTCGGGCGCAGCTCGTCGTCCAGCCCGACGATGGTCGCCCGCACGTCGCCCGTGGACGTGCCGAAGGTGACCACGGTCGCCGACGTGCGGGTACGAACGTCACCACCGCAGTCCACCTCGTTGACGACGGCAAACCCGTCGGCCGGCAGGTCCACGAGCAGCGATCCCTTTTCGGCACGGACGCCTTCGGGGCCGCCGAGGTGCTCGAGGTGCGCCGACCCGATGGACGTGATGACACCGATCATCGGTCGGACCAACTCGCACAGCCGGGCGATGTCGCCCGGGAAGCGGGCGCCCATCTCGACCACCACGGCCTCCACGCCGTCGGGCGCGCCGAGGAGGGTGAGCGGGACGCCCAGCTCGTTGTTGAACGAGGCCTGGGTGGCGTGGGTGCGCATCGTGGCGGCCAGGCCCCCAGCCACCAGGTCCTTGACCGTCGTCTTTCCGACCGATCCCGTAATGCCCACCACGGTGTCGGGCAGCCGGCTCCGGGCGTACCGGCCGAGGTCCCACAGGGCGCGCCCGGTGTCCTCGACCTCGATGGCGGTCCCGGCCCCTGGCGCCCGGGAGGTCAGGTAGGCGGCCGCCCCGGCGGCCAGGGCCGCCTCGACGAATTCGTGCCCGTCCCGGGCGGCCACGACGGGGACGAACAGCTGGCCCGGGACGAGGGTGCGGGTGTCGGTCGACGCGCCCTGGAAGGCGCCGGCGGGTCCGTGCACGGACCCGCCGGCGGCGGCGGCGGCCTGGCGTGCGGTCACCCTCACCGGCGGGGCCCGACCGGGCGTCGGCGGGTGGCGCGGGCCGTGTGGCTGTTGGTGTCCGGGGTCATCGGTGGGTGGGTCACGACCCGCGGCCCAGGGGCGCCGGCGCCGTCGGGCTCCACCGTCCTGGCGAGCGGGTGGTGACGCCCCGATCCTACAGGCCGCCCCGGCGGGTTCATGACTCCCGGGCGGGCGGTCCGGTGCTCCCGGCGGGGTATCCGCCGACCGGCCCCGGCCTGGAGGTCCCGTTCGGTGTCCACCGGCCCAGTATGGCCACCGGTCCGCCCCGAGCCGGGGTTTCCGACCGGCGGTGCGTCCCCCGGGGATCCGGGGGACGCACCGTGCCGGTCAGGCAGGTGGACGGCCGTTGGCCTGAAGGGGATCAGGCCTTGTAGGTGAAGTGGTCGGCCGGGGTCACCGGGCTGGTGCCCGAGGGCGACGTCACCGTGATGTCGACGGTTCCCAGCGAACCTGCGGGGGACACGGCGGTCACCGATCTCGAGGACGTGACGGTCACGCTGGTGGCCGCGTTCGGGCCGAAGTGGACGGCACTCGCCTCGGTGAACCCGCTGCCGGTGATCTTGACAGTGGTGCCACCGGCGGGCACGCCCTTGGCCGGGGCCACGTGGGTGACGACCGGGGTGCCCAGGTCGTACGCGAATGTGACGCCGGCCAGCGCGGGCACGGCCTGGTACGTGGCCAGGAGGTCGGGGCCGTTGATGCCCGGGAAGGCGATGGCGCCGGCTGCGCTGCCCAAGGTGATCTGGAAGGAGTCCAGCACCGATACCGGGTCGGCGCCCGTCGCGAGCTTGGCCGTCGACGGCGGAGTGCCGAGCGCCAGCAGTGCCTGGAACACCAGTGCGGTCGAGTCGGGGTCGGTGGATCCCGGTGCACGCGACGTGTTCGGCTCGTAGCCCCACCCGCCGTCGGCGTCCTGGGCCCTGGTCAGGAAGTGGAGCGCCTTGGTGGCGGCGGCCCCACCGAGTGCGTGCTGCGCCTCGAGGCCCTGGACGGCGACCGCCGTCGAGTTGGTGTCCGGTCCGGCGTACTGCGCAGGCTTGCCGTTGCACGGGTTGGCGGAGGTGATGTAGCTGGTCCAGCCCCCGTCACTGCACTGCTGGGCCGACAGCCAGGCTTCTGCCTGGGTGACCGCCGTGCCGGAGGTCTTCCCGACCACCGCCAGTGCGGCCAGGGCCAGGCCCTGGCGGTACGCCCCGTCGAAGGTCGGGTCCTGGATGCCGAACAGGCCGGTGTCCGTGCCGGACGTGCGCTGGGTGGCGAGGAGGCGCGCCACCAGGTTCGTGCCATTGAACGACGTGGGCGAGACGCCGAGGGCGTGGGCGTCGAGGATCAGGAGGGCGAGCTGGCCCGGGCCGTCGCTTCCCGCCACGGTCACGTAGTTCCCGACGTTCGCCTCCAGGTAGGTCAGGGCGGACTGGGCCTTGGCGGTGGCGACACCGGCCGATGCCAGGGCCAGGACCGTATTGGCCGTGGCGTCGAGGTCGGCTGCGTCCGGCGTCGTGACCGACGGGATGTAGCCGCTGGCGTTGATCTGTGACGCGAGCCAGGTGGCTGCCGCGTGCGCCTGGACCGTCTGCGGCAGTGCCGGCTGCGGGGTGGTGGCCGAGGCCGCGGTTGGTGCGGCGAGTGCGGCCAGGCCGAGCGAGACGGCCAGTGCTGTGGAGGCGGTAAGCCTCCGAAGGCGGATCGGCGTGCGGATCATGGGTCTTCCCTTCCGGTGGTTACCCGGAGGAGCAGTGACCGTACGGGACCCTGACCATCCGAGTCCCACCGCGTGTCTCGACGGATATGGACTCCCTGACGGTTCCCGGTATCCCGACTTGTGACGAGCGGACGTGCCCATCACCCACGGTTGCGGACCAGCGCCGGACTTCGACCGGCTTCCCCGATGAACTGCCATGTACTGCGGTGCTGCTCAACTGCCATGGCAACGTAGCACTCTCCTCCGGGGCCCGCCCGGGGCCTCCACGGGACGCGCCCGGACGCGGGGTACCGTGGGACGGTGCTCGCACGCTGGGGGATCCGCATCGGGATGGGGCTGGCCGGCGTGGCCCTCGGCATCCTGGTGTCCGATGCCGTCCTCGAGGGCCTCAGCATCTCTGCGGCCGCGCTGGTCGAGACGACCATCGTCTTCTGGCTGATCCACCTGGCCGTGCAGTTCATGGCGCTCCGGGTCCTCATCCGCCAGCCGTCGGTCGCCCTGGCCGGTCTGCTGGCCATCGCCTCGACGATCGTCTCGCTGATCGTCGTCAACCTGATCGTGTCCGGACTGCACATCCACGGCATCTCGACCTACTTCTGGGCCACCCTCATCATCTGGGTGACGACCGCACTGTCCGACACCATGGGCCAGCGCATGATCCGCGACCGCCGCATGGACCGCCGCGAGGAACGCCGCAACGGGTGACCCCGGGCCCCGGCGCCCCGGAACGTCGACCTGGCATGGACCTCCACACCGACATCGCCGTCGTCGGCGGCGGGCTCGGCGGCCTGACCGCCGCCGCCACCGCCTCCCGGGGCGGCGCGACCACCCTCGTCCTCGAGGCCCACCTGCCGGGAGGACGTGCCCGCACCACCGAGCGTGACGGCTTCGTCTGGAACCTCAGCAGCCACGCGCTCTACTGCGGCGGTCCGGGCGGGGCCGCACTCGCCTCGCTGGGCATCGTCCCCATCGGCGCCGCGCCGCCGCTCGCCCGTTACCTCGGTTCCAGCGAGGGCGCACTCCACCGCCTCCCCACCAGACCCGGCCCGCTCCTGCGGACCCGGCTGCTCGGTGCCCGTAGCAAGGCCCGTCTGGCTGGCGTCCTCGGCCGGCTCCCCCGCATGTCACCTTCGGCGCTCGAGGGGACCTCCACCCGTGCGTGGCTCGAAGGGCTCGACCTGCGCACGGACGCCGACGCCGTCGTCCGTGCCCTGCTCCGGCTCGGCACCTACCGTGCCGATGTCGACCGGCTCGGTGCGGACGCCGCACTCGCCCAGATGCAGCTGGCGTCGTCCGGTGGGGTCCTCTACCTCGACGGTGGATGGGCGCAGCTGACCGCCGCGCTGTCCGACGGATTCCACGTCCGCACGTCGGCGCCGGTGGGCTCGATCGTCCCCGCCGCCGGCAGGTTCGAGATCGCCTGCGGCGAGGACCGGGTCATCGCCCGCCACGTCGTCGTGGCCGCAGGATCGCCCGCTGCCACCCGGGCGCTCCTGCCCGATCCGCCGGACTGGAGCGACCTGGACGGCACCGTCACGGCCGCCTGCCTCGACCTGGGCGTCCGCCGGCCCCCGCAGCCCGGGTACGTCCTCGGGATCGACACCCCCCTCTACGCCACCACCCAGGGTCTGCCGGCCCGGCAGGCGCCCAACCGCCAGGTAGTGGTGGCGGTCCTCCGTTGCAGCGCCCGGTCCGCCGCCGAGGACCGTCCGGTGCTCGACGCCCACCGGCGGCTCGCCGGCGTGGCCGACGAGGACGTCCTGGCCGAACGCTTCCTGACCTCGATGACGGTCGCCTGGACCGCGCCCCGGGCGACGCTGGGCGGACTGCGCGGGCGACGGAGATCGCAGCGCTGCGGGCTCGGCTCGCCGATCTCGAAGAGCGTCTCGGTCGGAACCCGCGCAACTCCTCGATGCCGCTGGGGGGCCGAGTTGTTCACCAAGCCCCCGACACCGAGCCGGGCCGAGGGCCGGCCAGTCCCATTAGGAAGCAAGGCAAGCAGCCCGGTGCTCCGGGCAAGCACCTGGCCCAGGTGACCGATCCCGACCACGTGGTCCACCACGCACCTCCCGCATACACCTCGCGTGCCTCGGGCCTGGAGGACGCCGAGGTGGTCGGCATCGAGCGCCGCCAGGTCTTCGAGCTCCCCGAGATCCGCCTGGTGATCGTCGAGCACGTCGCCGAACGCCGGCGGTGCCGGTGTGGGTGCACGACCAGGGTGGCCTTTCCGAGGGACGCCATCGCCCCGCGTGCCACGGACCCTCCGTCCGGTCGCTTGTCGCCTACCTGGCCGTCCATCAGCACCTGCCCTTCGACCGGATGGCCCAGCCTTTCTCCGACGTGCTCTCTGCACCGGTGTCATTCGGGGCGCTCGCCCAGATGGTCACCGAGGCGGCAGATGCAGCGGAGCCGTTCCTCGATGCCACGCGCTCGCTGTTCCACGAAGCGCCGGTCGTCCACTTCGACGAGACAGACGGCCGAGCGGCCGGCAGGCTCCACTGGGTACATGCGGCCTCGACGGGCCTGCTCACCCTGCTCGACTGTCACCCCAAACATGGGCGATCGGCATGGAGGACCTCGGGGTCATCGGGGAGATGTCCGGAGTCGCCGTCCACGACGGCTGGAAGCCCTACCGCCACTACGGCGTCGACCACGCCCTCTGCAACGCCCACCACCTCCGGGAGTTGACCGCCGTCTCCATCGGGTGGGCCGGGGCATGGGCGACCGACCTGGCCGCAATGCTGGTCGAGGCCAAGCACGCCGTCGAGGCGGCCCGGGCCACCGGGTCCGACCACCTCGACGCCGCGATGCACCACTCGATCCGGGCGAGATACGGATAGCTGGTGGCGAAGGAGTTCGCCGCCAACCCGGAACTGGACGTCGGCAAGCGGCCGGGCTACGACAAGAAGGCGTTCAACCTCCTTGTCCGCCTCGACACCCAAGGAACCGACGTCCTGCGATTCACCATCGACTTCAACGCGCCCTTCGACAACTACAAAGGCGAACGGGACATCCGGATGGTGATGCTCCAGGAGAAGATCCCCGGATCGTGGCGCACGCTCGAGGGTGCCACGAGCTCCCGTGCCATCCGCAGCTACGTCTCGGCCTTGCGCAAGCACGACCTCAACGTGCTCGCCGGACTACGCCAACTGTTCGATGGTCAGGCCTGGACCCCCGCCGGGGCCTGAACAGTTACGATCGGTGCGCCGGCTGACTCGCCATGACGGTGATCCGGCAGCCCGGCGAAGGAGTCTCTCCCAGACCGGGCCTCATGCTACGTAAAGATCGCTCAAACTCAGGCCAGTTGCGACTGCTCCACACGAGGTGCCGCGGTCAGGCGCCGCTCTGACTGAATGTCAGCAACTGGAGCGCTGACGACCAGCGCCTCATATCGGTCAGCTCGGGCTCGCATCGAGTCGGCGATTCCGCGTTCAGTGCGAGCGGCTCGAGACACGGCGTCCCTTAGCTCGTCACAACTCCGAAGGATGTGGACGGAGGAACTGGACCTCATAGGGACCGTATCGACACCTTCGCCTCCCTTCCTTCGCGACTTCATGACATACCTGATGCAGGCAATGCATCCCAGAGTACTGACGACCAAAGCGACGGCTACTGCCACATCAACTCTGTTCATGTCCCACCCTCTCCGATTGCTCCATCTCCCCAGACGCTTGGGTGGGATCCCGACGATCGTGCGGATCCCACCCCTCGACTGGGGCATGTACAGGCACCGACGAACTCGAAAGTGAGACCAACTCTGCCGCTGTCCGCAATCGGGGGTCGAGGACCACTCTGGCGAATGCGGGGGGCTGAAGAAAGGGTGGGACACGCTCGCTCTCTCCCCTTGCTGGACGCATGTGCGAGCCCATCCCGTGGCGAAATGATACCGCTGACGTGAACTGAAATTTCATGTGCTTCACTCAAGCAGTGCGAACCAACTCGAACCAGGGACGAACGTCACAATCTCTCCATCGCGGAATCGCCGGTGGCTCCATTGACAACAAGCGACACGACCGTCCGGTACGGAGTCACGGCGTCTGTCCCTTCACGGCTCATCGCGCGCCTGGTTCACCGGTAGTAGTCCTCGAGGGGAGCGACCCCCATCGCGCAACAGCGGACGTATTCGGGTTGACGACTCGCGAGGCGGTGTCCCCACTGTCCCGAACATGTTGTCGTCAGTGCCAGTTCGCCGGGATGCTCGGAAGTTGGTCCAGTTTGTGGACCCCGCCAAACTCTTCCAACGCGACCAGGGCACTGTGCAGTCCGCAGAGCGCGGCGTCGAAGGAGAGCCATGCAACTCCGTCAGAGGAGTCCGGCCGGCGACTTGCCAAGCCGTAGATGACATCGGAGATCGAATCGACCAATTCCTCGATGACGCTGAGACCACGACCCCCATTCCCGTTCGAGGCGACGTGGTGGCCGGGTGATCCTTCCCCATAGACACATTCGCTCAGTGTCATCACTGCCTTTCGACGAACTTGCTGCGCGGATGGCCGCGACGTGGACGGGTGTGGCGAGTGCCACCCCGGCGGAGGCGCCTGCCCACTGCAGCGCACCGAGGTGGCCTCCACTCATGACTGGTTGATCGGCACCTTGATCGGCGTGGTCTTGGCGTCGTCGGCCCATGGCACCCGGACTTCCAGGATGCCGTCCTTGTACGTGGCGGTGAGAGCGCCGGGGTCCACCCCTGTGGGAAGTGCCAGATCCCGGGAGAACTCTCCGTAACGGAACTCCGACCGGTAGTTCCCATTGCTTTTCTTCTCGTCACGCTGTTCGCGCTTGGCCGAGATGTGGAGGACTCCGTCAGCCACCGAAACGTCGACATCCTTCTCAGGATCGACTCCGGGCAGCTCGGCTCGGACAACCAGCGTCCCGTCCTCCCGGACTTCCTCGACTCGCATCCAGCCCTCCGACGTTGCGTCGAAGTCCAGCCACCTTCGCCACCGCTCCGGCCACTCCAGTCCCAGCGGCTCCCATCGTGTCAATGCCATTGCGCTACCTCCTCGTCGGTGGTTCATTGGTTACCGTCGATCATCGTGTGCCGTCGCGTTGCCGGTCGCCAGGGTCCAAGGTCTCCGGTCTGCGAGTCCCCATCCAGGCGTCACGGAGGAAGGCGCGATTCGCGGGAGATCGGAGACCGGGCTCCGTTCCGCCATGCCGTCAGTACGGACTCGGCTGCCAGGACCCACTCGTGCGGTCGCCAACGGGCTGCCTGCAGGTTGCGGGCCAGCTCCAACTCCAGCGGCATGAGCGCTGACCGTTGCACGTCCCGAAGCGAGCCGCGCCGCTCGACCAGATTGAGCAATTCAGATGCCAGAAAGCAACGAGCTGCCTGCCACCCATCTCCGGGAGCGGTTGAGCGCACCAGCGACTGGTGGTGGTCGTCTCCGGTCACCTCGCGTCGAAGATCATCCTCCGCCCCGTGGGCCAAGAGGTTCATCCACTCCCAGGTGGACACGATCTGATCGTGGGCGATGCGGTACTCGGCCAGATTGCCGGCAAGGAAGGCCGCACAGTCATCGGCTGGCGATGCATCAGCCGTACGTGACTCCAGCCGCCCCGCCCCTGCAGGACGCGATTCCGGTACTGAGGAGTGGCCTCGGCTAGGAGGCCAGGCGAACCAGCGCACTACCTTCGGATCCTTGTGTTGCCGGGTGGTGCGCCCAGCATTCGACGACCCCACTCACCTGCCTGCACGCAACTTGAATCGAGTCACCAGTCTCATACGAGTTGATGGCCAGCGCGACAGCCCGGTCAGCCAGGGCTGTCTCACCGGGCAGGACCATCTCGACCCATTCCCGCACCACCTCTGCGAGCACATAGCTCTTGTCCATTTCGACCACCTCTGGGATCAAGGTATGACGTTGCCTCCGCCAGAGGGGAGGGCCAAAGGTCCCGAGATCCTGTTGCTTTCTCCGACGGCCCGTGGTCGCGAAGGGTTCACAACGAATCGAGTGAACCGGGAATCGGGACGATCTCACGGGAGGCGAAGCGGGCTTTGCGCCACGCAGACGTCGAGACGACCGGATGCATGAGGGTATGCCCCATGCCGGATCAGGACTACCCCCTAGTGTCCTGAGTCGGAGAT
>PLRX01000073.1:10790-11095 GCA_003164095.1 Acidimicrobiaceae bacterium | reverse complement strand
GCGACATCGTGCGGCGGCCCAGCGGTTGCGACACCCCACCGGTCACGTAGTCGCCGAGGATGGCCAACGTGGCCGCGGACGGCTCCAGGTGGCCCGGGACCCGTGCCCACAGCGCGCTCGTCGGTTCGCCCGGCGTGGCCGATCCCGAGCTGATCTCCTCGAAGCNNCGAAGATCGACGTGGAGAAGAACGATGGCAGTCGCCGCGGTGGGCACTCGTCGGGTGGCGGCACCTCCGGCGGCATCTCCCAGACCCCTTCGGCGTCGAGGTCGCCGGGCACGCCCAGCGCCGCGTTGACGGTCAGGA
>PLRX01000073.1:0-10776 GCA_003164095.1 Acidimicrobiaceae bacterium | reverse complement strand
GGCACGTCGACCACACGGTGGGCCGACCGGATGCTGCCTCGAGGGCCACCAGCGCGGCCCCGAGTCCACAGCCGCCGAACAGGAATTTGCCGGGGGTCGTCAGCTCGGGCACCACGTGGAGACGCCAGTGCAGTGGGTCGTCGCGTTCCTCCATGCCGAGGAACTGCCGGGNNNNCCAGGATGTTGCGCTGGATCTCGGACGTGCCGCCCTCGATGGAGTTGGCACGCGACCGGAGGAAGAACTTCCGGGAGGTGCCCGGGGGCCCGACGAGACCCAGGACCTCGGTCCGGCGCATCGTGTAGTCGTACCCGGCCATGGCGTCCGCACCGAGCAGGTCGACGCACAGCTCGAACACCTTCTTGTTCACCTCGGCGAACATCAGCTTGGCGATCGAGCCCTCGGGGCCGGGGTTGCCGGCCTTGCGGTTCTGCGACGCCCGCATGTTGGTGAGCCGCAGCACCTCCATCTCCACCCACAGCTGCATGAGCCGGTCCCGCTCCACGGCGGTGCGACGGGCACCCTCGGTCTGGTAGAGCCGGACTGCCTCGGCGATCGACCCCGAGCCGCGTGGCGGAGCACCGCCCCCGCCGCCGATCGTGGTCCGCTCGTTCGACAGCGTCGTCATGGCCACCCTCCAGCCCTCACCGACGTCACCGATGCGGTCGGCATCGGGCACGCGCACCTCGGTCATGTAGACCTCGTTGAACTCGGCCTCCCCCGTCATCTGGCGCAGCGGACGGACCTCGACACCGGGAGCGTGCATGTCGAGCGCGAAGTAGGTCATCCCCTTGTGCTTGGGGGTCTCGGGGTCCGTGCGGGCCACCAGCATCCCCCGGTCGGCGATGTGGGCCAGCGTGTTCCAGACCTTCTGGCCCGTGATGACCCACTCGTCGCCGTCGCGGACGGCACGGGTGGCCAGGCTGGCGAGGTCCGAGCCCGAACCTGGCTCGCTGAACAACTGGCACCACGCCTCCTCGCCGGTGAACGTGCGACGCAGCAGCCGCGCCCGGAGCTCGTCGGAGCCGTGGGTCACCACCGTGGGGCCGGCCATCGTGAGCCCGAAGAACTCCCGGGCCCCGGCAGGTGTGGCACCGGCCTCGGCCACGCGCCTGTCCACGACGCGCTGCAGGTTGGGCGGAAGTCCCAGTCCGCCGAAGCCCTCGGGGAACGAGATCCAGGCCAGTCCGAGGTCGTACTGGCGGCCACGGAATTCCTCGACGGTCACCGTCTTCGGGTCCATCTCCTCGAGCAGCTGCGTGGTGCGCTCCTCGACGATTGTCGTGTCATCTGCCATGACACGACCCTATCGCCCACCGGGTGGCACGGTCAGGGGCGCGTGGCGACGGGTGGCGCCGTAGCGGTCACGGCTGGAGGCGCTCGACCCGCCAGCCGTCGCCCGACAGCTCGTAGCGCACGCGGTCGTGGAGGCGGTGCAGGCCCTGCTGCCAGAACTCGAAGGCCCGGGGCGTGACCCGCCACCCGCCCCACCAGGCCGGCCGGGGCACCTCGCGGTCGCCGAACTCGGCCGTCCACCGGTCCACGGCCGCGTCCAGTTCGGCCCGACCGCCGATCGGCCGGCTCTGGTGGGACGCATAGGCCCCGATCCGACTCCGCACGTCGCGGCTGGCGTAGTAGTCGTCGGACTCGGCCTCGGAGGTGCGGGTGACCGCGCCCTCGACGCGCACCTGACGACCCAGCGGCTCCCAGTAGAAGAGCAGCGCGGCCTCCGGGTTCTCCTCGAGATCGTGGCTCTTGCGCCCGTCGTAGTTGGTGAAGAAGACGAAGCCGTCGGCTCCCCACGATTTCAGGAGCACCATGCGCACCGAGGGATGTCCGGCGGCATCGGCGGTGGCGAGCGCCAGGGCCTCCGGCGCGTCGACCGCGGCTGCCGCCTCCTCGTACCAGTGGCCGAACTGGGCCACGGGGTCCGGGTCGACCGTGCGCTCGTCGAGGAGTGCGCCATCGGGACCGGGTTGCGGCTGTGTCGAGTCCATGCCCCGACCCTACCGACGGGCGCGTGCCGTGGGTGCCGAGGTGTGCTCGTGCGTCCGCGCCCAGTCGACGGGCCCCGTCACGGGACAACTAGCGTCCGGGGCGTGTCCTCGCCCATCGACGTCGCCGCCGAGCGGGCCGCCACGCCGGGCTGCGCCACGGTGGCCCACCTCAACAATGCCGGGGCGGCCCTACCGACCTCGGCCACGCTCGACACCGTCATCGCCCACCTCCGTCTGGAGGCCGAGATGGGGGGCTACGAGGCCGAGGCCGCAGTGCGCGACCGGATGGCGGCGGTCCGGGCGTCGGCCGCCGCGCTCCTCGGGTGCGACGCCGCCGAGGTGGCCGTCACCGGCTCCGACACGGAGGGGTGGACCAAGGCCCTGTGGGGCCTCCTCCTCGGTGGCGGCCTGCCGGCGGGGCGGCGCATCCTCGTCGACCGCATCGCCTACGACAGCCACTACCTCGGCCTCGTCCAGGCCTCGGGCGTGGCCGGCACCACCATCGAGGCCGTGCCCAGTACGGCTGACGGCACCGTCGACCTCGATGCACTCGGTGATGCGCTTGCTGGCGGCGGCGTCGCCCTCGCCAGCCTCACCCACGTGGGCACCCACCGGGGCCTGGTCAACCCCGTGGCCGAGGCCACGCGCCTCTGTCGCGATGCCGGCGCCGTCACCTTCGTCGATGCGTGCCAGAGCGTCGGCCAACTGCCCGTGGACGTGGGGGTGATCGGCTGCGACGTGCTGACCGCCACCGGTCGCAAGTGGCTGCGCGGCCCGCGCGGCACCGGCCTGGTCTACGTGCGCTCCGGGTTCGCCGATCGGCTCCGCCCCATCGGCATCGACGGGCGCTCGGCCACGTGGGACGGCGACGACCACTACGAGCTGGAGGACGGGGCGCAGCGGTTCGTGGTCTTCGAGACCCCGGTGGCCGTGCGTCTCGGCCTGGGCACCGCCATCGACCATGCGCTCGACCTCGGCATGGATACCGTGTCCGAGCGCGTGGGCGGCCTCGCCGAAGGGTTGCGCGGGAGCCTCTCGGCGCTCGACGGCGTGGAGGTCCACGACGGGGGGAAGGTCCGCTGCGGGATCGTCACCTTCACGGTGGCGGGGCGCGCCACCACCGAGGTCGCAGCAGCCGCCCGGGCGGTGGGTGTCAACGTGTCGGTGACGGAGCGGCCGGCCGCCCGGCTCGACCTCGGCGGCAGCCGCCCGGACAGCGTCGTGCGGGCGTCGCCCCACTACTACAACACCGTCGACGAGCTGGACCGACTGGTCGAGGTCGTGGCCGCCCTCGCTCCCCGTTGAGGGTCCGACGGGAGGCACGGGACGGCCGGCCCGGTCGGGGCCCGCCGACGCCGAATGGCGAGGCGCCGGACAACCGCCGCTACTGTCGCCGGTGACGGCCGGACGCGCCCGGCCCGACCAGCGGGAGGCAGCCATGGACGACGTGCGGGTCGACGGCGGCGGGGGCACCGACGCGGCGCCGGGGCGGCCCGACAACCTCGTCGTGGTCCTGCTCGACAGCCTCAACAGGCACATGCTGGCGCCCTACGGCGGCACCGAGTTCGCTACGCCGACGATCGACGCCTTCGCCCGCTCGGCACTCCGGTTCACGGGTCACCACACCGGGTCGCTGCCGTGCATGCCGGCGCGCCACGACATCCTGGTGGGCGCCCTCGACTTCCCGTGGCGGCCCTGGGGGTCGATCGAGGTGTGGGAGGACGCGATCACCCGGTCACTGCGGCGCAACGGCGTCACGACCATGCTGGTGTCCGACCACCCGCACCTGTTCGAGACCGGTGGTGAGAACTACCACACCGACTTCACGGCATGGGCCTACGAGCGCGGCCACGAGAACGACCCGTGGCGCACGAGGCCGGACCCCACCTGGATCGGTTCGCCCGCGCTACCCGTCGAGCGCCCGGCGTACCACCACGCCTACGACGACTCCCGCACGTGGTTCCGCTCCGAGGAGGACTTCCCGGGGCCCCGCACGATGCGCGCCGCCGCCGACTGGATCCGGACCTCGGCCCCACAGCACGACCGCTTCTTCCTCATGGTCGACGAGTTCGACCCGCACGAGCCGTTCGACACCCCCGAGCCGTACGCCTCGCTCTACAACGGGACGGAGTCCGGCGCGGAACGGGCCATCTGGCCGCCCTACCTGATCGACGCGGTGGCCCGTGGCCTCCTCGACCCTGTTCGCGCCCGTCACCTGCGCAACAACTACGGGTCCAAGCTCACGATGATCGACCGCTGGTTCGAACGGCTGCTCGAGGCGATCGACGAGGCCGGCCTGGCCGGCACGACGGGCGTCGTGCTGTGCACCGACCACGGCCACTACCTGGGTGAGCACGACCTGTTCGGCAAGCCGGCCGCCCCCGTCTACAGCGAACTGGGCCGGATCCCGCTCCTCGTGCGGTGGCCCGGTCGACCGGCCCGCGACATCGACGCCCTCACGACGTCGGTCGACCTCCATGCCACCATCGCCGACCTGTTCGACGCGGAGGTCGGGCACCCGACCCACGGGACATCGCTCCTGCCGCTCGTCGAGGGCACGGCCACGTCGGTCCGTGAGCTGGCGCTGTTCGGCTACTGGGGCCGGCACGTCGGCGTGACCGATGGCCGACGCCGCTACCTGCGCGGCTGCGGCGACGAGAACCTGCCGCTGTCGATGTGGTCCAACCGGTGGTCGACCATGCCGGTCCACCCGCTGCCGGAGCTGCGCCTGCCGCGGCCCGACGATCGGGCCGAACTGCGGACCATGCCGGGCACCTCGGTGCCGGTCATCGTGCAGCCGTTCGGGCCGGGCGACGCCCTCCCCTACTGGGCGCTGGGCCCACCCCCGTCGGAGACGCTGCTCTTCGACACCTCGGTCGACCCGGGCGAGACGGAGAACCGTGCCGGCGGCCGCGAGGAGGCCGAACTCGTCGACGGGCTGGCCGGCTCACTGCACGCCATCAGCGCGCCGGACGACCTGCTGGCCCGCTTGGGCGTGGCCTGACGGATCCGACTCAGCGCACCGCTTGGCCGACGCCGGCCAGCTTGTCCCGCACGGAGCGGAGGTGGTCCCGCCGCTCCTTGAGGGTCAGACGGTAGGACGGGTTGTCGGTGTCGGCGATCTCGCTCGACAGGTCTCCCAACGAGCCGTCGAGCAGGTCGCGCAGCTCTGTCGCCTCCGCCTCGGTCACGGTGAGTTCCATCGGGTCCATCTCCTCGTTCGCTCCGTCGCCCCACCCCGGGGGACGGGTCCATCTTCGGTCGGCCCGCAGAGCGCGCACAGGGCCGAAGGTCCCTTCGGGCAGGCCGTCCCGGACCCCTGGCGGCCCCTCCGTGGGCACCGGGCACGATTGACACCCCTGGTGCCGACCCGATAGACGAGTGCGATGATCCTCGAAGGAAAGACCGTACTGGTGACCGGTGTGGGCGGAGGGCTCGGACGCGAATGCGCGGCGTCCGCCCTCCGCGACGGGGCGAACGTCGTGGTAGCGGCCCGGTCGGCCGACTCGCTGGCGACCATCGCCGCCGAGCTCGACCCGTCGGGCGAGCGGGTGGCCCACCACGTGACCGACATCACCGACGCCGACTCGTGCGGCGGACTGGTCGACCTGGCCAAGGAGCGCTTCGGCTCGGTCGACGCATTGGTGCAGGTGGCCGCGTTCGAGAACGCCTGGGGCGGCCTCTACGACATGAAGGACGAGGACTGGCGCTCCGCCTTCGACACCAACGTCCTCGGCGCCATGAACGTCATCCGGCCGGCCGCCACCGCCATGAAGGAGGCCGGCGGCGGGGCCGTCGTCCTCATCGGCTCGCAGTCGATGTTCGCCCCCCAGATGCCCCAGGGCGGCTATGCCGCGTCCAAGAGCGCCCTCCTGTCGGCCATGTACTACCTGTGTGACGAGCTGGGCCCGGACAACATCCGTTGCAACATGGTCATCCCCTCGTGGATGTGGGGCCCGCCCGTCGAGATGCTGATGAACTGGCGGGCCAAGAACGAGGACAAGACGGTCGATGAGGCGCTGAAGGACGTCGTCGGCAAGTTCCCGCTGCGCCGGATGACCGAGGACGGCGAGGTTGCCGATGTGGTGGCCTTCTTCGCCTCCGACCGGGCCAAGGCCGTGACCGGCCAGTACCTGCTGGTCAACTCCGGCGAGATGTTCCGATGAGCGCGCCCAAGCGGGTCGTCGTCTGGGGCACCGGATTCGTCGGCAAGATGGTCATCCCCGAGATCCTCAAGCACCCCCGGTTCGAGTTGGTCGGCGTCGGTGTGTCGGACCCGGCCAAGGTGGGTCGCGACGTGGGCGAGATCTGCGGCAT
This sequence comes from Acidimicrobiaceae bacterium, assembly GCA_003164095.1. GTDB lineage: Bacteria > Actinomycetota > Acidimicrobiia > Acidimicrobiales > RAAP-2 > Bog-756. The sequence goes on along the minus strand of PLRX01000073.1, from coordinate 4,464 downwards.
CGACCCGGTCGGCCTGACGGCCACCGACGACATCGACGCCCTCATCGCCCTGGCTCCCGACGCGCTCGTCCACTACGGCCCGACGGCGGCCAAGGCCGACGTCAACATCGCCCAGATGGGCGCCTTCCTGCGGGCCGGGATCGACGTCTGCTCCACTGCCATGACCCCCTGGGTGTGGCCGCACATGTCGCAGAACCCGCCGTCGTGGATCGACCCGATCACCGAGGCGTGCAAGGAGGGTGGGGCGTCCTGCTTCACCACCGGGATCGATCCCGGCTTCGCCAACGACCTCTTCCCCATGACCCTCATGGGTCTCTGCAGCGAGGTCCGCCAGGTGCGGGCGCTCGAGATCCTCGACTACGTCAGCTACGAGGGCGACTACGAGGTGGAGATGGGGATCGGCATGCCGCCGGACTACGTCCCGATGCTCGAGCACACCGAGATCCTGGCCATGTCGTGGGGCGGCACCGTGCCGATGATGGCCCATGCCCTCGGCGTGGAACTCGAGGCCATCACCTCTACCTGGGAGAAGTGGGTGACGCCGACCGCCATCACCACGGCCAAGGGCACGATCGAGCCCGGCAACGTCGCCGCCATCCGCTTCACCATCAACGGCATCGTCGACGGCAAGGCCCGCATCTGCCTGGAGCACGTCAACCGGGTGGGCCAGGACGCCGCGCCGGACTGGCCCCGCGGCAACGACAACGACGTCTACCGGGTGGTGATCGACGGCACGCCGTCGATCACCCAGGAGACGGCCTTCCGGTTCACCGACGGCTCGGGCCGTGACGCCGCAGCGGCCGGCTGCCTGGCCACCGGGCTCCGGGCGCTCAACGCCGTCCCCTACGTGAACGAACTGCCCGCCGGATGGGTCACGGCACTCGACCTCCCGCTCATCCCGGGAGTCGGCACCGTCCGCTGACCGTCACGATCCCGTCCATCGGGACCGCCGCCGGCGGATCCCGACCCGACCACCAACTGGAGCTGCCATGACCCCCGAAGACCTCGTCGAGATGGAACTGATCAAGCGCCTGAAGTACCGCTACCTCCGCAGCATCGATCAGAAGCTGTGGGACTCGCTGGAGTCGTGCTTCGTGCCCGAGGCCACGGCCCGCTACGGCGGCGGGCTGTACGAGTTCTCGAATCGGGACGACATCATGGAGTTCTGCCGCGATTCCATGGGCGCGACCACATTCCTGTCGAGCCACCGCTGCCACCACCCCGAGATCGACCTGGTCGGTGACGACGAGGCCACCGGCACCTGGGCGCTCGAGGACACCGTGATCCTCACCGACTTCGGCCTCACCATCCAGGGGGCGGCCTTCTACGAGGACCGCTACGTCAAGCGGGACGGCGAGTGGAAGATCCTCCACACCGGCTACAAGCGCTCCTTCGAGGAGCTGATCCCACGGGCCTCCATCGCCGGCATCAAGCTGACGGCCGAGTGGTGGGCCACCGACGGGCGCTCGAACCTCGGGGCCTGACCAACGGGGCCTGACCTCGGGGCACCACCGGCGGGTGTGACCGTCGCTCGGTCCACACTGTCCCGCCCGAACTCAGGAGAGGGTTGCGCCGTCCACCCGGATGTCCGCGCCGTTCATGTGCGAGGCCTCGTCGGACGCCACGTAGGCGATCGTCGCCGCGATGCCCTCCGGCGTGCCGAACGCGCCGAGCGGCATCACGCGGTTGATCAACTTGGCGTTCGCCCCCTCGGGCACCTGGAACGACGCGGTGATGGGCGTGTCGATCGCCCCGGGGCTGACGCTGTTGCAGCGCACGCCGGCCTTCGCGTACTCGACGGCCAGCTCGCGGGTCATGGCCAGCACGCCACCCTTCGAGGCCGAGTAGGCGAGCGCCCAGGGCTGCCCCGCGTGCGCCGCCGTCGAGGCGATGTTGACGATGTTCCCCTTGCTCGCCAGCAGGTGGGGCAGCGACTCCCGGCACATCAGGAACGTGCCGGTCAGGTTGATGGCGATGAGGCGGTTCCACTCGTCCAGGGACAGCTCGTGCGAATGTCCGAAGGACAGGACGCCGGCCACGTTGACCACCACGTCGAGTGAGCCGAGCGTGTCGACGGCGCCCGACACGAAGGCCTGCACGCCGTCCTCGGAGGACACGTCACCCGGCTGCGCGACGATCGAGCCGGACAGCCCGGCGGCCTCATCGGCCACCGAGGCCAACGCCTCGGCGTTCACGTCGACGGCGACGACCGTCGCACCCTCTTCGGCGAGCCGGAGGGCGGTCGACCGCCCGATGCCCGATGCCCCACCCGTCACCAGTACGTGCTTCCCGTCGAATCGTTCCAGAACCATGGCGGCACTGTAGGACGGATCCCCGGGGCGAGGGGCGGGCCCGGCGCCTCCGGCGGCACCGGTGGGAACGGCCGGGGACCGACCCGTGCAAGGCTGGGCACCGCCCACCGACCGCCCACCGGCCACCCTCCTCCGGCCACCCCTGCGAGGTCCCCGTGCCCACCGCCCACGTCAACGGTGTCGATCTGGCCTACGAGCTCCGGGGCGGGGGGCCGCGCCTCCTCGCCCTCCTCGGGTCCGGCATGACGCTCGCCGGGGCGCAGCCACTCCTGTCCCTCGTCGGGAAGGGGTGCACGGTACTGGCCTTCGACTACCGGGGCCTCGGGGCGAGCACGCCGTCACCCGGCCCCTACGACATGTCCACGTGCGCCACCGATGCGCTGGGCGTGCTCGACGCCGCCGGCTGGGTCACGACGCGTGTCGTCGGCGTCAGTTTCGGCGGCATGGTGGCCCAGGAGCTGGCCGTCACCGCGCCCCGCCGGGTCGAGCGCCTGGCCCTGCTGTGCACCTCGTCCGGGGGCGCCGGTGGTTCCTCCTACCCGCTGCACGAGCTCGAGGACCTCGACCCCGACGCCCGGGCGGCGGCCCGCCGGGGACTGCTCGACGACCGGTTCGACGACGCCTGGCTCGCCGGCCATCCGGGGGACCGGGCCCTCGTCGAGCTGCTGGACGGGCGCGACGCCGACGACGACCCCGTGGCCGTCGCCGGCCGGCGGGCCCAGCTCGCCGCCCGGTGGGGCCATGACGTGTGGGACCGGCTCGGCGCCATCGCCTGTCCCACGCTGGTGGCGGGTGGGCGCTACGACCCGATCGCCCCGATGGCCAACAGCGCGGCCATCGCCTCGCGCATCGCCGGTGCCGAGCTGCGCGCCTACGACGGTGGGCACGCCTTCTTCGTCCAGGACCGGGCCGCCCTGCCGGACATCATCTCGTTCCTGACCGCCGAGGGGCCGTGACCGCCCGGAACCCCGGCGGCGACGACCCGGTCCCGGTCGACGGTCGGTGCGACGCCCGGTTCGCTGCGGTGGGCGACGCCTTCGCCGCCAACTTCGACGCGCGCGGTGAGGTCGGCGGCGCGGTGGCCGTCTTCGTCGACGGCGAGCTGGTCGTGGACCTGGTCGGCGGCTGGGCCGACGGGGACCGGACCCGCCCCTGGCGCCACGACACCCTCGTCGACGTGTACTCCGTCGGCAAGGCGTTCGTCGCCCTCCTCCTCCTGCAACTCGTCGACCAGGGCCGGCTGGGACTCGACGACCCGGTGGCGTCGGTGTGGCCCGAGTTCGCCGCCGCGGGCAAGGCCGACGCCACCGTCCGGCACTCGCTGTGCCACCGGGCCGGCGTCCCGGCCATCCGCCGGCCACTGACCGACGACGACCTCTGGGACTGGTCGACCATGGCCGGCGCGCTGGCCGCCACGGAACCCTGGTGGGAGCCGGGGACGCGCCACGCCTACCACACCAACACCTACGGCCACCTGGTCGGTGAGCAGGTGCGGCGCCTCACCGGCGACCTCCCGGGCACCCGGCTGCGGAACCTCGCCGGGGCGCTCGACGCCGACGTGTGGTGCGGCCTGCCCACCACCGAGCAGGTCCGGTGCGCCGAGGTCCTCTGGGCGCTCCCCGGGGCGCCGCCGGACATCGACGCCGACGCCCGCTCCGGTGACGAGCTGATGGTCCTGCTCGGCTACTTCAATCCGCCCGGCTACTCGTCGATGGGGGTCGTCAACACCGCAGCGTGGCGCGCCGCACAGGTGCCCTCCACCAACACCCATGCCACCGCCACCGGGGTGGCCCGGATCTACCGGGCCCTGCTGGAACCGGGGCGGCTCCTCTCGCCCGGGCTGCTGGCGGAGGCCACGTCGGCCCAGTCCACCGGCTGGTGCCCGGTCCTCGGCGAGGAGGTCACCTTCGGACTCGGGTTCAAGCCCACCTCGCCGCGCCGGCCGTTCGGACCCAACCCCACGGCCTTCGGCCACTTCGGGACCGGCGGCGCCGTGGGGTTCGCCGACCCGGAGGCCGGCGTGGCCTTCGGCTACGTCATGAACCACGTGATCCCGCGGTGGCAGAGCAGCCGGAACCGGGCCCTGGTCGACGCCCTCTACCGCTGCGTCTGACCGGGCCGGTCGTCGGCGGCACACCCGTCTGGCAGTGTG
>PLRX01000034.1 GCA_003164095.1 Acidimicrobiaceae bacterium | reverse complement strand
AGACCCCGCACTTCCGCAAGGAGGTCGACTGACATGCTGATGCCCCGCAAGGTGAAGCACCGCAAGCAGCAGCGCGGTCGCATGACCGGCCAGGCCAAGGGTGGGAGCGAGGTCACCTTCGGTGACTTCGGGATCCAGGCGCTCGAGCCGGCCTGGATGACGGCCCGGCAGATCGAGGCCGCCCGTATCGCCATGACCCGCCACGTCAAGCGTGGCGGCAAGGTGTGGATCCGGGTCTTCCCGGACCGGCCGGTAACCAAGAAGCCCGCGGAGACGCGCATGGGCTCCGGCAAGGGCAACCCGGAGCACTGGGTCGCCGTGGTCAAGCCCGGACGAATTCTGTTCGAGCTGGCCGGCGTGGACCAGGACCTGGCCCACGAGGCCATGGACCGCGCCATCCAGAAGCTCCCGTTCAAAGCCCGCTTCGTGATCCGTCCCGGGACCCACGGCACACCGGAGGTGCAGGTCTGATGGCCACCGTCGCCGAGATCTCCGAGTACGACACCGAGGAGCTGGAGCGCCAGCTGGGCGAGACCCGGCGGGAGCTCTTCAACCTCCGGTTCCAGCTGGCCACCGGTCAGCTGGACAACTTCTCCCGGCTCAACCACGTGCGCAAGGACGTGGCCCGCATGCTCACCGAGCTGCGCAACCGCGAGATCGCCGAGGCCGAGGGCCTGTCCCTCGACCAGCTGCCGGCCCACAAGGCGGCCGCACGCCGGCGTGACGAGGACGAGGCCAAGGGCCGGGACACGAGCACGGCGTCAGAGCGCCGTGCCGCTGCCCGGGCCGAGGCCGAGGACCAGGCCGCCGCCGAGGCGCCCGACGAGGGCGATGCCGACGACGACGCCGAGGACGCAGAGGAGAACGACTGATGGCCGACGAGCAGCGTGCCGAGGGCACGGAGGAGCGGGCCAACGCCCGCAAGGTCCGCGAGGGCCTAGTGGTGTCCGATGCCATGGACGCCACCGTGGTCGTGGCAGTCGTCGAGCGTGTCCGCCACCCCCGCTACGGCAAGACCGTGCAGCGGACCAAGAAGCTCTACGTGCACGACCAGGAGAACACCGCCAAGGTGGGCGATCGGGTGCGTGTCGTCGAGACCCGCCCGCTGTCGAAGCTGAAGCGGTGGCGGCTGGCCGACGTGCTGGAGCGTGCCAGATGATCCAGCAGGAATCACGACTCCGTGTGGCCGACAATTCCGGGGCCAAGGAAGTGCTCTGCATCAAGGTGCTGGGCGGCTCACGTCGCCGCTACGCCTCGATCGGCGACATCTTCGTGGCCACGGTCAAGGACGCCATCCCGGGGGCGGCCGTCAAGAAGGGCGACGTCGTCAAGTGCGTCGTCGTCCGCACGAAGAAGGAGAAGCGCCGTCCCGACGGCAGCTACATCCGCTTCGACGAGAACGCCGCCGTCCTCATCAACGACCAGCAGCAGCCCCGGGGGACCCGCATCTTCGGTCCCGTCGGACGGGAACTGCGCGACAAGCGCTTCATGCGGATCATCTCGCTGGCGCCGGAGGTGCTCTGATGCGAATCAAGAAGGGTGACAAGGTCCAGGTCCTCTCGGGCAAGGATCGCGGCAAGCAGGCCAGTGTGGTCCGCGCCATCCCCGCCGAGGGCAAGGTGATCGTGGAGGGTGTGCACGTGGCCAAGCGTCACGCCAAGCCCACCCGGGCCACCATGCAGGGCGGTGTGATCGACAAGTTCATGCCGATCTCGGTCTCGTCGGTCGCCATCGTGTGCGGCACGTGCGGGCCCACCCGCATCGGCATGCGGATCGACGAGCAGGGGCGCAAGCTGCGCGTCTGCCGCAAGTGCGGGACGGACCTGTGATGGCGTCGACCTCAGCGGCCGAGCGGCCGCGTCTCAAGAAGCGCTACGACGACAAGGTGCGGACCGAGCTCCAGGAGACCCTGGGCCTGTCCAACATCATGGAGGTCCCGCGCCTCACGAAGATCGTCATCAATATGGGCGTCGGACGCGCCACCCAGCAGAAGTCCCTCATCGAGGGGGCCATGCGGGACCTCGAGATCATCGCCGGCCAGAAGCCGGTGGTGACCCGGGCCAAGAAGTCGATCGCCTCGTTCAAGCTCCGCGAGGGCCAGGAGATCGGCGCCAAGGTGACCCTCCGGGGCGACCGGGCCTGGGAGTTCTTCGACCGCCTGGTGTCGATGGCCATTCCCCGCATCCGTGACTTCCGCGGGCTCTCGCCCCGGTCGTTCGACGGGCACGGCAACTACACCTTCGGTGTGACCGAGCAGCTGATCTTCCCCGAGATCGACTACGACCGCATCGACACGACACGAGGCATGGACATCACCATCGCCACCACCGCTCGAACCGACGACGAGGGGCGGGCCCTGCTCGCCGCATTCGGCTTCCCGTTCCGCAAGGAGAACCAGTAACCCCATGGCGAAGAAGGCTTTGATCGAGAAGCAGCAGCGCACGCCGAAATTCAAGGTGCGCGGGTACACCCGGTGCCGCCGGTGTGGGCGCCCGAAGTCGGTGTACCGCAAGTTCGGCCTGTGCCGGATCTGCCTGCGGGTGATGGTCCACGCCGGGGAGATCCCCGGCGTGACGAAGGCCAGTTGGTGAGAGGAGGCGACGAAGAATGACGATGACCGACCCGATCGCCGACATGCTGACCCGCATCCGGAACGCGAACACCGCCCACTTCGACACCGTGTCGATGCCCGGCTCCAAGCTCAAGGAGTCGCTGGCCGCCATCCTCGTGGAGGAGGGCTACATCGGTGGGTTCCAGGTGAGCGAGACCTCGGGCAAGCCCGGCAACACGCTCCAGATCACCATGAAGTACGCGCCCGACCGCGCCCGGACCATCTCCGGGATCAAGCGGGTGTCCAAGCCCGGCCTGCGCATCTATGCGCGTGCCGACAAGATCCCGCGCGTGCTCGGTGGGCTCGGTGTGGCGGTGGTCTCCACCTCCAAGGGCCTGATGACCGACCGTGAGGCGCGCAAGAAGCGCATGGGCGGCGAGGTGCTCTGCTATGTCTGGTAGCCACCTCATGACCACGGCTGCGCCCACGCGCCGGACCGCAGGAGGTACCCGCTGATGTCCCGTATCGGACGTTCGCCCATCACCGTGCCCTCCGGGGTCACCGTCGCCGTCGACGAGGAGCACCGCGTCACGGTCAAGGGCCCCCAGGGTGAGCTGGCCCGCCAGGTGCCGCCCGCCATCAGCATCCGCCAGGACGGCGACGTGCTGGTGGTGGAGCGCCCCGACGACCAGCGCCAGAACCGTGCGCTCCACGGGCTCACCCGGTCGCTGGTGGCCAACATGGTCGCCGGTGTCACCGAGGGCTTCTCCAAGGAGCTCGAGATCGTCGGCGTGGGCTACCGCGCCATCCCGAAGGGGCCGGCGGCGCTCGAGCTGGCCCTCGGCTTCTCGCACCCCGTCAACGTCACCGCCCCCGAGGGCGTGACCTTCGAGGTGCCGAGTGCCACCCGCATCATCATCAAGGGAATCGACAAGGAAAAGGTCGGTCAGGTCGCAGCTGACATCCGCAAGCTCCGCAAACCCGAGCCCTACAAGGGCAAGGGCATCCGTTACGCGGGCGAGCGGGTCGTGCGCAAGGCCGGGAAGGCAGCCAAGTAATGGCACGCATTGATCACAAGCTGGAGCTCCGCCGTCGCCGCCACCGGCGCGTGCGGCGTCGCGTCGAGGGCAACGCCGAGCGTCCGCGCCTGGCCGTCTTCCGCTCCAACAAGCACATCTCCGCACAGCTCATCGATGACCTGTCCGGCCGCACCCTGGCCGCAGCCTCGACCGTCGAGCCGTCCCTGCGGGGGAGCAACGGCGGCAACATCGACGCGGCCAAGGCCGTGGGCGCCCTCGTGGCCTCGCGGGCCAAGGACGCCGGAATCACCACCGTGGTCTTCGACCGCGGCGGGTTCGCCTATCACGGGCGGGTGGCCGCACTGGCCGACGCCGCCCGGGCCGAAGGACTGGAGTTCTGAGATGGCTGTGAACAACAACGAGCTGCAGTTCGAGGAGCGCACCATCCGGGTCAACCGGGTGTCCAAGGTCGTCAAGGGCGGTCGCCGCTTCTCCTTCGCAGCACTGATGGTGGTCGGCGACGGCAACGGCCGGGTCGGTCTCGGCTACGGCAAGGCCAAGGAGGCCGGGCTGGCCGTGCAGAAGGGCATCGAAGAGGCGCGCAAGAACATGTTCGACGTGCCGCTCGCCGGGTCGACCATCACCCACCCCATCGTGGGGGAGAGCGGCGCCGGACGGGTCATGCTGAAGCCGGCCGCCCCGGGTACCGGCGTGATCGCCGGGGGTGCGGCCCGGGCCATCCTGGAGATGGCGGGCATCCGCGACATCCTGGCCAAGTCACTCGGCTCCTCCAACGGCATCAACGTGGCCCACGCCACCATCGCCGGCCTGAAGGGTCTGAAGCGCCCCGACGAGATCGCCGCCCTGCGCGGCAAGCCGGTCGACGAGGTCGCGCCGGCCGCCATGCTGCGTGCCTACCGCGAGCGGCGTCGCGAGGCCGACGTCTTCACGGAGGTGAACTGAGATGGCATCCATCACGAACACGCCCTTGTCCACGACGGGCTGGATCCGGGTCACCCAGGTCCGCTCGTCCATCGGCACCATGCCCAAGCACCGTGGCACCCTGCGGGCCCTCGGCCTGCGCGGCATCGGGCGCACCAACGTGCTTCCCGACCGCCCGGAGATCCGTGGGATGATCGCTCGGGTCCCGCACCTGGTGGACGTCACGTCCGCCACCGAAGACGAGAAAGGCTGACCATGAAGGTTCATGAGCTCCGCCCCCCGGAAGGTGCGAACCGCCGCCGCAAGCGTGTCGGCCGAGGCATCGCGGGCAAGGGCGGCAAGACCGCCGGCCGTGGCACCAAGGGCCAGGGCGCACGCGACACCATCCCGATGGGCTTCGAGGGCGGCCAGCTGCCCCTGATGCAGCGGATCCCCAAGCTGCGCGGCTTCAAGAATCCGTTCCGGGTCGAGTACACCCCGGTCAACGTCGGCGCCCTGGGCGCCGTCGAGGGCGACACCGCGGACATCGCCGCACTCGTGGCCGCCGGCCTGGCCCACAAGGGCGACTTGGTCAAGATCCTGGGCGGTGGCGCGCCGCCGCGCGCCCTGCGGGTCGAGGCGCACGCGTTCTCCAAGTCGGCCGATGCGGCCATCACGGGCGCCGGGGGGACGATCTCGATCGTCCCGCTTCCCTTCGGCAACAACCGCCCTCCGGCAAAGGGCAACGCCCTCACCAACCGCTAGCATCACCTGAACGCGGCGTCGAGGAGTCCCATGCTTGCCAGCTTGGCCAACATCTTCCGCATCCCCGACCTTCGCAAGAAGGTCCTCTTCACGCTGACCGTCATCGCCCTGTACCAGTTCGGGGCGAACGTGCCGGTCCCCTTCGTCAACTTCTCGAAGGTGGCCCAGCTCGAGGCGGCGTCGAAGTCATCCGGGGTGCTCGGGTTCCTCAACCTGTTCAGTGGTGGCGCCCTCACCCGAATGGCCGTGTTCGGGCTGGGCATCATGCCCTACATCACCTCCAGCATCATCATCCAGCTGCTGGCCACGGTGATCCCGAAGCTCGAGCAGTGGCGCGACCAGGGCGCGGTCGGCCAGAAGAAGCTGACCCAGACCACCCGCTACCTCACGGTGGCCCTGGCGCTGATGCAGTCGACCGGCCTCGTCTACCTGTTCCACAAGGGCGGCGGCGGCCTGTTCGGCAGCTCCCAGAACATCGACCTGATCCTCAACTACTCGATCTGGCGGGCCGGCTTCATCGTCCTCACCCTGACCGCCGGCACGGCGTTCGTGATGTGGCTGGCCGAACTCATCACCCAGCGTGGCATCGGCCAGGGCATGTCGATCCTGATCTTCGCCAACGTGGTGGCCGGCATCCCCTCGGGCCTCAACACCGTGCTCCAGGAGGGCGGCAAGGTGAAGTTCGCCACCATCCTGCTGGTCTCGCTGGCCCTGCTGGTCCTCATCGTCTTCGTGGACCAGGGACAACGCCGCATCCCGGTCACGTTCGCCAAGCGGGTGGTGGGGCGCAAGATGTACGGCGGCTCCAACACGTACATCCCGTTGAAGGTCAACCAGGCCGGCGTGATCCCGATCATCTTCGCCAGCTCCGTCCTGTACATCCCGGTGCTGCTGTCGAACGTCATCCCGTCGGCGGCCTTCCGGTCGTGGGTCAACCACAACGTCACCCCGACCAGCATCTTCTACATCCTCACGTACTTCCTGTTCATCCTCCTGTTCACGTTCTTCTACGTCTACGTGGCCTTCGATCCGCACCAGCAGGCGGACATCATCCGCAAGCAGGGCGGGTACATCCCGGGCATCCGCCCGGGCCAGCCGACGGAGCGGTACCTGGCCCACATCCTCAACCGGATCACGTGGCCGGGCGCCCTCTTCCTCGGTGCGGTGGCGGTCACCCCGTCGCTGCTGATGGCCGCATGGAACATCACCAGCTATCCCTTCTACGGAACGACGCTCCTGATCGCCGTGGGCGTGGCACTCGAGACGATGAAGCAGATCGACAGCCAGCTCATGATGCGAAACTACGAGGGCTTCCTCAAGTAGGTGGCAGCCGGCGCCAGGCTCGTCGTCCTCGGCAAACAGGGGGCGGGGAAGGGGACGCAGTGTCTGTCCCTCTCCCATCACTACGTGGTCACCCATGTCTCCACGGGGGACATGCTCCGCGAGGCCGTCAAGCAGGGCACCGGGCTCGGCAAGAAGGCCAAGGAGCTCATGGACCGCGGCGAACTGCTGGGTGACGACCTCATCATGGAGATGGTCTCAGGCCGCTTGGCCGAGAGCGACACCAAGGACCGCGGCTTCATCCTCGACGGGTGCCCCCGCACGGTGGAGCAGGCCCGGATGCTGGCCGACCTGCTGGCACCGGTCGACCTCGACCTGGTGATCGACATCGAGGTCCCGACGTCACAGGTGCTCCGCCGGCTCGCCTCGCGCCGGGTGTGTGTGGACTGCGGTGCCAACTACTCGCTCCAGGCACGACCGTTGATCGGCTGGACGTGTGACGTGTGCGGTGGGGAGGTCGTCCAGCGCGAGGACGACACCGAGGAGGCCATCTCCCGACGGCTCGAGATCTACGAGATCCAGACCGCCCCGCTCATCGACTGGTACCGGGAGCGGGGCCAGCTCGCCCAGGTCGCCGGGACCGGCTTGCCGGACACAGTGACGAAGCGGATCGTGCGGGCCATCGAGGACCGGAGCAACCGCAAGGGCGGACGGTTCACGTGACCCGGCCCCTACGATGACGAACATGCCCTGCGCCGTCCCCGACCGCCGCCACACTGCGCCCGCGCCCACAGCTCGGGTGCCCGCCGGCAGGTCCGAGCGATGAGGCGCAACGCCGACGAGCTGGCCAAGATGCGCAAGGCCGGGCGGGTGGTGGCCGAGATCCACGAGGCCACCCGGGCGGTCATCGCACCGGGGGTCACCACGTTCGACATCGACAGGGCCGCCCGCGCCGTACTGGAGAAGCGGGGGGCGGGATCCAACTTCCTCGGGTACCACGGGTTCCCCGCGGTGGTCTGCACGTCGCCCAATTCCATGATCGTCCACGGCATCCCGTCGAAGGAGGTCGTCCTGGTCGAAGGGGACATCATCAGCGTCGACTGCGGTGCCATCATCGAGGGCTACCACGGTGATGCCGCCTACACGGCGCCGGTGGGGGAGGTCTCGGCCGAGGCCGAGCGTCTGATGGAGGTGACCGAGGCCAGCCTGTACGCCGGCATCGAGCAGCTGACCGTGGGCAACCGCCTCCACGAGGTCGGCCGGGCTGTGCAGCAGGTGGCCGAGGCCGCCGGCTTCTCGGTGGTCCGCGAGTACGTGGGCCACGCCATCGGGACGGCCATGCACGAGGAGCCGCAGGTGCCCAACTACTGGCCGGGTACGCCGGGGCCGACCCTGAAGGAGGGCATGGTCTTCGCCATCGAGCCGATGGTCAACGCCGGGGGTATCGGGACCGTGCTCCTCGACGACGGCTGGAGCGTGGTCACCTCGGACGGCCGGCTCTCGGCGCATTTCGAGCACACCATCGCCGTGACGGATGACGGCCCGGAGGTCTTCACCGTCCTCTAGGCCGCTGACCTGGGGTTTCCTGGTCGGTGGCCCGAACTGCGCCGCCCAGCGGGGTCGGACTGGCAATTTGCCCACGACGGGCTAGACTTGTCCTTCGGTCAGCCGCCGCTGTGTGGTGGCGTGCCGATCCCGCTCAGGTGGCCGTGCTCTGGCATGCCCCCGACTGCGGTGGCGTCCGGAGCACGAATCCCGTGGTCCGCGGCGCCCGTCGTCCCCCGGGCCGACGAGTGACGAGAACGAAGAGTAGTAGGAGATTCACCTGCCCAAGCCCAAGGAAGATGCCATCGTGCTGGAGGGGACGGTCGTCGAGCCGCTCCCCAACGCCATGTTCCGCGTGGAGCTCGAGAACGGCCACAACGTACTGGCGCACAGCTCCGGAAAGATGCGGATGCACCGCATCCGCATCCTCCCCGGAGACAAGGTGCAAGTGGAGATCACTCCCTACGACCTGGCCCGCGGGCGGATCACCTACCGCTACAAGTGAGCCGGTCGGCTCCCCGCCCGTGTGGGTGGGGAGGGGACAGACCAGCAGTGACCCGGCAGGCCGTGTGGCCCGCCGGACCGAGACAAGGACGACAACGTGAAGGTTCGACCGAGCGTCAAGCCGATGTGTGAGAAGTGCAAGGTGATCCGCCGCCACCGGCGGGTCATCGTGATCTGCGACAACCCGCGCCACAAGCAGCGGCAGGGCTGACGCCGACCAGGCGCTGAGCAAGAAGAGAAAGAAGACCCCGTGGCCCGTATCTCCGGAGTGGACATCCCCCGTGAAAAGCGGTTGGAGATCTCCCTCACCTACATCTTCGGCATCGGCCGGACGACCGCGCAGCAGATCTGCGCGGTCACCGAGACCAGCCCGGACACCCGTGTTCGTGACCTGACCGACGAAGAGGTCACCCGCCTCCGCAACTACATCGACGCCAATCTGCAGGTCGAGGGCGACCTGCGGCGGGACATCTCCCAGGACATCAAGCGGAAGATGGAGATCGGCTGCTACCAGGGGATCCGCCACCGCAAGGGCCTGCCGGTCCACGGCCAGCGCACCCACACGAACGCCCGGACCCGCAAGGGCCCGAAGAAGACCGTCGCCGGAAAGAAGAAGGTGCGCAAGTAATGGCCAAGGCAACCAAGCCCGGAGCCGCCCGTCGGCCCCGCAAGCGCGAGCGGAAGAACATCACCTTCGGCGTCGCTCACATCAAGAGCTCGTTCAACAACACGATCATCTCCATCGCCGACCCCGAGGGCAACGTCCTCGCCTGGGCCTCGGCCGGCAACGTCGGGTTCAAGGGCTCCCGCAAGTCCACCCCGTTCGCCGCCCAGCTGGCCGCCGAGCAGTGCGCCAAGCGGGCCATGGAGCACGGCGTGCGTCGCGTCGACGTACTGGTCCGTGGCCCCGGCTCGGGCCGTGAGACCGCCATCCGCTCGCTCGCTGCCGCCGGCATCGAGGTCGCCGGCATCAAGGACGTCACCCCCATCCCGCACAACGGCTGCCGCCCCAAGAAGCGGCGGCGGGTGTAGGGACGGGAACGAAGGGAACCAAGGACCACCATGGCTCGTTACACCGGACCTGTCTGCCGGCTCTGCCGCCGGGAGCGCACCAAGCTCTTCCTCAAGGGAGAGCGCTGCTACTCGATGAAGTGCCCCGTCTCCGAGGCGGTCACCGACCGCCACAGCCGCGCCTATCCGCCCGGCGAGCACGGTCGCGACCGCATGCGCCAGGGGTCGGAGTACCTCGGCCAGCTGCGCGAGAAGCAGAAGGCACGCCGTATCTACGGCCTGCTCGAGAAGCAGTTCCACAATCTCTACGTCGAGGCCAGCCGGGCTCCGGGCATCACGGGTGAGAACCTGCTGTGCATGCTCGAACTCCGCCTCGACAACGTGGCCTTCCGTGCCGGGTGGGGCGCCAGCCGCTCCCAGGCCCGCCAGTTCGTGCGCCACGGCCACGTCCTGGTGAACGGCAAGCGGGTCACGATCCCCAGCTACCGCGTGCGCCAGGGCGACACCGTCGCCCTCAAGCCGGCGTCGCGCGAACTGTTCCACGTGCGCCGTAACATGGACACCCTCGACCGGGCGCTCCCGCCGTGGCTCGAGACGGTCGGTGACCGCTTCGAGGTCAAGGTGTTCTCGCTGCCGCTGCGCGAACACATCGACGAGCCGGTCCAGGAGCAGCTCATCGTGGAGCTCTACTCCAAGTAGACCCGGCCGACGCCGACCCGCACCACCTGCACAAACCGACCCAGACCGAACCTGCGCACCATCTGCCGAGGAGCCACACACGCATGCTCATCATCCAGCGACCCACCGTCGAAGCCATCGGAGAGGAAGAGGAGAACCGCCAGAAGTTCGCGGTCGGCCCCCTCGACCCCGGCTTCGGCCACACGCTCGGCAACTCGCTGCGGCGGACCCTGTTGTCGTCCATCCCCGGCGCGGCCATCACCCAGGTCCGCTTCGATGAGGCCCTCCACGAGTTCACGACCCTGCCGGGCGTGAAGGAGGACGTGACCGACATCATCCTCAACCTGAAGGACCTCCTGTTCAAGGTCCACAGCGACGAGCCGGTGACGATCCGCCTCGACAAGCGCGGCCCCGGCGCCGTCACCGCCGGCGACCTGCAGGTGTCCTCCGACGTCGAGGTCCTGAGCCCCGACCAGCACATCGCCTCCCTCAACGCCAAGGGCCACATCGCCGTGGACCTGACCGTCGAGCGGGGCCGTGGCTACGTGTCGGCCGACAAGAACAAGGGCACCGGCGCCATCGGCGTCATCCCGATCGACGCCATCTTCTCGCCCGTGCGCAGGGTGGCCTTCACCGTGGAGCCCGTGCGCGTCGAGCAGTCCACCGACTTCGACCGTCTCGTCATCGAGATCGAGACCGACGGCTCCCTTTCGCCCCGCGAGGCCCTGGCCTCGGCGGGCGACACCCTCCGCACCCTGGTTGCCCTGGTGGCCGACCTGGAGGAGGAGCCCCAGGGCCTGGAGCTGAGCGTCCCCGGCGCCCACACCTCGAGCTCGCCCGACCTCGACCTGCGCATCGAGGATCTCGACCTCACCGAGCGTCCGCGCAACTGCCTCAAGCGGGCCCAGATCAACACCATCGGCGAGTTGGTCGACCGGACCCTCGACGATCTCCTCAACATCACCAACTTCGGGCAGAAGTCGCTCGACGAGGTGCTCCAGAAGCTCGACGAGCGGGGCCTGTCCCTGCGTGTCAAGGACTGAGGTTCCCCCATGCTCGGCACCCCCAAGAAGGGCCGCCGCTTCGGCGGCAGCTCGGCACACCAGAAGGCGATGATGGGCAACCTCGTCGCCTCGCTCATCGCGGCCGAATACCTGGTCACCACCGAGGCCAAGGCCAAGGCGCTGCGCCCCGTGGCCGAGAAGGTCATCACCGCGGCCGCCAAGGGCGGCGTCGCCCGGCAGCGGAACGTGGTCGCCTTCATCCGTGACAAGGACATGGCCCACAAGCTGTTCGCCGAGATCGGCCCCCGCTACGCGGAGCGCCCGGGTGGCTACACCCGCATCCTCAAGCTGGGCAACCGTCAGGGCGACAACGCCCCGATGGCCCGCATCGAACTGGTGTGAGCACGCCCCCCGACCACGGGGGGAGTGATCGAGCCACCGTCCGCTGGCGCCTCCGGGTGGCCTACGACGGCGGCGGCTTCCACGGCTTCGCCGCCCAGGAGGGGCTGGACACCGTCGCCGGTGTGCTGGCCGCCGCCCTGTCCCGCGTCTGCCGCACCCCGGTCACCCTGACCTGTGCAGGCCGCACGGACGCCGGGGTGCACGCCCTCGACCAGGTCGTCCACGTCGACGTGCCGGCCGACCGATCGGCCGAGCTCGAGCCGGCGGCACTCGTCAAGTCCTGCAACAGTCAGGTGGGCCCGCGGATCGTCGTCCGCTCCGCCGAGATCGCCCCCGAGGGATTCGACGCCCGGCACTCGGCCACCGCCCGCCGCTATCGCTACCTGGTGGTGAACGCACCCGTGGCGGACCCGCTGCTGGCCGGCCTGACGTGGCACGTGCCCGACCCGCTCGACCTGCGGGCGATGGTCGCCGCCGCCGACGCGCTGCTGGGCGAGCACGACTTCCGCGCCTTCTGCCGGCGGGTGCCGGGTACCAGCCCCTCGGACCCGATCCCGCGCCGGGTGCTCGACGCCCGCTGGACCCGGCTGGACGGCCGGGCCCCGGGCGCCCGCACGGCCGGCACCTCGGAGCTCGACGCCGGGGACCGCTCGACGGGAGCGTGGCTGGCACCGGTCGTGGGGGACCTCCTCGCCTTCGAGATCGAGGCCAACGCCTTCTGCCACCAGATGGTCCGCTCGCTGGTCGGGACCCTTGTCGACGTGGGCCGGGGACGCAAGCGCCCCTCGGACATGCTCCACATCCTGCGGTCGGCCGACCGCAGCCAGGCCTCCCAGCCCGCCCCGCCCCAGGGCCTGACGCTGATGGCGGTGCGCTACTGAGCCGCCCCGTCCACGACCGACCCGGTCGGACTGCAGCCGCCGCCCGCCGGACGGGCGGCCGCGGCTTGCCCGCCGACCCCCATCCGACGTAGTGTGGAAGGTCGCCGGGTCGGGCTCCGGCCGTTGGAAGGCGGATCTCCGCCGCCCACCGGTCGCCCACTCCCGAGGCCCCGCACCCCGCAGGTGCCCGGACACCCGACACCATCGAAGAGGACTCCTGTTGCGTACGTACACCCCCAAGCCCGCTGACATCACCCGTGCCTGGCACGTCGTGGACGCCGACGGCCTGGTGCTGGGCCGCCTGGCCACCGAGGTGGCCGCCATACTGCGTGGCAAGCACAAGCCGACCTTCGCCCCCCACGTCGACACGGGTGACCACGTCGTCGTCATCAACGCCGACAAGGTGGTGCTGACGTCGGGCAAGGCCGACGCCAAGATGGCCTACCGCCACTCCGGCTACCCGGGCGGTCTGACGGCCACCAGCTACGCCGACCTCATGATCGACCGGGCCGACGACGTCGTCCGCGACGCCATCCGGGGCATGCTCCCGAAGAACCGGCTCGGTCGCCAGATGGCCACCAAGCTCAAGGTCTACCGCGGCGNNAGCGGCGCCTGAGCCCGCCGGACCACCACCGAACGCACGGAACGAAGGAACCACCTGTGACTGCCCCCATCTGCCAGACCACCGGACGCCGCAAGCAGGCCGTCGCACGGGTGCGCTTCCGCCCCGGCCAAGGCGCCATCACCTGCAACGGGCACACGTTCGAGGAGTACTTCACCTCGGCGACCCACCGCATGATCGTGACCGAGCCCCTGCGCCTGACCGACACGACCGAGTCGTGGGACATCGACGTCACGATCGACGGCGGTGGCGTATCCGGCCAGGCCGGTGCCTTCCGCCTCGGCATCGCCCGGGCCCTGTGCGAGCTCGACCCCGAGCTGCGCGGCGCGCTCAAGAAGGCTGGCTTCCTCACCCGTGACTCACGGGAGAAGGAGTCCAAGAAGTACGGCCTGAAGAAGGCCCGCAAGGCTCCCCAGTACTCGAAGCGGTAAGCCGGTGGCCCGAACCTGGTTCGGCACCGACGGAGTACGGGGCAGTGCGAACACCGAGCTCACCCCAGAGCTGGTCCTGGCCCTCGGGCGCGCCGTCGCCCGCACCATCACCGCCACGACCTTCCTGATCGGACGCGACACCCGCAGGTCCGGACCCATGCTGCAGGCGGCCCTCGGGGCCGGCCTGGCCAGTGAGGGCGCCGACGTGGTCGACGTGGGCGTCCTGCCCACCCCGGCCCTCGCCTGGCTGTCGGTCAAGCGCGACCTGCCTGCCGTGGTGATCTCGGCATCCCACAACCCGTTCGCCGACAACGGCATCAAGCTGTTCGGCGCCGGCGGAGCGAAGCTGACCGAGGAGCTCGAGCAGGCCATCGAGGACGAGCTGCACCGTGTCCTCGACCCCGGCGTCAAGGGCCCCCGCCCGCTCGAGGGGCACGGCGTGGGCACCATCCGCACCGAGCCCGACCTCGGAGCCGCCTATGTCGAGCACCTGGCCAGTTCGCTCGACGGCCGCCGGCTCGACGGCCTGCGGATCGTGGTCGACAGTGCCAACGGCAGTGCCTCCGAGCTGGCCGCCGAGGTGTTCGGGCAGCTGGGCGCCGAGGTGATCGCCATCGGCGACGAGCCCGACGGCACCAACATCAACGCCGGCTGCGGCTCGACGGCCACCGAACTGCTGTCCCGGGCCGTCGTCGACCACGGCGCCGCACTCGGACTGGCCCTCGACGGCGACGCCGACCGGCTCCTGGCCGTCGACGAGACCGGCACCCTGGTGGACGGCGACTCCCTCCTCGCCCTGTTCGCACGGGACCTGGCCGACCGCGGCCAGCTGGCCGGGAACACCGTGGCGGTGACGGTGATGACCAACCTGGGCTTCCGACGGGCCATGGAGGAGCGGGGCATCCTGGTCAAGGAGACCGCCGTGGGCGACCGCCACGTGCTGGCCGCCATCGACAAGGAGGGCTTCTCCCTCGGCGGCGAGCAGTCGGGCCACATCATCTTCCGACGACTGGCCACCACGGGCGACGGCCTCCTGACCGGCCTGGTGCTGGCCGACCTGCTGGCCCGTTCCGGCTCGACGCTCGTCGAGCTCCTCGACGGGTTCATCGAGCCCGTGCCGCAGACCCTCGTCAACGTCCGGGGCGTCGACACATCGCTGTACGCGGACGTCCCGGCCATCGGCATGGCCATCGACCAGGAACGCGAGGCGATGGGCGAGACCGGCCGGGTGCTGGTGCGCCCGAGCGGCACGGAGCCGGTGGTCAGGGTCATGGTCGAGTGCACCGAGCCGGGGGTCGCCGAGGCGACCGCCCAGCGCCTCCACGCCCTCATCGAGCACGAGCTGCTGGAGGCGGCCCGGGCCCGCGACGAGGCGCAGGCCGCCGCTGTGGCCGAGGAGCTCGGGGAGGGCCTGGACTCGGCCGTCTGAGGCCACAGCGCCCCGCCCGCCGGCCCCCCGGCTCTACCGGGACGACCCCCCGCGGGTAGCGTGGTCATCCATGTGCGGCATCATCGGCATCACGAGGGGACCGGGGCTGGACGCCGGTGAGTGCGAGGTCCTCGACGTGCTGGTCGAGGGTCTGGCCCGCCTCGAGTACCGGGGGTACGACTCGGCGGGCCTGGCACTCGTGGGCCCCGGTGGCGACGACCCGCTGTGGCGGGTCCGGGCCGCCAACGGCACCCGGTCGCTCGACGACCTGACGAAACGGACCGAGGGCGCGCCGGCGGACCCCTCTGCCGGCATCGGCCACACCCGTTGGGCCACCCACGGCCGGCCCAACGAGGAAAATGCCCACCCTCACACCGACTGCCACGGCCACCTCGCCCTGGTGCACAACGGCATCATCGAGAACCACGTCGAGCTGTCCGATCGGCTGATCGCCGACGGCCACCACCTCGAGTCGGAGACGGACACCGAGGTCCTCGCCCACCTCATCGAGTCCCACCTCGCCGCCCACCCCGACGAGGGCCTGGCCGGCGCCGTGCGGGCCGCACTGGCCGAGGTGCGGGGAGCCTTCGCACTGGCCGTGGTGCACGATTCCGAGCCGGACGTCATCGTGGCGGCACGACGGGTGTCGCCGCTGATCATGGGGGTGAGCGACGGTGCCGCCTTCCTGGCCTCGGACATCCCCGCCATCCTCGGCCTCACCCATGACTTCTTCATCCTCGACGACGATCGGGTGGCCGAGTTGCGCCCCGGGGTGATCACGGTCACCACCCTCGAGGGCGAGCCGGTGGAGCCGGCCCCGCTCCACGTCGACTGGGACCTCGATGCCGCCCGCAAGGACGGGTACGACGACTTCATGGCCAAGGAGATGCACGAGCAGCCCAAGGCCGTGGCCGACACGCTGCTCGACCGGCTGCTGCCCGACGGGACCCTCGTCCTCGACGAGGTCCACCTCACCAACGAGCAGTTCCGGGGGATCACCAAGGTCTTCGTGGTGGCCTGCGGCTCGAGCTACCACGCCGGGCTCATGGCCAAGTACGCCATCGAGCACTGGGCCCGCCTGCCGGTGGAGATCGACATCTCGAGCGAGTTCCGATACCGGAACCCGGTCGTCGACGAGCACACCCTGGTCATCGGTGTGAGTCAGTCGGGTGAGACGGTCGACACGTTCCAGGCCGTGCGTGAGGCCAAGTCCCTCGGCGCCAAGGTGCTGATCATCACCAACGTGGTCGACTCGTCCATGGCCCGCGAGGGCGACGCCGTGCTCTACACCCGGGCCGGCCCCGAGATCGGGGTGGCGTCGACCAAGACCCACCTCGCGCAGATCACCGCACTCGAGGTCCTCGCCCTCTACCTGGCCCAGGTCCGCGAGACGCTGTCGCCGGCCGAGGCCCGGGGCCTGCTGGACGCCATGGGGTCGCTGCCCGACAAGGTGGCCGAGGCCATGACCCGCGGCGACGCCGTCCACGCCGTGGCCGAGCGGTTCCGCGACTCGCCCTCGTTCATCTTCCTGGGCCGGCACGTCGGCTATCCGGTGGCTCTGGAGGGCGCACTCAAGCTCAAGGAGATCTCGTACCTGCGGGCCGAGGGCTTCCCGGCCGGCGAGTTGAAGCACGGTCCCATCGCCCTGGTCGAGCCGGGCACCGTCGTCGTGTGCGTGGCGACCCGCACGCCGGTGTGGGAGAAGGTCATCGCCAACGTGGCCGAGGTGAAGAGCCGGGGCGCCTCGGTGGTGCTCGTGGCCAACGACGGCGACGAGGAGACGGCCCGTCACGCCGACGAGGTGCTGTGGGTGCCCGCCACCGAGCACCTCTTCGCACCGGTCATCGACGTCGTGCCGATGCAGATGTTCGCCCACTCGATGGCCCGCCTCCACGGCCTCGACGTCGACCGTCCTCGCAACCTGGCCAAGACGGTCACCGTCGAGTGATCCGGTCGGCGGCCGAGCCGTTGGTCGCCGAGGCGACCCGGGCGCTGTCGGCCCGGCTCGGCGGCGGTGTGGTCGGCATCGGCATCGACGCCGTCGACGTGGGTCGCTTCCGGGTCGTGCTGGCCCGCCGGCCCACGCTGGTCCGCCGCCTGTTCACCGCAGGGGAGCGGGAGTACGCGGCGCTGGTGCCCGACCCGGCGCCCCGCCTGGCCACGCGCTTCGCCACCAAGGAGGCCGTGATGAAGGCGCTCGGCCTCGGCCTCGGCGCCTTCGGGTTCCACGACGTCGAGGTCGTGCGCAGCGGGCTCGACGCCCCGACCGTGGTGCTGCACGATGCAGCGGCTGATGCGTCCCGTGCGGCCGGCGTGACGCGCTGGCACCTCTCGCTCACCCACACCGATCTGGTGGCGCTGGCGGCGGTGGTGGCCGAGGCCCCGGGGCCCACGGGCATGGCGACGGACGACCGGGCGGATCGGTAGGTTCGGATCGTGCAGCCGGTACTGACCGTCCCCGAGATGCAGGTAGTCGACGCCCTGGCGGTCGACACCACACCGCTCGAGGAACTCGTCGCCCGGGCCGGGACGGCCGTGGCCCTTGCCGCGCTGGAACTGCTGGGCGGCGCCTACGGGCGCCGGGTCGTGGTCGTCGCCGGCAAGGGCAACAACGGTGCCGACGGCAGGGTGGCGGCAGGCCTGCTCGCTCGCCGCGGCGTCCGGGTGTCCGTGGTCGGCCCCGGCGAGATCGAGGGGATCGGGTTCGACGGGCCCACGGTCGACCTGGTGGTGGACGCCGCCTTCGGCACCGGTTTCCGCGGGACCTACGACGCACCCGTGGTGGCGCCGGGGGTGCCGGTGTTGGCCGTCGACATCCCCTCGGGCGTCGCCGGCGACACCGGCGAGGCGTCGGGTCGGGTGCTGGCCGCCCGCCGCACCGTCACCTTCGTGGCGGCCAAGCCCGGCCTGCTGCAGGGCGACGGCAGCGCATTGGCGGGCGACGTGCGGGTCGTCGACATCGGGTTGCCGGTGGGCGCCCACGGCATCGACCGGGTGGAGGACGCCGACGTGGCCGCCTGGCTCCCGCCCCGTGACCCGGGTGGCAACAAGTGGGCGGCCGCCGTGCTGGTGGCGGCCGGGTCGCCGGGAATGACCGGAGCCGCAGCGATGTGCGCACGCGCCGCCTACCGGGCCGGTTCCGGCATGGTCCGCCTCGGGGTGCCGGGTGGGGCGCTCACCGACCTGCCGGCCACCGAGGCCGTGGGGGTCGAACTGCCGGCCGACGGGTGGGCCGACGTGGCCCTCGACGTTGCGTCCCGATGCCGGACCGTGGTGGTCGGCCCCGGGATCGGACGGGCCAAGGGGACCGGGGCCCAGGTGCGCTGGTTGGTGGCCCGGGCGGCGGCCCCGGTCGTGGTGGATGCCGACGGACTCAGCGTGCTGGGACGGCTCGACGAGCGCCCGCTCGAGGCGTCGGCCCCCGTGGTGTTGACGCCGCACGACGGCGAGTACGAGCGACTGCTGGGGACCGCTCCGGGCCCGGACCGGGTGGCGGCCGCGCGGCGGTTGGCCACGGTGTCGGGCGCCATCGTGCTGCTCAAGGGCCCCACGACGGCGGTGGCCGACCCGTCGGGTCGCGTGTTGCTGGCTACGGCGGGCACCCCGTCGCTTGCCTCGGCCGGCACCGGCGACGTGCTGTCCGGGGTCATCGGAGCGTTCCTGGCCCGTGGGGTGCCGCCGCTCGAGGCCGCCGCGCTCGGCGCGCACGTCCATGGCCGGGCCGGGTCGCTCGGCCATCGGAGCGGGCTCGTGGCCGGCGACCTACCGGACCTCGTCGCACAGGTCGTCGACGCCCTCGGGTGATCCGTGCGGCGCGCCCGGTCCTGCGGGCGCCCGTGCCCGGGTCGTGTGCCGCCGCAGGGCGGGCGGCGCCGGGTTCTGCCGGTACGATGCCGCGGATGGCACCCGGATCCCGACTCGCCGCGCTGGCCGCAGAGGCTGCCGCGTGCACCCGCTGCCCACTGGCCGCGACAAGGACCCAGGTCGTCTTCGGCGTGGGTGACCCCGAGGCGGACCTCATGTTCGTGGGCGAGGCGCCCGGGCGCGACGAGGACCTCCGGGGCGAGCCGTTCGTCGGTCGGTCCGGCCAGCTGCTCGACCGCCTGCTCGCCGAGGAGCTCGGCATCGGCCGGGAGCGCGTCTACATCGCCAACGTGGTCAAGTGCCGCCCCCCGGACAACCGCGACCCGCGACCCGAGGAGATCAGCGCCTGCCGGCCGTACCTCACCGAGCAGGTGGCCCTCATCGCCCCGAGGGTCGTCGTGACCCTGGGCAACTTCGCCACCAAGCTCCTGCTCGGCACCGACCAGGGCATCACCAAGCTGCGCGGCTCGTCGTACCCCATGGGGAAGACGACACTCGTGCCCACCTTCCACCCGGCGGCCGCCCTGCGGGGCGGCGGGGTGGTCCTCGCCCAGATGCGGGCCGACTTCGTACGGGCCAAGCAGCTGATGGGCCGTGCCGCGTGAGCACGAGCCTCGCGCTGGCCAGCGGGTCGGCAGCGGCCACCCGGGAGCTGGCCGCCGCGCTGGCCACGGTGTGCGTGCCCGGCGACGTCCTGCTCCTGTCGGGCGACCTCGGGGCGGGCAAGACGACGTTTGCCCAGGGCTTCGGCCGGGCCCTCGGCATCGACGATCCGGTCACCAGCCCGACGTTCACCCTCGTCCGCCAGTACGAGGTGGCCCCCGGCCCGACCGGGTTGCGCACGCTACTGCACGCCGACGTGTACCGACTCGACCACCTCGGTGAGATCGCCGACCTCGGCCTCGGGCAACTGGTGGAGGACGGCGGCGTGGCCCTGGTCGAGTGGGGCGACGCCGCCGAGCCGGTCCTCGGGTCCGGCGCCCTGTCGCTCCTGCTCGAGACCGATCCCGACGACGAGGGGCGACGGCGGATCACCGTGACCGGGGCCGGCGAGTCGTGGGACGACCGCTGGAGCGCCCTGGCCTCCGCCCTCGGTCCGTGGACCGTGGCGCCGTGAGGGTGCTCGCCCTGGAGACGGCCACCGACCTGGTCGGCGCGGCCCTGCTGCGTGACGGAGCCGTGTCCGAACGCTCCCACCTGGGCGGCCGGGCCCACGCCGAGCTCCTGGCGCCGGCCGTCGAGGAGGTGTGCGCACTGTCCGGCACCACCCTCGCGGAGGTCGACGCCCTGGCAGTCGACGTCGGGCCGGGGCTGTTCACCGGGCTGCGGGTCGGGGTGGCCACGGCCAAGGCCCTGGGGCAGGCGCTCGACCTCGGCGTCCTGGGTGTCTCGAGCCTGGACGTACTGGCCGCCGGCGCCTACGAGGCCGCCCCGGCCGACCGGTCGGCCCGGGTGGTGGCCGTGATCGACGCCCGGCGCGGCGAGGTCTTTGCCGCCGCCTACGACGCCGGCGCCGACGGAGGCGGTCCTGACGGCCCCGACCCGGCCGACGTGCGCACCGACCGGCCGGCCGCGCTGGCCCCCGAGGAGTTGGCGGCCTGGTGCGACGAGCTGGCGGCTGGCGGACCGGTACTGGTGGTGGGGGACGGTGCCGTCCGCTACGTCGAGCAGTTGGCCCCGCGACCGGGTCTCGACCTCGGCCTGGCCGAGACGGTCGCCGCACCGTCGCCGGCCGTCCTGGTGCGGCTGGCGGCACGGCGTCTGGCCGCCGGTGCACCGCTGCAGGCCGCGACCGACATCGTGCCCGACTACCGCCGGCCGGCCGATGCCAAGATCAACTGGGAGGAGCGCGCCCCGCAGCGCACGGCGCCGCCTCCACCGGGCGACGGCCGGTGACGGCCGAGCCGGGGACCGACCCGACGGAGGCCCCGGGCGGGCGCCTGGCCGTCGTGGTCGCCCCGATGCGGTCACGCGACCTGCGCTCCGTCCTCAGGATCGAGGGCGAGGTCTTCGACGAGCCGTGGTCGCGCCACCTGTTCGAGGGCGAGCTGGCCCAGCGCACGTCCCGGGCCTACCGGGCGGCCTGGGTGGGCGACGAGCTGGTCGGCTACGCCGGCCAGATGTCGATCGACGACGAGGCCCACGTCAACAATATCGCGGTGGCCCCGGGGTGGGTGGGTCGGCGGATCGGCACCGTGCTCCTCTACGACCTGGTGCGCAACTCCCTGGCCCGGGGCTCGGCCCACCTGACGCTGGAGGTGGCGGTAGGCAACGAGCCGGCGATCGCGCTGTACCGCAGGTTCGGTCTGGCCCCGGTGGGCGTACGCCCGAACTACTACCACGACGGCGACGCCCTGATCATGTGGGTGCGGGACATCGACTCCGCCGCCTACGGCGACCGGCTGGCGTCCATCGGGTCGGCGCTGGCCGAGACGGTGGACCTCGAGCGCCGGGACTGACCGCGGAGGCGGGTCGGGGGTAGCGTCGGGGCGTGCTCGACCACGTGTCCATCCAGTGCAGTGACGTCGCGGCCAGCGCGGCGTTCTACGACGCCGTGCTCGCCCCCCTTGGGGTGTCCAGGGTGATGGAGTTGGGCCCGGTCGTCGGCTACGGCGCCGACGGTAAGCCGGACTTCTGGATCGGTCCGGACGCCACGGGCGGCGGGTTCCGCGAGTCCCACCTGGCATTTGCCACCGTCGACCGGGACGCCGTGCGGTCGTTCTTCGACGCCGCGGTGGGCCTCGGTGCCGAGGTGCTGCACGAGCCACGGCTCTGGCCCGAGTACCACCCTGACTATTACGGGGCGTTCGTGCGGGACCCCGACGGCAACAACGTCGAGGCCGTCTGCCACACCCCCGGGTAGCCATCCGGCACGGTCGTCCCGGTAGGGTCGGTGCCGTGCCCGTCGCCGACCGACCCATCGCCCGGGTGCTGGGCATCGAGACGTCGTGCGACGAGACGGCGGCCTCGGTGGTCGAGGGTGGCACCACGATCGTCTCGTCGGTCGTCAGCAGCCAGATCGACCTCCACGCCCGCTACGGCGGGGTCGTGCCCGAGCTGGCCGGCCGTGCCCACGTGGAGCTGCTCACGCCGGTGCTGGCCGATGCCCTCGAGCAGGCCAGCTCCGACCACTCCGGCCGCGGCATCGACGGAATCGCTGTCACCCACGGCCCGGGCCTCATCGGCTCGCTCCTGGTCGGCGTGGCCGAGGCGAAGGCCCTGTCGATGGCCTGGGGCGTCCCGCTGGTGGGGGTCAACCACCTGGAGGCACACCTCTTCGCCTCGCTGCTCGAGCAGCCCGACCTCGGCTGGCCACTCGTGGTGCTGCTGGTGTCGGGCGGCCACACGCTGCTCATCGAGGTGACGGCCCCGGGCGAGTACCGGATCATGGGCGGGACGATCGACGACGCCGCCGGCGAGGCCTTCGACAAGGTTGCCCGGTTCATCGGGCTGGGCTACCCGGGCGGCCCGGCGATCGACCGGATCTCCGCGGAGGGCGACCCCGCCGCCTACGCCTTCCCCCGTTCCCTACCCGGCGACGGCTACGACTTCAGCTTCAGCGGGCTCAAGACCTCGGTGGTCAACCGGGTCCGCAAGGAGCCCGATGCGTCGACGGCCGACGTGGCCGCGTCGTTCCAGGAGGCCGTCGTCGACGTGCTGGTCACCCGGGCCCGTGCCGCGGCCGGTGCGGTCGGTGCCCGGGCGATCTGCCTGGCCGGTGGCGTGGCGGCCAACTCGCTGCTCCGGGCGCGCATCGAGGCGGCGTGTGCCGAGGACAGCATCGGCGCCTTCCTGCCCAGCCGTGCGCTGTGCACCGACAACGCCGCCATGGTGGCGGCCGCCGGCTACTGGCGGCTGACCCGGGGGGACCGGAGCGGCCTCGACCTCGGCGCCGACCCGAACCTCCGCCTGGTCTCGACGGTCTGACGCCTGCCGGGCCCCGTCGGTCCGGGGTCGGGGGTCAGGTGGGACCACTGGCCCGACGCCGGCGCGATTGGCACTCGGGGGGCGCGGTTGCCAATCCCGTGCGCGCCGGGTATCGTTAGCACTCTCATCCTTCGACTGCTAACGCCCCACAGGAGGCCCGTATCATGAGTCTGCATCCCCTCGACGACCGCATCGTCGTCCAGCCCGGCGAGTCCGAGGAGACCACCGCGTCCGGTCTGGTCATCCCCGACACCGCCAAGGAGAAGCCCCAGCAGGGCGAGGTACTGGCCGTGGGCCCGGGTCGCCGCTCCGAGACGACCGGCGAGCTCATCCCGCTCGACATCGCGGTGGGCGACACCGTCGTCTACTCGAAGTACGGCGGCACCGAGATCAGCGCCGACGGCAAGGACCTCCTGATCCTGTCGAGCCGCGACATCCTGGCCAAGGTGACCAAGTAATGCCCAAGATCCTCAAGTTCGACGAGTCCGCACGCCGTGGCCTCGAGGCCGGCGTCAACAAGCTGGCCGACGTGGTCAAGGTCACCCTCGGCCCGAAGGGCCGCAACGTCGTCATCGAGAAGAAGTTCGGTGCGCCCACCATCACGAACGACGGCGTGTCCATCGCCCGTGAGGTGGAGCTCGACGACCCCTTCGAGAACATGGGCGCCCAGCTGGTGAAGGAGGTCGCCACCAAGACGAACGACGTCGCAGGTGACGGCACCACCACCGCCACCGTGCTGGCCCGGGCCATCTACAAGGAAGGCATCAAGGCGGTCGTGAGCGGCGCCAACACCATGGAGATCAAGAAGGGCATCGACCTGGCCGTGGACGCCGTGGTCGCCGCCATCGACGACATCAAGAAGCCCGTGGAAGGCAACGCCATCGCCCAGGTGGGCGCCATTTCCGCCAACGGCGATCAGGAGATCGGCCAGATCATCGCCGACGCCATGGCCAAGGTGGGCAAGGACGGCGTCATCACGGTGGAAGAGGCCAAGGGCCGCGACACCGAGCTGACCGTGGTGGAGGGCATGCAGTTCGACCGCGGCTACCTCAGCCCCTACTTCGTCACCAACCCCGACCAGATGAAGGTCGAGCTGGAAAGCCCCCTGATCCTCATCTACGAGAAGAAGATCTCCAACATGCGCGACCTCCTGCCCCTGCTGGAGCAGGTCGTCAACAGCCGCCGCCCCCTGCTGATCATCGCCGAGGACGTTGACGGCGAGGCCCTGGCCACCCTGGTGGTCAACAAGATCCGCGGCACCCTCAACATCGCCGCGGTCAAGGCTCCCGGCTTCGGCGACC
>PLRX01000098.1 GCA_003164095.1 Acidimicrobiaceae bacterium | reverse complement strand
CCGCCCTGGCGAGTGGGCGGCCGCCACCCCTGAGGCCGTCGGCTTCATCCGAGTGAGTCTGGCACCTCGGATGTGGACGGGACCGTCGGTCGGGGTAGCGCCGTCAGTGCACGCTGCGAGGCCGGAACTGCACGCTCACCCGGGGACCGGCAGGCCGGGCCATCTTCGGCACGGCATGCTCCCATGTGCGTTGGCAGCTTCCGCCCATGACCAGGAGGTCGCCACCACCCAGCGCGAAGCCCCGGGTCCTTCCGCCGCCGTGCTTCGGACGCAGGGCCAGACGTCGCGGCCAGCCGAGCGACACGATGGCGACCAGGGTGTCCTCCCTCGCACCGCGACCGATCGTGTCGCCATGCCAGGCCACGCTGTCGCGGCCGTCCCGGTAGAGGCAGAGCCCGATCGTCGCCAGATCGCCCCCGGGAATGCCGTGATAGTGCTCCACCAGGGCCGACCTGGCCTGGTCGAGCAACGGATGGGGACTGACGGCGCCGTCTCCGTAGGACGCGATGAGCCGGGGTATCGCAACCCTCCGGTCGTACATGACCCGCTCCTCGGAGCACCATGCCACCTCATCGAGCAGTGCCTCGAAGATCAGATCGGCCCGCTCCACCCAACCGGGCAGATGGTCGATCCATGCGCCGTCGCCGAGCGTGATCCTGCGCAGCGCCCCGTGGAGTGGGCGCAGCCGGGGTTCCGAACCCGAATCGAAGAGCGAGCCCTGAAGGACGGCCATCGTAGCCAAGTGTACCCGAACATACGTTCGATACACCCCTGAGGTACCCGGGCGTCGGCGGGGTGGGTGCACCTATCGTGACGAGGTGCACGGGGGGATCTCAAGGGGGTCGACGCGTCGAACACGGCCCGTACGCCGGTGACGGGGGCCGTGTCGGACTCCACACAGCCGACCTCTCGTGAGGAGTCCGAGCCAGGGGTCGAACTCCTCGTCGAGGACGCGATCATCGATGGCGACCGGCCCGTCCAGCGCGGCGGTGCCCGTGCCGCGTTCGCCTATCCGACGTTCCGGCGCGTGTACATCGGTGCGTTGCTGTCCAATATCGGCAGTTGGATGCAGACGGTCATCCTGGGCGCCTTCATCTACCACCAGACCGGCTCGGCGACGTACGTCGCCCTCGGGACCCTCACCCAGCTCGGACCGCTGCTCCTGCTGTCGATCGCCGGAGGTGCCGTGGCCGACCGGTTCAGTCGTCGCACGGTCCTGGTGGTCGTGAGTGTCGAACAGCTCCTGTTCCCCCTGGCGATCGCGGCGCTCGTCACCGAACACTCGCCCGACATGGCACTACTGCTCGCGTGCATCCTGGCGATCGGTGTCGGGCAGGCGGTCTATGCCCCGGCGTACTCGGCGCTCATCCCGACGCTCGTCGACCGCAAGGACATGGCCGGCGCCATCTCACTCAACTCCGCGAACATGAACCTGTCGAGGGTGATCGGTCCGGCCATCGGCGGGGTGCTGTACGCCAAGGTGGGTGCGTCCTGGGTGTTCGTCGGCAATGCCGTCACCTATCTCTTCATCATCGCCGCCCTGTGGGGCCTGCAGCTGCCCCGAGCGGTCGTCGAGGAGGGGGAGAGTCGACTCCGGAGGTTGCTCGGTGGGATCCATGCCGCCCGTCGCGACCGGGTCGTCGCCAGTTGCCTGGGCACCATGGTGCTGTTCTCGTTCTTCTGCCTCCCCGTCGCCGTCCTCATGCCCGTGCTCGCCCACGCCAACCTGGGACTCGACGAGGACTCGGTCGCGTACGGCATGCTGTACGCGGCCTTCGGATTCGGGGCCGTCGTCGGTGCCCTGTCGATCGGGACCGTCCTCGTCGGGCGGGACCTGGCGAAGCTGGTCCGTCTGGGGCTCGTCGGCTACGCCGTCTCCCTGGCCGCATTCGCGCTGGTCCGACAGCCGGGATTCGCCTACCCGGCGGCTTTCCTCGTCGGCGTCTGCTACTTCGGCACCGTGACCTCGCTGTCGACCGTGCTCCAACAACGGCTCGACGATGCCGTGAGGGGTCGGGTCATGGCGCTCTGGATCATGGCCTTCGGGGGCACGGTGCCCATCGGCGCGATCGTGGCCGGCCCCCTCAGCGACCTGGCGGGCATCACCACCGTCCTGCTGGTCGGCGCCGGGGTCGCGGCAGTCCTGGCCGTCTTCGCCGGCGTGGTGCCGGTGGGCCGACGGCGGGTCGACGGTGCCCCCGCCCCGCCCCGCCCCGCCCGCCCGATCACCGTCGCCGTGACAGGCCCGGACCGTGCCCGGGGTGCGGGACTGCGCGCCGACGGCGTACTCGGCCTCGGGGTCGTCACGGTCATCGTGCTCGTGCGCCAGGGATGTCTGGGGTAGTCCGCCGATCGGACCAGGTCGTCGTCGGTATGCCGGTGGCCCTGAGACCGCAGGAGCGGGAGCGGCCAGGGTTAGATCCCGGTAGGTCGGGTAGCTGTCCCCAATGCCTCGCATGCCTACGGAACGATGGCGCCCGGGCGCAGCTCCCCCGGTCGTCACACGACGTGCACCGAGACCAGGCGCACGCCTCGCGCTGGTGGCTCCGCTGCCGGACGAGCGGCTGGCGGACCGGCTGGACGCAGTCCTGTCCCTACCGTCGTCCGCACTCGACGGGCTCCGAGGGGCCGAGCCCGTCGACGAGCAGGATGCCGCCCTCACGCTCCTGCGGGTCCACGACCTGCATGTCGGCCCGCTGGCCGACCTGTGGCAGGGTCCCAACCGGCAGCACCATCCCGTCATCGCCGAACTCAAGTGGCGCCTCGAAGGTGCCTTCCTCGAGCGGATCCAGGAGTTGGATGCCCACCGACGATGGGACCTGCCGGACGATCCGGTGGATGCACTCAGGGCCGTCCAGGCTGTCGACCGGGTCCCCTCCATGTACCGTTGGCTCGCCGAGGAGGCCGATCCGGAGGGCGTGCGGTCCTTCCTCGAACTGGAAGGTGGACCGGACGGCGGCTTCGACGATCTCGTGGCGCAGTGCCAGGTGGGCCTGGAGGGCGATGCCAAGGTCGAGCTCGCCCGCAACTACTGGGACGAGATGGGTCGTGGCCACGAGGCTCGCGTCCACAGCGACCTCCACCGGACGATGTCCGAGGCCCTCCACCTCCGCCACGTGGCGCGCGGCGAGCTCCCGATGGCATGTCTGGAGCGGACGCTGCTCGGGTCCACCCTGGCCACGAACCGTTGGCTCCAGCCGGAGATGCTCGGCGCACTCGGCCTGATCGAACTCCAGGCCGGGCCACGGTGCCGCAAGGTGGTCGCCGCACTGCGCCGGATCGGTGCACCGGCGGCTGCGTTCCCGTTCTACGAAGAACATGCCCGGGCGGACCCACACCACGGTCGGGCATGGCTGGACCGCGCAGTGGCGCCGCTGATCGTCGAGCACCCGGAGCTCGGGTGGCGCATCGTGCGCGGTGCACGCTGGCGCTCGACGGTGAACGCCCGGTTCCTCGATGCGGCACAGGTGATGCTCTGCGCCGACCCGAGCCCGTCCGGGCCCTTCGGACCGGGTCCGTGGGTGGATCGAGCCAGCTCGGACCGCCCGCAGATCCGACTGGTCAGCCAACCCTGAGTTCGGACCGCGCCCAACCCGACGGTTCCGCCCATCGGCGGTCGACGCGGTGGTCCCCGGAATACTCCGGCCTGACCTGGGAAGAGTGCCGATCACGAGCGGTCAGTACGGAGCTGGCCTGTGGAGCGACGAGGAGTAACGACGATGGGTGAGTTCTTGACCGATGTGGCGACGTTGCGCGAGCAGGCACGTGCGCACATGAGCCGGGGATCGGTGACGGACGCCTACGGAGCAGACAGGGACCGGGTGGTCGAGGTACTGAACCAGGCACTCGCCACTGAGCTTGTGTGCGTCCTGAGGTATAAGCGGCACTACTTCACAGCCCAGGGGATCGCTGCGCAGGCCGCCGCGGCGGAGTTCCTCCAGCACGCCACTGAGGAACAGGGCCATGCGGACATGATCGCAGCCCGGATCACGCAGTTGCGGGGCGAGCCCGACTTCGACCCGGACACACTGACCAGCCGCAGCCATGCCGAGTACGACGCATCCGACGGACTCGAGTCGATGCTCCGCGAGGACCTCGTCGCCGAGCGGGTGGCGATCGCCTCCTACAGCGAGATCATCTCCTGGCTCGGTACCGGCGACCCCACGACCCGCCGCATGCTCGAGGAGATCCTGGCGGTCGAGGAGGAGCACGCCGAGGACATGCTCACGCTGCTCGACGGCCTCGCGACGGTCGCCTGACCGAAGGAGTGGGGCTCCAGGCGCTCGGCTGGTCCGTCGTACCGCACCGAGTCGGCTCGACCGTCTGCAGCCGGCGAGGAGTGCGGCGCGTCGCCAGGCGCCTCGAGGCGCCTGGCGTCACCGTTCGGCTGCTGGTGGCCTTGCTGCCTCGTCTGGGCCGCGGACTGACGGGGCATGTCATCTCGGACTGACGACCCACGTGACCCGGACAGCTGGGGCCGGTCCAACCGGATGACGTACCAGACGGTCTTGCCCAACCGGTCGTCATTGTCGCTCATGCCCCATTCGTCCGCGAGATGCGTGACGATCTGGAGTCCTCGTCCGTGAGGCTCGCTCGAGGACGGCGTCCGGAGCTCCGGCTCGCCACCTCCCACGTCGGCGACTGCTACGCGCAGCGTCTCCGGTGACCGGTCGATGGCGACCTCGAAGCCGGTGCCCGCGTGCACGATGGCGTTGGTGGCCAGTTCGGACATCATCAGGACGGCCGCTTCACGGAGGTCATCGGGGAGGTCGCCGAGGGCATCCCCGATGAAGGCGCGGCTCGCGGCCACGGATCTCCGGTTCAAGGCGAACGAGCGGTGCACGGTCACGGATCGAGACCGAGGACGTCGACGAGACCGGTGACCTCGATGACCCTGCGCACGATGGGTGTCACGTTGCGGAGCACCATCGAGTCGACCTCCTTCGAGATCTTCAGCATCATGGCGATACCGGAGCTGTCCATGAACGTGAGGTCACCCAGATCGAACACGAGCTGCTTCCGTCCCCCGTCCACGGCCTCGTCGATGGCGGCGTGCACCGGTCCGACGCTGGCCAGGTCGAGCTCGCCGGCAATGGCGAGCGTCAGCGCTCCGGACGTGTCGCTGCGCACCTCGACGGTCGCTGACGGACCGTCCTGTCCGCTCGTCATCGGAGCCCTCGGAGGACCATGTCGTCCGAGGGGCCATTGGACATTTCCACGAAGGGCCCTTTCCCGTCTCTGACCAGGAGCGCAGGGGCCGGCCCCGCACGCACCAATGTTAGCTTGCGTGCGCGCATTCGAGCTGGCTGCAAGGGACCATGGCGCCATGAGGATTCCGACCATCGTCGACGGTGCGGATGGGCCCCTGGGGGTAGTAGCCGCCGCGCCTCGGGGCAAACCATCCCTGGACGTGTCCCACCCCAGCCGGTGACCACCTCCACTCACGGAGGTCCCACTACATCGATGACCCGGCCCCCGGCTGTCCCACCTTCCAGGCCTGGCGACAGAGCGGGATCCGCCAGGGACCCGACCGACCGGTCAGCTCGTGGCGGGTCCGCGCCACAGATCGATGCCGCCTTCGACCGCGTGCAGGTCGATCTCCTTGAGCTCCTCGTCGGTGAACTCGAGCTTGTCGAGTGCGACCACGTTCTCCTCGAGCTGCTCGACGCTGCTCGCACCGATGAGCACCGAACTGACACGCGGATCACGCAACGTCCAGGCCAGGGCCAGCTGGGACAGCTTCTGGCCCCGTTGCTCGGCGACCGACCCCAGGGCACGCACATGTGCGAGGTTCGACTCGGAGAGCATCTCCTCGGGCAGCGAGCCACTGCGGGAGGCACGTGATCCCTCGGGGATCCCGTCGAGGTACCTGTCGGTGAGGAGCCCCTGAGCGAGGGGCGAAAATGCGATGCACCCGACCCCTTCGACACCGAGCACATCGAGCAGTTCGTCCTCCACCCAGCGGTTGAGCATGGAGTAGGAGGGCTGGTGGATCAGCAAGGGGGTCCCCATCTGGCGGAGGAGGGATACCGCTTCGCGTGTACGCCCGGCCGAGTAGGAGGAGATCCCGACATAGAGCGCCTTGCCCTGCCGCACTGCGGTGTCGAGGGCACCCATGGTCTCCTCGAGCGGAGTCTCGGGATCGAAGTGGTGGTGATAGAAGATGTCGACGTAGTCGAGGCCCAACCTCTTGAGGCTCTGGTCGAGGCTGGCGAGCAGGTACTTACGGGAGCCGAGGTCCCCATACGGTCCCGGCCACATGTCCCAGCCCGCTTTTGTCGAGATGACGAGCTCGTCGCGCGAGGACGCGAAGTCGGTGCGAAGGATCGTGCCGAAGTTCGTCTCCGCGCTGCCGTAGGGAGGCCCGTAGTTGTTGGCCAGGTCGAAGTGGGTGATTCCGAGGTCGAAGGCCCGGCGGAGGATGGCCCGCTGACGGTCGAGCGGGCGGTCCTCGCCGAAGTTCTGCCACAACCCCAGCGAAATAGCGGGCAGGAGCAGCCCGCTCCGGCCGCACCGTCGATACTGCATCGAGTCGTAGCGTTCCTCTGCCGGGAGGTAAGGGGCCATGTCCGGAGTGTATGGCTCCGACGCCTCGGTGCGTCAGGAGATCCCGTTCGCCGCCAGCGCTGACTCGAGGATGTCGGCCATCTCCTGTTCGCCAGTGGCAGTGGGGTGTACCGCGATGCCTCCGGATGTCGAGATGATGGCGTTGACCCACTGGTTCGACCCGCTCGCGCACGACCCATGTCCCACGAACTGGTTGTAGGTCGAGACGAAGTGCACGCCGACCGCCACCGCCTCGGTCTGGATCGTCGAGTTCAGATCCACTTCCAGATTGTTCAGGTAGGCCGTGTCGCCGTTGGTGACCGGCACCTTCGGGTAGCAGCCCCCACTCGCCGGAAGGATGTCCGGATAGCCGAGGACGTAGACCTGGGCGTTCGGGGCGTCGGCCTTGACGGTAGCGAAGGTGCTCTTGATGGTCGATGCGTCAGCAGCCACCTCGTCGGTGAACGTGTTCCCGTAGAGGGCCTTGCACGGCGAGCCGAGGTTGAAGACATCGAGGATGTCGGTGCTCCCGCATGCCAGCAGCGCGGAGACGAACAGGTCGCCGTCATTGCCACCGTCGGTCAACGTCACCAGCTGCGTGGACGGCGACAGTGCGTCGACCTGCGGCGGGACGCCGGGGTACTGCGAGGAGGTCGTCACATTGGACGAGTCCGCCCCCGAGCAGGACACATCGGTCAGTGCCGCCTTGAGGTGTGACGACGTGTCATAGGGATAGCTCGCCGACGACTGGAGGCACAGGAGGTTGCCCGTCGTGGGGCCGTCCAGTGGACCGGCCGAGTAGGAGTCGCCCAGGGCGACATAGTTGAGAGCAGTGGACGCGTGTGCCGCCGGAGCCGCCAGGCCGACACCTGCAAGCGTGGTGACCGCCAGCAGGCCCGAGGCGAGTGTCGCCCGGACGAACGCTCGCCGCAGGCCGGTGGTCTTCGTCTTACCCATAATTCCCCCATTTCCTGAGCCGAGGACGCTCCCGGATTCCGGACACCTCGAACACTGGCGAAGCGCATGCGCAACGCCTCTGATCCGTTACGTGCTGCGGTCGGAGCATCGACGGATTCCTGGTCGGAATCGGTCGGTCCCCCTCCGATGCAGCGGACACCACGATAGCTCCAGCACTACCGGAGAACCCGGAGATCGTCGGGCACCGCTGCGACGCCGTCCATACGCCAGGTCGGCGCGACGAGGTCGGGTGGCCGGGTCACCAGGGGACGATGCCGTGGCGGCTCAGGTAGGTGCCGATGGGTCCTCCGTTCCCGAGCGTGGCCAGCTCCACGACGGCATCCGGGCCCTCTGTGACGGTCTGCGTCCCGGCGTTGGCACTGAGGTCGGTGGCGGTGTAGCCGGGGTCGGCGGCGTTGATCCGCAGCTCCGGAAAGGCCACGGACCACTGGGCGGTCAACATGTTCACCGCGGCCTTGGACGACCCGTACGCGGCCGGGGTCCGTTGATACTCCTGGCGCAGGGTCGATGCCACCGAGCCGAGGCCGCTACTGACGTTCACACCACACCACACCACACCGCATTCCGCAGCCTGGAGGAGCGGCAGGAAGGCGTGGAAGCACCGGACGACGCCGAAGACGTTCGTCTCGAACACCGTCCGCACCTCATCCGCCGAAGGGTTCAAGCCACGCCGTCGGACGCTCCGACGACAAGTGCCCGCGGACCGTGATCTTCTGCGAACACATGGGTCATCGGGTGTCTCCTCGGGGCCTGGTCGGGTCGATGAGCCGGGCGACGGTCCCGATGCGAGGAATCACCTCGAGGAAGTCCCGAGTCCCCGTACCAACAAGCATCATGGCGCCGCTGTAGGCCATGAAGAGCGTGCTGACCAGCTCCGGATCGTCGAACGGGCCCAGTGCAGTCCGCAGGCGACTGACCAACTCTGCACCGACTGCACCGCGAAGCCGGCGCACCTCGGGCTCGTCGGAGATGATGGCCACGAAGACGGCGCGTGACAGCACCGGATCGGCTGCGAGCAGACCGGCTGGTCCCTCGAATGCAGCGCGGACACGCCCGACGAAGGACTCGCTGGCAGCCACTTCAGGGGGCGGCATGGCTTGCGTCTGTCGCCAGTGAAGCTCGGAGATGAGGTGCGACTTCGAGGTGAAGTAGCTGTAGGCGGTGGTGTGAGTCACGCCGGCACGTTGAGCGACGGATCGGATGGTCAGCTTCTCGAATCCCACCTCGCGCACTTCTTCGAGCCCGGCATCGAGGAGCGAGGCCACAGTCGCCGACTGCCGTTCGGACAACCATTGGCGCGGACTGGCTTCGGGATTCGAGACATCGTCGACGCTGGTCACTGGGATCCGCCCAGACGGCGGGTCGGAGTCGGCTCCCCGGTCATGTTCGGTTGATCCCCTCCGTCGATCTGCGGAGACAACTCTCGCGGCCACTTCACACCGTCAGGTTGACACGTGTAAACCCATCTGGCAAGGTGACGCATCGCCGGCCGGGTCAAGCATTCGAGCGGGCATCGGTCCGACCGGACCGGAATGGGGAGGGACTATGAGCGTCGACCGCGAGGAGATCGTAGCCCTGCTGATTCGCTACGCACGGGCCATCGACACGAACGACTGGAAGCTCCTTCGGACCTGCTTCGCCGACGACGCGACGAGCGACTACGGCGACATCGGTTCGTGGCTGGGGGCTGGCGACCTCGTCATGTTCATGGAGGAAGCTCATGCCGGAATGGGCCCCACCCAGCACCTTCTCTCGAACTTCCAGATCGAGGTGAACGGCGACCAGGCCTCGTCCCTCACGTACGTGCACGCCGTGACAGTCCTCGCCAGCCATCCCGACGACTGGATCGACACCATCGGCACCTACGAGGACCACTTGCGCCTCGGGGCAGATGGATGGTGCATTGCCCAACGCACATTCCGCACCACCCGGACACTGCTCAGCCCGTCGTTGATGCCCAAGCCGCGCCACATTGACATTTCGGAGGCCGCGCCATGAGTACCCGTATCGGATTCATCGGGATCGGCCTCATCGGCCGACCCCTGGTCGAGAGCATGCTGCGAGCCGGGCTCGCCCCCACGGTGTTCGACCTCGATGCGGAGCCCCTCCAGGCCGTCGTCGGTCAAGGTGCGACCGGCGCCACGTCCGTGGCTGAGGTCGCCCGGTCGTCGGATGTCGTCGGGATCTGTGTGCCGGCTGACGCCCACGTGCGTGCGGTCCTCGGAGGGCCCGAAGGTCTGCTCGCAAACCTCGGCGCCGGCGCCGTCGTGGCCATCCACAGCACGGTGCTGCCCGAGACCGTCGTGTGGGCCGCTGCCGAGGCTGCCCCGCACGGCGTCCGGATCGTCGAGGCGTGCCTGACCGGCGGGCACGTGGCCGCAGCCGAAGGGCGCACCACCTTCCTCCTCGGCGGCGATCCCGCGGACATCGCTGCTCTGGCCCCCATCCTGTCTGCGTGCGGAGAGACGTTGGTCCAGGCCGGGGCCTTGGGCAACGCCAACCTGCTGAAGCTGTGCCTGAATCTCCAGACCTACGTGTCCCACCTCGGTGTGGCGGAGGCGGTCCGCCTGGCCAAGGACCTCGACCTACCGGTTGAGGGACTGAAGGAGGCGATGCGGGCCAACGGTCAGCTCGGCCGGATGGGCGAGATGTTCTTCGGCCTTCACGAACTGCCGGACAGCATCATCGAGGATCGCAACATCCTGCCGATGCGTCGCACCTCGGGTGCGATCATCCAGAAGGATCTCGAGCTCATGCGGCTCGTCGGTGAACGGCACGGCGTCGACCTGCCGGGACGCGACCTCGCAGAGGCACAATTCTTCCGGACCTATCTCCTGCCGGACGAGTCCGATGCATCGGACGACAACGCCTGATCTTTGCTGACCAGGCACCACGACGAAGGGACTACGACATGACTGACGACGCTGCCGCACCCTATGACCGCGGTCTCGAGGTCCTCCGGGACGTCTACGCCGGTGACGTGGTCACCCTGCCCGAGGGCACCATGGCATTCAACGACGTCATGGTCCAGACCCTGTTCGACCAGGTGTGGCGGCGTGGAGTCCTCGACGTCCGTTCCCGGCGGCTGCTACTCATGGGGGTCATCGCCGCCAACGGCCAGGTCGACACCTGGAAGATCCAGGCCCGGGCCGCCCTCAAGCGTGGCGAGCTCACGCCTGACGAGCTGCGCGAGACACTTGTCATGCTCGCTCCGTATGCGGGGTACCCCAACGTGGCCGGTCTGGTCGTGCCCGGCGAGGAGGTCATCGGCACCTGGGTCGCGGACGGCTCGCCCGGCTGGGACGCCGCGGACGGATCCGAGTAGTTCCGATCGAGCCCCAGATCTGATGTTCACGCTGCGATTCGACATGCGCGCACCGTCCACCGGTGCTTCCACAACGGAGCTCTACGCGGCCGCTCTCGAGATGACGGGCTGGAGCGAAACCCGTGGAGGTGTGGCAGCCATCGTCTGCGAGCACCATGGGCAGGCCGACGGGTACCTTCCGTCACCGATGATCCTGGCCACTGCCCTGGCCGCCCGGACGTCATCGGTCCAGATCGTGCTGGCCGTCGTCGTCCTTCCCTTGTACGAGCCGATCCGCCTGGCCGAGGAGATGGTGGTCCTGGACATCATCAGCAACGGACGCGTCAGCTACGTCTGTGGCATCGGGTACCGCGAGGACGAGTACGGCATGTTCGGTGTGGACTTCCGTCGCCGGGGTCGCATCGCCGATGAGTGGTTGTCCGTCCTGCTGCGGGCCAAGGCAGGCGAGCCGTTCGACCACGATGGTCGGGTCGTCCAGGTCACGCCCATGCCGGTGACTCCTGGGGGGCCCTCCGTGTCGTGGGGTGGGGGCAGTGAAGCGGCTGCCCGCCGTGCCGGCCGCAATGGTCTCGGGTTCTTCGCCCAGGCCGATGACCAGTCCCTTCGGGACGCCTACGAACATGCAGCCCGCGAGGCGGGCCATGAGCCGGGCTGGTGCTTTCTCCCGCCGAGGGACGCGCCGACGAGTCTGTTCGTCGCCGACGACGTGGACCGCGCCTGGGCCGAACTCGGTCCCTACCTGATGCACGACGCCCGCAGCTATGCGGCGATGAACCTCGGCAACAGTGGAACAACGAGTCTGTCGTTCGCAGGATCGGTCGAGGAACTCAGGGCGGAGGGGAGAAGCCACCGGATCGTGTCCGTCGACGAAGCGATCTCCCTGGCCAGATCCGGACTCGTCCTGCCGCTGCATCCGCTCGTCGGTGGCATTCCGCCCGAGATCGCCTGGCGTTATCTCCGCACGGTGACCGACGAGGTCGAGCCGGCTCTCTGACGGGCGGCCACGCAGCTGTGGCTGCGGAAGGGTCGCTGATGTCGAATCTTCCGTTGACACCTGTTCTTACAGGTGTCAAACTGCCGAGCAGCCGCCAGACCGGGCGGCCCGCACCGGAGGTAGTTGCCGCGATGGTGGCCGGCCCGGTGTCCTGCACCTTGGGGGAGGAGCTTCATGACCATGCCCGGACGACGTGAGGACGGTGTCCGACGCCGAGGCGCGGCAGCGTCGGCGACTGCACTGCTCGCTGCAGCCGTGCTGCTCGCGGCCTGCTCGTCAACGGCGAGTCCGGCGGCTACCACTGCGTCGGCCAGCAAAGGAACGTCTTCGGCCATGCCGGCGTCGGCCTTCTCCGACCACACCGGAGTGACGGCCAACTCCGTGACCGTGGGCAACGTGTCGATCCTTTCCTACGGCCTTTTCAAGGGTGCACCGATCGGGACCCAGGCATACGCCGACTATGTCAACTCCACCGGCGGCGTCAACGGCCGCAAGATCGTGGTCGACTCGAGCAACGATGGCTTCCAGGGAGCCCCGAACCAGCAGCAGACGCAGGCCGCCGTCCAGAGTGACTTCGCACTGGTCGGGAGCTTCTCGCTGGAGGACAGCTACGGCGCTACCGTCCTCGCCGACGATCCCACGGTGTCCAA
Organism: Acidimicrobiaceae bacterium; assembly: GCA_003164095.1. Classification (GTDB taxonomy): domain Bacteria; phylum Actinomycetota; class Acidimicrobiia; order Acidimicrobiales; family RAAP-2; genus Bog-756. Next base: position 5,246 of record PLRX01000098.1, on the reverse strand, counting down.
CGTGTCGGTTGCCCTCTCTCAGACGGCCAGTGACCTGCCAAACACGTTCAGCGTGAACCCGGTCCGCTTCGGCTGGCCGCTCGGCGGTCTCCAGTACTTCAAGCAGCAGTACCCCGACGACATCTCCCACACAGGCGCGATCCTGTCCAGCGAGCCGTCCGCACAGCAGACGTGGACGGCCGAGCAGCAGGCGATGGCGAGCCTCGGCTACAAGGTCATTGCCGATCCGACCTACACGGTCACGCAGACCGACTTCACCCAGGAAGTCATCGCCATGAAGAACGCCGGGGTGAAGATCCTGTTCCTGGAGCAGTTGCCTCAGAACTACGCCGGCGCTGTGGTCCAGGCACTCAACCAACAGAACTTCCACCCCGTGGTGGTGCTCGGCACTGCCGGCTACAGCGAGGCATTCGTGCCCACATCGGGTGGTGCGGCGAAGGCGGATGGCATCTGGCTCGACCAGGACACTGCGCTCTACCTCGGCGAGGATGCTTCCGTCCTTCCGGCCGACCAGACGTTCCTGCACTGGGTCCAGGTGGCGAGCCCGGGCTTCAAGCCCGACCTCTACACGCTCTACGGCTGGCTCTCCGCCGAGCTGTTCGTCCAGGCACTGAAGAATGCCGGCTCGAATCCCAGCCGGGGATCCTTGCTCCAGCAGCTTCGGAAGATCACCTCGTTCACCGGTGGGGGTCTGATCGGTGAGGTGAATCCCGTGGCGAAGACCCCGAGCGGTTGCTACATCATCGCCCGCATCGTCAATGGCACCTTCGTGCGCACCCAGGATCCATCCACGTCGAGTAGCACGCAGGGTTTCCGTTGCGGAGCGTACTTCTACGCAAAGTGATCGAACGCCGATCCCGGCAGTCGCCGGCAACGATGAGGTGCTACCTGTGACGACTGATCAAGCCTCGATGGCATTGGACGTCCCTGCCCGTTCGATTCCTGTGCCCGCACACCTCAGTGCTGAAGCGACCGGTGTGTTGAGCATGGGAAGCATGGACCTGTTCCCGTTCCCGGAACAGGACGACATCGACGGGTGGCGATCGATGATCGCAGGCCGTGAGGAGGTGATGATCGGTTTCCTGAGGGAGATGGCCGAGCGCCTTCCCGTGAGCATCGAAACCATCTCGGTCGGCGGGGTGTCGGTGTATGACATCCTGCCCGAGGTCACCGATCCGGATGATCCCCGTGTGTACCTGGACATGCACGGTGGGGCGTTGATCACGGGAGGCGGTGACTCGTGCAAGGGGATGGGCGCCATGGCCGCTGTGCGGAACGGGTTCCGCACGTGGTCGGTTGACTACCGAATGCCTCCCGACCATCCTCACCCAGCGGCCTTGGACGACTGCGTCACCGTCTACCGTGAGCTGCTGCGTGATCATCACGCCGGGCAGCTCGTGGTGGGCGGATCCTCTGCTGGAGGAAACCTGGCTGCGGCACTGGTCCTCCGGGCGCGAGACGAAGGACTGCCGATGCCGGCCGTAGCGGTGTTGTCGACTCCGGAGGTCGACCTCACTGAATCGGGTGATTCGTTCAGCACCAACGCCGGAGTGGACTCGGTGCTCACCGGGTCCCTGATGCCCGCCAACCTTCTCTATGCGGACGGGCACGACCTGGCTGATCCGTACCTGTCCCCCCTCTTCGGCGACTTCACCGAGGGGTACCCGCCGACGATCCTCTCGACCGGGACCCGTGACCTGTTCTTGTCCAACACGGTCCGGATGCATCGTGCGCTCCGGAACGCCGGGATCCCGGCGGAGCTGCACGTCATCGAGGCAGCACCCCATGGTGGGTTCTTCGGCTCATCTCCGGAGGACGCAGAGATCGGGCGAGAGGTCCGGCGCTTCATCGACGAGCACTGCGCCGCCGGTTCGTAGTCCGTCGGTACGCGACCCCGACCCCGGGAGCGTGGGGACCTCGCATCGGCGGGAAGGCCCAGTTGGTGGTGATCAGTCCGCTGCGGGCAGGTGGCCTCCGGCCCTCAGGAATTCCACGGTGTCACGGAATGTCTCGACGGTGGGTCGATAGTCGAGGCCCAGGTCGGACAGTGTGGCCGAATCGTCGGTCGGCGGACAGCTCGTCATGACGAGTGCGGCCTCCTCGGTCAGCGGAACGTCGATCTGGATTCCTTGCTTCCTCTGGTCGTCGAATTCCCGTCCGAGGGCGATCATCTCGTCAACCGTCACCTCGTGTCGAGCGACGTCCGTTCCTGCCGCGACACTCAGCAGGTCGACCCACTCCGACCACGTGACGTAGCGTCCACCGGCGAGGTAGCGGCGAGGTCCTCTGCCGGGCTGCAGCATGCGGGCAAGCAGTTCAGCGGTGTCACGGACGTCCACGATGGTCGTGCCTCCGGGCGGAACGAGCATCATCGAGCGCAGGGCCCCCAACACAGCGGCAAAGCTGCTGTCGAGGTGCGGCGACTGCGGGCCGTAGACGCCGCCGAGCACAACGCTGGTCACCGGATGGCCGTCCGCCTGGAATTCCCGTACGACGAGTTCCGCCTCGCGCTTGGAGGCGGTGTAGGGCGAGAGTGGTTCAGCCAGTGCCGACAGCGGTGTGATGAGTGGTAGCTGCGAAGGCAGGTACATGGCAATGGTCGACGTGTAGATGATCGGGTCCATCTCCAACTGCAACGCCCGCGCCACTACCGTCCGCGTGCCTTCCACGTTGACGTCCTTCGTCGCTCCGACGCCGCTCGAGACGCCGATGTGTGCCGCGGCGTGAACGACCGCATCACATCCGTCGAGCGCAGTCGCTACTGCGTCGGCATCGGTCACATCGCCCTGCACTGCGTCGGCGGAGACGCCCAGTGGACCGAGGACCCGAGCCACCATCTTGGGCTCTCGTGCCATGACGCGGACCTCGTGTCCGTGTCGGACCAGTGCCGCGACCGAATGGGACCCGATGAATCCGGTCCCCCCTGTCACCACCACCCTCATCTTCGACCGCCTGTCAGGCGCGGGGCGCCCATGTCCGTGGTCCGACGACGCGTCTGTGCGGGACACCGTCCGGCGCCCCGCACAGACGTGCTGATTCGCGACGCGGGAGTCCATCGGTCCGCTGGTCGTCCTTCCCCTTGGACGTGCTCCACGTGGCCCCCTCGGTCCTGCGGCCTTTCCCCCGACGCAGAATGCGCCACGGGCAGGTTGTCAGGTGTAAGAACATGTGTCAACCCAACGAATGCTCAGTGGTCGATCAGGAACGGCTCTACGAGTGGACCCTGCCGGGCTCGAAGGTTGACACCTGTAAAGCTCTCTGTCATGGTGACAAGGCGTGACAAGGCGTGACAAGAAGTGGCGTCGGCGCGTCGTCAGTGCCGTCGTCCGTTTGGGGGAACCGGGCTCGTGCGAACAATTCATCACCGCATTCTGCGGCAACGGCCCGGTGGTGGGCATCTGGTGCCGGAGCAAGACCGGATGCCCAGAACATGATCGCAGTCACGTTCGCTGCGCTCGCCGCCTTCACCAACGCCCTCACCTCGGTGTTGCAGCGTATGGGCGTCGAGACGGCGCCGGAGTCGTCGGCCCTCAAGGCGAGCCTCATCGGCCATGCTGTGCGGCAGAAGATCTGGCTCATCGGATTCGGGTTCAGCCTCATCCAATTCGGGTTCGTCGCAACCGCGTTGAAGCACGGTGAGCTGAGCACCGTACAGCCGGTGCTCACGACCGAATTGCTGTTCCTCCTCCTGATCCTCGGCGTCTGGTTCCGTTATCACCTCGGCGCACGGGAGTGGCTGGGCGGTCTCACGATCGTCGTGGGTCTTGGCGGGTTCTTCCTTGCAGCACGTCCGCACGGGGGCCAGGAGCTCCCTTCCTCCACCCAGTGGATCGTGGCAACAGCGGCCGTGGCCGGCACGATTGCTCTCGGCGTCCTCGGAGGTCTGTGGGGCCCGCGTTGGTGGCGCGCGGCGTCACTCGGCGCTGCAGCTGCGGTGGCGGCGGCATACACCTCGGCCCTCACCAAAGCGATCACCAGTTACCTGGATCACGGATGGAGTGCGGTCTTCTCCCACTTCGAGCCGTACATGCTGACCGTGGCCGGGTTCGGAGCGATCTTCCTCCTCCAGAGCGCGCTCCACGCAGGTCCGATCACGGCGTCACGGACGACCCTGGTCACCACGAATCCGCTGGTGAGCATCGTCCTCGGGATCACACTGTTCGGCGACGTCCTGCGGGGCGGTGCCGTCTGGATCATCCTGGAGGTACTGGCTCTGGCCGTGCTCGTCGCGGGCGTCGTCATTCTCACCCGCTCGCCTCTTGTCGCAGGGTCTCCTGACGGAGACACTGACGACGAGAAGCTCGGCGGCGCCCGCAAGCGGGCGATGATGGTGCCACCGATCGAAGCTCTGCCCTGACCCGCCCGAGGCGTACACACGTGCTGCCGTGGTCCCGGCCCAGCGCGGCCGTTACCGACGCGTCAGAAGACCCCGTTCGCCGCCAGCCCCGACTCGAAGATGTCGGCCATCTCCTGTCCGCCGGTGGCAGTGGGGTACACCGAGATGCCGCCGGATGTCGAGATGATGGCGTTGATCCACTGGTTCGAACCGCTGGCGCACGACCCATGTCCCACGAACTGGCTGTAGGTCGAGACGAAGTGCACGCCGGCCGCTCGGATCGAAGAGCGGCGGTTCCACCAGATCCGCCTGAAGGCCAAACCCGATGACGGGGGACACGCCCGGATGCGCTGTCCGGCAGCCAGCCCCAACCCGGTGGTGCGCTGCGAGTTGAAGCCGGCCTCGGAGGGTCATGCGATCAAGGCCAAGGTCCGCATCCCGGTCACCGACGTGCTGACCACGCACACCCCGAAGATCTGCTCACGGCAGTCCGTTACCCCGCCGCCCGAGGTCGGGGCCAAGTTCGCCCAGATCCTGCCGCGCAAAGCGCATGAATGGCAGGAGGTCTACTCCACCCTGCGCAACGGCATCGAGGGAATGAACGGATTCGTCAAGGACGGCGCCCGCGAGGCCATTGACGATCCTGAGCGGCGCCGGGTCCGGGGCGTGGCACCCCAGAGTCCGTTTGTGGCGTTCCTGCTGGTCGCCGCCAACCTGCGCAAGATTGACCCGTTCCTGGCCAAGCAGGAGGCCGAGGCCAAGAAGATCCACAAGCTCCCGAGCCGCCGGAAGACCGAGTCGCCCCCTACCTGGGCGCCGGCCACGGCACCGCCATTGGCTTGAGTGTTGTCGACATGAACCCGCCAGTTATGTCGACACCCCCTGAGCTTGCGATTAAACCCACGGTGAC
>PLRX01000066.1 GCA_003164095.1 Acidimicrobiaceae bacterium | reverse complement strand
CTCCTAGGCCGGACGGTTCAGGCCGGATCGTCGGTGTACCGGCCGGCAGCGAGGTCGTCGAGCAGCCCCGGACGGGTCGGCTCCCAACCGAACGTGCGGCGGGTGACGTCGCTCGACGCCAGGGTGTCCAGGCCCACGAACGTGCCCAACCACAGGAAGTGGTCCTCCGCCTCGGCGTCCGGCACGGCGCGGACGGGCAGGTCGAGCTGACGGCCGATCTCCGCGGCGACCTCTCCGAGGGGGACGCCCTCCTCGGCGGCTCCGTGGAGGGTCGTCCCGGCGGGGGCCTGCTCCACCGCGAGACGGAACAGCAGCGCGGCGTCGTCGCGATGCACGGCAGGCCAGTGGATGGTGCCGTCGCCGAGGTAGCCGGCGACGCCGTGGGCGCGGGCCAGCCCGACCAGGCTGGCGATGAAGCCGGTGTCGCCTCGGCCGTGGACGGTCGGAGGGAGGCGGAGCACGGACGAGCGAACGCCCCGGTCGGCCAATTGCAGCGTGAACTCGGCCGTGGCGTGGCGGGCCGATGGGCCGTCACCGTGGAGGCCCATGTCGGCGGCATCGTGACCGTCGGCCTCGGTCGCCAGGCGGCCCTGGGCGAGGCCCAACAGGCCCGATGCGATGACCAGGGGCTTGTCCGTCCCGGCCAGGGCGTCGCCGAACGTCTCGACGGCAACCCGGTCGGCGAGGCCCGCACCCACGAAGTCGCCGCTGAATGCCAGGTCGTGCTTGAAGGCGAGGTGCATGACGCCGTCCGACTCCTGTGCGGTCTTGGCCAACACATCGAGATCGTCGAGCGTGCCCCGCACGACGGAGGCACCCGCGGCGTCGAGGGCGCTGGCCGACCCGTCGGAGCGGGCGAGTCCGACGACGTCGTGCCCAGCGCCGAGCAGTTCGGGAACGACGGCTGAACCGATCCAACCTGATGCACCGGTGACGAAGACACGCATGGGGACCTCCTGTTATGTGACGGCAAGGGCGATGGCCGGATGCCGATGTCAGTAACTGTCATCACCTTACCCGGGATGTCAGTCGCTGTCATCAGCCACCGCTACGATTCCTTCATGGCGCGATGGGAACCGGACAGCAGGGGACGGCTCGAGCAGGCGGCGTTCGAGCTCTACGGCGAGCGGGGCTTCGACCGCACGACCGTCGCCGCAATAGCCGAGCGGGCCGGGGTGACCGAGCGGACCTTCTTCCGGCACTTCGCCGACAAGCGCGAGATCCTCTTCGCCGGGGCCGGGATGCTGCAGGACCTCCTGGTCGAGGCCGTCCACGACGCGCCCCCCGATGCCTCGCCGATCGAGGCCGTCCGCCTGGCGCTCGCCGGAGCCGGAGCGTTCTTCGACGGTCGTCGCGAGTTCAGCCGCCACCGGCAGACGATCATCGTCGGCAGCGAGGAGCTGCGCGAGCGCGAGCTCATCAAGTTGGCGACACTGGCGGCCGCGCTGGCCGACGCGTTGCGGCGGCGCGGAGTGGCCGACCCGGCCGCCGGCCTGACCGGCGAGGTGGCGATCGCAATCTTCCGACTCTCCTTCGAGAGCTGGGTGGCTGACGACGCCGCCGCGACGTTGAGCGAGCGCATCATCGCCTCGTTCGACGAGTTGCGGGTGGTCGCAGCCGGCACCTGAGCGGCTGAACCGAGCCGCTTCAGTGGGCCTGGCGGATCTGGCTGTCCGACCCGTGCGCGGGCGGGTCGCCGGCCGTGGCCTCGAGGAACTGGGCGATCCGCCCGAGCAGGAGCGAACGACGGACATTCGGGCCCGAGCCGGGGGACGCCGTCCCCACGCTGTCGGGTGATGCGCTGCCCCTCGACGTACTTCGGAGGGTGGGCGACCCCGGCTCGGAATCTTGGACGAGGCGCAGCCGGGTGGTGGCCGACGTCCCGTCCGGCGTGAACCCCTCGGAGGCGGGGTGCCAGGAGGGAAGGACACGCGAGGTGGTGACGGAGGTCGCCGTGCCGGCCACGAGGGTCCGTGCGGTGCCGGCGGCCCGCCCGCGGTCACGCTCGATCGGGCTGGTGCGAAAGGTGCTCCGTTGCATGTCCTCCATGCTGCGGGACGGCTCTAAGGGGAACCCAAGGAGGGGGTAGGAGAACCCGAAGAAGATCGGAAGAAGAACGTGAGAACGGTGGGCCGTCACCTCGGCGACGGCCCACCGGGGTGACCGCCAGGCCGGCCGTCCGGGTAACGTCACTCCCATGTCCGACCGCTCCCGCAAGATCGCCAAGCCGGCTGCCGCCTTCGGGGTGCTCGCCACGATGGCCAGCATCTGGTGGTTCGCCCTGCGCCCCCGGCGCAAGGTCAAGCTCGACAGGTAGCCACCATGCCCAGGGCCGCCGCCCGGGGCTCCAGGACCTCGCCAGGGGGTCGCCCGTCGGCCAACGAGCTCGGCGCTCTGCACCGGTAGCCTCGGCCCCGTGGCCCTGGCATCGCTCCGCCCGCTCCGCTCGCGGAACTTCGCCCTCATCTGGTCGGCAGCCCTGGTCTCGAACCTCGGCTCGTGGATGCAGACGGTGGCGCTCGGTGTCCTCGTCTTCACCCGGACCGACAAGCCGGCCTGGGCCGCACTCGCAGCCGGTGCGGCCTTCGTGCCCATCGGCCTGCTGGCCCCGGTCGGGGGCGCACTCGCCGACCGCCTGGACCGACGCAAGTGGCTCATCCTCACCACGGTGGCCGAGACGGTGTTCGCCGCAGCGCTCGCGGTCCTCGCCGGCCTCCACCACGATCCGCCCTGGGCACTCGTGGTGCTCTCGTTCCTCGGCGGAGCGTGCGGGGCCGTCGGGTTCCCCGCATACCAGGCGATGGTGCCGGACCTCGTCCCGACGGAGGACCTGCTCGGCGCAGTGTCGCTGTCCTCGGCCCAGTACAACCTCGGTCGGGTCATCGGTCCGGCGCTCGCGGGGCTCGTCCTTCTCAGCAACAACTACGCCTTCGTCTTCGGTATCAACGCGCTGTCCTTCGGCGCGGTCGTCGTTGCGCTCCTCTACGTCCACCTCCCGAAGCCGCTCCCGGTCACCGGTTCGATCAGGATGGTCCGACGGATCGTCGAGGGGGCACAGGCCGCCCGGGCGGAGCCGGGCTGCCGGTCGGCGATCGGCTGGATCGCCGTTGTCGCCCTGCTGGCGTCGCCCTTCATCGCGTTGGTGCCGGCCATGGCGAAGCAGTACGTGCACTCGGCGGGGATCGGCCTGCCGTCGATCACCGCGCTGTTGGTCACCGCCCAGGGCATCGGTGCCGTGGCGGGCGCCCTGGCGCTCCCGGGCCTGGCCATCAGGTTCGGTCGGCTGACGATGCTCCGGACGGCCTTGTTCGTCGTGCCGGTGCTGCTGTGCGCCTATGGACTGGCCCCGTCGTTGCCGCTCGCCCTCGTGGCCTTCGTGGCCGTGGGGGCCGGCTACATCTTCGTGCTCTCCGGGCTCAACACGGTGGTGCAGTTGCGGGCGCCGGCCGAGGCCCGCGGCAGGATCCTCAGCATCTACATGATGGCCCTCGGTCTCATCTATCCGTTGGGGGCCGTCGTCCAGGGGCTGCTTGCCGACACCCACGGGATCCGGACGGTCACCGTGGTCGGGTCGCTGGCGCTGCTCGCCGTGTGTGCACTCGTGGCCGTCTTCCGGCCGACCGCGTTCACCAACCTGGCGGACCCGGCTCCCGCTGATGGGCCGGTCGGCCTCGGCAATGGCGACGCAGCCGACTCCGCACCGGCCGGCGGCTCGCTGTGACCGGCGACAGCTTCGAGGTCCTGACCGCCGCCGTAGCCGAGGAGGCCCAGGCGAGGGCGGCCGGTGCATTCCTGGCGTCCGGCTGCGCTGCGGGCGACCGGGTGGTGTTCTGCCTGCCGTCCTCGGCAGCCCTGCTCTGTGCGGTGCTCGGCGCCCTGCGGGTCGGCGTGGTGCCCGTCCTGTTGAACGCCACCCTGACGGCGGCCGAACGCGAACTCCTCGTCGACGATGCCGCGCCCGTGCTCGTGGTGACGGACGCCGACGCGCTGGCCCGACTCGACGCCGGTCCGCCGGTGGCACTCGCCCCGCACCCACGGGCCCGGCCCATGCACTACACGTCGGGCACGACCGGAACGGCGAAGGGCGTCTGGTCGGGGCTGTGGGATGCGCCGACCGCAGCAGCCGCACTTGCCGACGAAGCGGACCAGTGGTGCTTCGGACCCGACGACGTCCACCTGGTCTGCTCGCCGATGTACCACTCCGTGTCGGTGCGGTTCGCGGGCGGGACGTTGTTGGCCGGAGGCACGTGCGTCATCCTCGACCACTTCGACGCCGGCCGGGCGGCGGCCGCCCTCGAGGGTGCCTCCGGTGCGGTGCCCACCACCACGTTCCTGGCGCCGTCCGCGCTGGCCCGACTGCTGGCACTGCCGGACACCGCCCCGGAGCGGTTCGATGCACTGCGGCTCCTCGTCCACGCCGGTTCGCCGTGTCCACCGGCCCTCAAGCGGGCCGCACTCGATGTGGTCGCCCCGGACGTCCTGTGGGAGTTCTACGGCTCGACCGAGGGGCAGTTCACCGTGTGCTCGGCCACCGAGTGGCTCGAGCGTCCGGGAACCGTCGGCCGCGCCCGTCGGGGGAGGGAGCTGTCCGTCGACCCCGACGGCACGGTCTGGTGCCGTCCTCCTCCGTTCCAGCGCTTCACCTATTGGGGGGATGAGGCCAAGACCGCGGGCGCCTGGCGAGACGGCGCGTTCACCGTCGGGGACCTCGGACGACTCGATGCCGACGGCTACCTCTACCTCGATGGTCGGCGCGACGATCTCGTCATCACGGGTGGGGTGAACGTCTACCCGGCCGAGGTCGAGGCGTCACTGGCCGACGTGCCCGGCATCGTCGATATTGCCGTGTTCGGACTCGCCGACGAGCGGTGGGGCCAACGCGTGTGTGCCGCAGTGGTGGCAGGGCCCGGTGTCGACCCCGATGCGGTCATTGCCGCGCTCGCCGACCACGCCGCCGACAACCTCGCCGGCTACAAGCGGCCCAAGCAGTACGAGGTGGTCGACGCCCTGCCGAGGACGGCCACCGGCAAGGTCCAGCGGCTCCTCCTGCCCGGGATTCTCGGCCTGGAGTGATCGGCCCACGGAGGCGGCACGTGCCGCCATGCCCCGGATCGGGCCCAGCCGGCCATCGGCGATACTGGACCGCATGCACGCAGTAGACCCCGGTCCGCCCATCGCCACGATCAACCCCGCGACCGGCGAGCTGCTCGAGTCGTTCGATCCCCTCGACGCCACCGCCCTCGAAGTACGTCTCGCCACCGCGGCGACGGCCGCCTCGGCGTGGGCCGGGTCGACCTTCGAGGAGCGGGCCCGCCTCCTCATCACCGCGGCCGAACTACTCGAGGGGGAGGTGCCCGACATCGCCCACACCGTCACCACCGAAATGGGCAAGCCCTTCGCTCAGGCCAAGGGCGAGGTGGCCAAGTGCGCCTTCGGCTTCCGCTGGTTCGCCGAGCACGCCGAGGCGATGCTGGCCGATCAGGAGGTGCTGGTCGACGGGTCGCTCGGTCTCGTGGCGTACCAACCGCTCGGGGTGATCCTGGCGATCATGCCGTGGAACTTCCCGCTCTGGCAGGTGGCGCGCTTCATCGGACCGGCGGTCATGGCGGGCAATGTGGGGCTGCTGAAGCACGCCCCGAGCGTCCCCCGCACCGCGCTCCTGATCGAGGACCTGTTCCGGCGCGCCGGGGCACCCGACGGCGTGCTGCAGACGCTGCTCATCGGTACCGACCAGGTGCCCGGCGTGATCGCCGACCGCAGGGTCGCCGCGGTGACGTTGACCGGCAGCGTGGGTGCCGGGCGTGCCGTCGCCGCCCAGGCCGGTGCCGTCGGCAAGAAGGTGGTGCTCGAACTCGGCGGGAGTGACCCGTTCATCGTCCTGCCGTCGGCCGACCTCGACCGGGCGGTCCCGGTGGCCGTGCAGGCGCGGGTGCAGAACGCCGGACAGTCGTGCATCGCCGGCAAGCGCTTCATCGTCCACCGGGACGTCGCCCAGGAGTTCACCGGTCGGTTCGTCGAGGCGATGGCCGCCCTGTCGGTGGGTGACCCGTTCGACCCTGCCACCGAGGTGGGCCCGTTGATCAACGCGGCGGCGGTGGACGGCATCGAGGCGCAGGTCGAGGACGCTCGGGCCAAGGGCGCAACGATCCTCTGCGGGGGCCAGCGGGTGGTGGGACCGGGTGGCCCCGACCAGCCGGGCGCCTTCTATGCCCCGACCGTCATCACCGCTATCGCCCCCGGCATGCGGGTGGCGACGGAAGAGGTCTTCGGACCGGTGGCCCTCCTCTACGTGGTGGATGATGCGGATGCCGCCCTCGAGCTGGCGAACGACACCGAGTTCGGCCTGGGCTCGAGCGTGTGGACCGAGGATCCCGACGAACAGCAGCAGTTCGTGACCGGCCTCCAGGCGGGACAGGTCTTCGTGAACGGGATGACCGTGTCGATGCCGCAGCTGCCGTTCGGCGGCATCAAGAGCTCGGGCATCGGCCGCGAGCTGTCGTCGTTCGGCATGCACGAGTTCTGCAACGTCAAGTCGGTGTGGATCGCCTGATGCCGGCTCGGCACGCGAGGTGAGCACCGCCCCGGCCGAAGGGCACCGCGCCTACCTCGACCACGCGGCCACCACGCCGCTCCGGCCCGAGGCGCTCGAGGCGATGCTGCCGCTCCTGACCGACGGGTTCGCCAATCCCTCCGGCGCCCATGCGGAGTCGCGCCGGGCGCGGATCGCCCTCGACGACGCACGCGACCTGCTGGCCGAGCTGTTGGGCGCAGCACCTGGCGAGATCGTACTCACCTCCGGAGGTACGGAGGCCGACGACCTGGCGATCAACGGTGGGTGGGAAGCCGTGGCGGCCGAACGCCCCGACGGGCCGCCCCCGGCCGTGGTGTGCACGGCGATGGAGCACCACGCCGTGCTGCGGGCGTGCCGGTCCCTGGCCGCCCGCACCGGGGCCGAACTCCGTGAGGTGCCCAGCGGGCCCGACGGCCTGGTCGACCTCGTCGTCCTGGCCGATGCCTGCCGCCCCGACGTGGGCCTGGTGTCGGTGATGGCCGTGAACAACGAGATCGGCACCGCCCAGCCGCTCGACGAGGTGGCCCGGATCGTGGCCGAGGCGTCGCCCCGCGCCGTTCTGCACACCGATGCCGTCCAGGCCATCCCGTGGCTCGACGTCGTCGAGGCGGCCGGGCCGGCCGGGTTGGTGTCGATCAGCGGGCACAAGTTCGGTGGACCGAAGGGGAGTGGCGCGCTGGTGGTGCGCGCCGGCGCACGCGTCCGACCGAGGATCGACGGCGGCGGACAGGAGCGGGGTCGACGCAGCGGGACACCCAATGTGGCCGGGGCTGTAGGTACGGCGGCCGCGCTGGCCGTCACCGTGGCCACCCGCAACGAGACCGTCGCACGGGTGACCGGTCTGCGGGACCGCCTGGCCGACGGGCTGCTGTCCTCGGTGCCCGGTGCGGTCGAGACCGGCGACCGGAGCCACCGCGTCGCCGGCATCCTCCACCTCCGCCTGGCGGGGGTCGAGTCCGAGTCCGTCGTGGTACTCCTCGACGAGGCCGGCATCGCCGCGTCAGCCGGCGCCGCCTGCTCGAGCGGCGCCGTCGAGCCGAGCCACGTGCTGGAGGCGATGGGACTCGACCGGCGCGAGGCCTCGTCCGGACTGCGTTTCTCGTTAGGTGTCACCACCACCGGGCAGGATGTGGACCATGCGCTCGCACGGGTTCCCGGGGTCGTCGACCGCCTGCGAAACTAGGCCCGTGCGCGTCCTGGTTGCCATGTCCGGTGGAGTCGACTCGTCGGTCGCCGCCGCGCTCCTCGTAGAGTCCCATGGTGCCGACCATGTGGTGGGTGCGACCCTCAAGCTGTGGGGAGGCGACGCCGACTCGGGCTGTTGCTCGGTGGCCGACGTGGACGACGCACGCCGGGTGGCCGACCAGCTGGACATCGTCCACCACGTGTTCAATTTCAGCGCCGACTTCGACGCCCACGTGGTGGAACCGTACGTCGCCGGCCATGTCGAGGGCCGCACGCCCAACCCGTGCATCGAGTGCAACCGTCACCTCAAGTTCGACCGGCTCCTGGACCGTGCCGCGGAACTCGGGTTCGACGCCGTGGCAACGGGGCACCACGCCAGGACCGTCCGGGACGACGACGGCACGTGGCGGCTGCTGCGCGGCGCGGACCCCGCCAAGGACCAGTCCTACGTCCTGTCCATGCTCGGCCAGGACCAGCTGAGCCGGACCATCTTCCCGGTGGGGTCGATGACGAAGACCGACGTCCGGGTGACGGCGGCCAGGCTCGGCTTGCGCACCGCGGCCAAGCCGGACAGCCAAGATGTGTGCTTCATCCGCTCCGATGCCGGTCGGGCCGGCTTCCTGGGCGACCGGGTGCCCCTGCACCCGGGGCGCCTCGTCGACCATGACTCGGGGGCCGACCTGGGCGAGGTCGCAGCTGTCGAACTGGTGACGGTCGGACAGCGGCGGGGGATGGGCCACGGCACCGACGGTCGGCGGCGCTTCGTGACGGCGGTCGACGTCCCGGCCCGACGTGTGACGATCGGGCCGCCCGAGGCGTCCTACGCATCGGTACTCGCACTGCACACGGTGGCCTGGGTCGACGGGGCACCCGGGGCGCTCTCCGGGGGTGTGTTGGCCGCACTCGCCCAGTGCAGCGCCCACGGCGTCTCCGTGGCCTGCAATGTCCGCACCGCCGACGAGGGTCTGGTGGTGACGTTCGCCGCACCTCAGCGCCGGGTGGCCCCCGGTCAGACCGTCGCCCTCTACGACTCGGGACGCCCCGACTCGGTCGTGGGATCGGGAGTCGTGCGATGAGCGCGACGTCCGCGGAGGACGACTCAGCCGCGGGCGACCCGGTCGCACGGGCCGGCGAACTGCGGGCCCTGATCGTCCACCACAACGAGCGCTACCACACGCTCGACGATCCCGAGATCACCGACGCCGAGTACGACGCGCTCGTCCGTGCGCTGCGCGACCTCGAGGCCGAACACCCGGACCTGGCCGTGCCCGACTCGCCGACGAGCCAGGTGGGCGCGGCGCCGTCGACCCTGTTCGCCCCCGTCGTCCATCACGTGCGGATGATGAGCCTCGACAACGCCTTCAGTCCTGAGGAGCTGCAGGCATGGGCCGACCGCGTGGGGAAGCAGGTGCCCCCCGACACCGCGTTCGAGTGCGAGCTCAAGATCGACGGCCTGGCCATCTCGCTCCTCTACCGCGACGGTCGGTTCGTGCAGGCAGCCACCCGGGGGGACGGCACCACGGGTGAGGACGTGACGGCGAACATCGCCACCGTCGGTGCCATCCCGAAGGAGCTGGACCCGGCGGCCGGACCTCTGCCTGAGGTGCTCGAGGTCCGGGGCGAGGTCTACATGCCCATCGCCGCCTTCGACGACCTCAACCGCCGCCAGGCCGAGGCCGGGGACAGGCTCTTCGTCAATCCCCGCAACTCGGCGGCCGGGTCGCTCCGCCAGAAGGACCCGGGCGTGACGGCCACCCGTGCACTGTCGTTCTGGGCCTACCAGGTCGGTGAGGTGCGACCCGAGCCATCAGTCGCCGGCGGCCAATTGCCCGATCTGGCCACCAGCCAGTCGACCACGCTGGCATGGCTCGGCCGTGCCGGGTTCCCGGTCAATCCTGAGGTCCACCTCGTGGAGGGCCTGAACGGCGTGCTCGAGTTCTGTGCCCGGTGGGAGGAGCATCGCCACGACCTCGACTATGAGATCGACGGCGTCGTGGTCAAGGTGGACGACCTGGACCTCCAGCGCGAACTCGGCTCGACGTCGCGGGCGCCGCGCTGGGCGATCGCCTACAAGTTCCCTCCCGAGGAGCGATCCACCACGCTGCGCCACATCGCGGTCTCGATCGGGCGGACGGGCAAGGCCACACCGTTCGCCGTGCTCGAGCCGGTCTTCGTCGGAGGGTCGACGGTGGGCCTCGCCACCCTCCACAACGAGGACCAGGTGCGACTGAAGGACGTGCGCCCCGGCGACACGGTGATCGTCCGCAAGGCCGGCGACGTCATCCCCGAGGTGGTGGGGCCACTCCGGGTCAAGGGGCGCCGCCGCAAGCCGGCGTGGAAGTTCCCCACCACGTGCCCCGTGTGCGCAGCACCGCTCGTGCGCCTCGAGGGGGAGAGCGACACCTTCTGCACCAATCTCGACTGCCCGGGTCAGCGCGTCCAGCGCATCGCCCACTTCGCCTCGCGTTCGGCCATGGACATCGAGGGCCTCGGTGAGCAGCGGGTCCAGCTCCTCGTCGACAACGGCCTGCTGGTCGACGTCGCCGACCTGTACGGCTTCACCCCGGAGACCTTCGCCGGCCTCGAGGGGTTCGCCGAGCTGTCGACCGCCAACCTCCTTGCGGCCATCGACGACTCGCGCCAGCGACCGCTCAGTCGCGTGCTCATCGGTCTGGGCATCCGCCACCTCGGCCAGGTCGGCTCCACTGCGCTGGCCCGGGCCTGTCGCGACCTCGACGTGATCCTGACCGCCGACGAGTCCACCTTGGCCGAGATCGACGGTGTCGGCCCCGTCATCGCCTCGAGCGTGATGGCGTGGTTCGACTCGCCCGTCAACCGGTCGGTGGTCGACCGGCTCCGTGCCGCAGGTCTGCAGTTCACGGAACCCGGTGTGGACACCGGCGGTGCCGACCCGGACCTGGAGCAGACCCTCGGGGGTCGGTCGGTGGTCGTGACCGGCACGCTCGACGGCTACACACGCGACGAGGCCGAGGCGGCCGTGGCTGCCCGGGGTGGGAAGTCACCCGGCACGGTGTCGAAGAAGACGTATGCCGTGGTGGTCGGTCGGGCACCGGGAGCGTCCAAGGTGAGCAAGGCGGAGCAGCTCGGCGTGCCGATCGTCGACGGCGCCTCCTTCGAGGAATTCCTGGCCACGGGCGAGCTGCCGGAGGAGCGATCTAGCGCGAATTGATGATTTCCCGACACCATGGTGCGTTGCGCGTGCGGAGCCTTGAATTTGGTTGATCGCTTCACTAGGGTACCGATACCGGTTGAAACGTCTCCAAGGCAGGGGAGAGGAGACTGGGTCTGGTCGCTGTGCTCGGGGCATCGGGGGGCGTCGGTTCGACGGTACCGATTTCGCATGCGCATCGGAGATCCGGTCGCTGACTCTGTAACGGACAGGGGGAGTTGTTCGTTCTACCCTGTGCTGCTGCTGGGGGGATTCCTGGCCGGTGGTGTGAACACGTCGGGGGGCGACCGTCACCTGACTTCGAGCCCGTGTTCTGCGGGGGAAATCAACAAGGAGCAATCAATATGATTCGCAAGATGCTTGTTATCGCGGCAGCAGTCGCGATGCCGGCTTCGGCGCTTGCCGCCGGAGCAATCGGCAGTGGTGTTGCCGGCGCCGCCGTCAAGCCACTTCCGCCCACGCCCATCAACTGCGCCGCGTCGGGCACGATCACCTTTGCTGGTGCTGGCCTCAGCGTCGGTGGGAACACCACGACCGCCACCACGTCGGCCACGACCACCACGGCGACCACCTTCAGCAACGACGTCACCAATCCCAGCGTGAGCAACTGCACGACCGGTGGGAGCAGCCCTGGCAACACGATCACTTCGAAGAACTCGAAGTGCAGCGGCATCGGCACGGGTAGTCCCAAGACAGTGTTGATTCCCGGTTGTGTCAAGACGCCGAAGACGTACTACTACGGCACCGCTGCTTCCTACGCCGCGACTGGGGCGAAGACCCTGGGCAAGGCCCTGAAGAACGTGACGCTGTCGGTGAACGGCACTACCTTTACCGGAACGACCAAGAAGACCGCGCAGATCACGGGTGGTGCGTGTGGCACCGAGGCAGGCTTCCTGCTGAGCGGTGTCGTCACGACGACCCCGAGCTTGGGCTACAAGGACTTCTCCATGCTGGTCTGCATCGGCACTGACCATGGTACGGACGTCTCCGGCAGCTTCCTCACCGATATGGCCGGCGAGATGTACTCCAATGCCACGTCGATCTTCATCCAGAGCGCTGACATCGATCCGTCGACCAGCACCCTGAACATTCACTGATCACGGCTTCTGCACCCGGGTAGCCGGGTGTGATCTGGACGAAGGACGGGGCGTTAGCCCCGTCCTTCGTCGCGTCACCGGCCCGTTCGGGCAGTCCGAGCCGTCGGTTCCGGCCGTCTCCAGTGTCCACCGATCAGCGTGCGCCGATCACTAGCCTGGAGGAGCCATGCCGAGTCTGACCGACTCCATCGGGCGCGTCCTCGGCGACCGCTACCGACTCGTCACACCCGTGGGGACGGGTGCGTCCGCGCACGTGTACCTGGCCGACGACGTGTCGCTCAAGCGGCAGGTTGCCATCAAGGTCCTCCATCCGGCCCTCGCCGGCGACCAGGCCTTCCTGAAGCGCTTCCGGGCCGAGGCCCGTGCCGTCGCCGCGCTCAACCACCCGAACATCCTGCGGGTCTACGACTGGGGCGAGGAGGACGGTGAGCCGTACCTGGTACTCGAGTACCTGGCCGGTGGCTCCCTCCGTCAGATCTTCGACACGGGCGAGCTCCTGACGCCCGAGCAGGCCGTCCGCATCGGCATCGAGGCGTGCGCCGGACTCGACTACGCCCACCGCCGCGGCCTCATCCACCGCGACATCAAGCCGGCCAACATCCTCTTCGACGCCGACGGGCGACTGCGCATCGCCGACTTCGGGTTGGCCCGGGCACTGGCCGAGGCCGCCTGGACGGAGCCCGACGGGGCGATCCTCGGGACGGCACGCTACGCGGCCCCCGAGCAGGTGGAGGGCTGGGTCCTCGACGGCAAGGCCGACGTCTACGGTCTCGCCCTGGTGCTCTACGAGGGCGTCACGGGCGAGTCACCGTTCATCGGCGACACGACCATCGCCACCCTCATGGCCCGCCTCGGGGCCCTTCTTCCCGACCACGAGGCGCTCGGTCCGCTGGGGGAGGTCCTGACGTGGGCCGCCGCCCCAGACCCGGCCGAGCGCTTCGACGCGGCGCAGTTCGGCGAGCGGCTGGCCGAACTCGCGGCCGAGCTGCCTGCCCCCGAGCGGCTCGCGTTGGTCACACAGGATCGCGAGGAGGAGGACCCCTTCCTCCTGGCTGCCGCCGTCGGGCTGACCGGGGCCACCGAGCGCCCGATCCGCTCAGCTCGCCGGTGGACCGAGCCGGTGGGGGACCTGACCGAACTGGGACTGCCTGTGGCGCCGCCGCCGTCGGGATCCTCGGGCACAGGCGCCATGACCACCACTGCGCCCTCCCTCGAGCCGGCCCGCCGTCGGCGCCGGTGGCCCTGGGTGCTGGCTATGGCGGTGCTGGTGGTCGCCCTGCTGGCCGGCGGGCTCGCGTGGGCATCCTCGGTCAAGTTCTTTACCCCGTCCACCCCGGTGCCCTCGCTGGTCGGTCGCACACTGGCGACAGCCACGTCCACGGCCAGGAGGTCGCACCTGGACGTCCGGGTGTCGGGGCGCACGTCGTCGATCACCGTGCCGGCCGGCGTGGTGATCAGCCAGCGGCCGGGCGCACGGTCGGGCACCTCGGTCAAGCAGGGATCGACGGTGAACGTCGTTGTATCGACCGGACTGCCGCTCGTCGCCATCCCGAGCGTGGTGTCGTTCACTGCGTGCCAGGACGCAATCGTCGCACTGGCCGCCGTGCACCTGGTGGGCGTGTGCCCGCCCGCGGCCGCCGTCTACAGCTCCACCGTCAAGGCGGGCGGGGTCATCGGGACGACGCCCGTCGGCCACGCCACCTACGGCTCCACGGTGACGGTCATCGCCTCGAAGGGGCACGCGCCGGTGGCGGTGCCCCCGGTGACCGGTTCCGGTGCCACCTGGGTCTCGGCTTCGGCCGCACTGTCGGCCGCCGGGTTCGTGCCGGTCGAGTCCAAGATCTGGTCGTCGTCGGTGGCGACCGGCGGGGTGATCGCCACCGTCCCTGCGCCGTCGGCCGGTCCCGTCCCCTACGGGTCGACGGTCACCGTCCAGGTGTCGCTCGGGCCCGAGCCCGTCAGCGTGCCTTCTCTTTTCGGACTGTCGCTGAGGGAGGCCGCGGCCAAGCTGGCCCTCGTCGGGCTCCACACCGGTGGCCCCTACGGCCCGCCGGGGTCCACGACGGTGGTCTCCACGTCCCCAGCCGCCGGTACGTCGGTGGCGGTGGGCTCGACGGTCGAGGTGTACACCCAGTGAGCCGGGCCGACGGTCAGTGCGAGCTGTGCGAGGCCGCCAAGATCACCGAGTGGCACCACGAGGACGACACGTGCTGGGTCGCCGACTGCGAGGTCTGCGGTGTCCCCATGGTGGTCTGGAAGCAGCACGGCAACGAGCCGCCTGAGGCCGACGTCGACCACATGCTGGCCGAGCTCGGCACGGTGGCCGACCGCGTCCTGGGCGCCGGCGTGTGGTCCTACGACCGGGTGATGCGCCAGATCCCCGACCACTTCCACGCCCACGCGCGGGACCCCCAGTGGTGGGCCCGGCGGTTCGGTCGCTCGTGACGCCCCGTTGAGGCGCTGACCCCGGATGATCAAGTACCTGGGGTCCAAGCGACGCCTCGTGCCGGCGCTCGCCGTCCTGGCCGGCGCCTCGGGGGCCCGCACGGCCCTCGATCTGTTCTGCGGGACCACCCGGGTGTCCCAGGCGTTCAAGTCCCGGGGAATCCACACCACCGCGGTCGACAGCGCACGGTGCGCGCACGTGCTGGCCCGCTGCTACGTGGCGACCGACCCGGATGCCGACGCCGGCTTCCGGTCCGCGCTGGTCGATGCGGTCGACGGTCTGAACGAGGTGCCCGGTCGCCCCGGCTACGTCACCGAGACGTTCTGTGTCGAGGCCCGCTACTTCCGTCCGGACAACGGTGCCCGGATCGACGCCGTGCGCGATGCCATCGAGGACCGCTACGCCGACACCCCGTTGTGGCCGGTGCTCCTCACCAGCCTCCTTGAGGCGGCTGACCGGGTCGACTCGACCACGGGTCTGCAGATGGCCTACCTGAAGCAGTGGGCGCCACGGGCCGAGCGACCCCTGACCCTGCGCGTCCCGGACCTCCTGGACGGCCCCGGACGGGCGGTGCGCGGCGACGCCTGCGCGCTGGTGGGGACGCCCGAGCTCGGCGACGTCGACCTCGCCTACCTCGACCCGCCCTACAACCAGCACCGCTACGACTCGAACTACCACGTGTGGGAGACCCTCGTGGCCTGGGACGCGCCCGACCACTACGGCATCGCCTGCAAACGCGCCGAGCTGCGCGACCCGGGCACGCGGAGCGCGTTCAACGGGAGGCGCACGATGCCCGTCGCCCTGGCCGACGTCGTGTCCCGCCTGGCGGCCGAGGTCGTGGTGCTCTCCTACAACAACGAGTCGTGGCTGACCTTCGACGAACTCAACGACCTGTGCTCGGCACGGGGCCACGTCGAGGTGCTGGCCTTCGACTCCGCCCGGTACGTGGGGGCCAGGATCGGCATCCACGACCCGTCCGGTCGGAAGGTCGGCCGGGTCGGCCACGTGCGGAACACCGAGTACGTGGTGCTCGCCGGGCCCCCGGCCCGCGTGCGGGCCATGGCGTCCGCCGTCGAGTCGGCGGGGCTCGGTGCCCGGGTCGACCGCCCGGTACCCGTGCCCGCCGCCTGAACTGCGTTCGCGTCGGCCCCGGCGGGCTGGGCCCGTGGACCGGCTTGACCGCCACGGTGGCCCGATGGGAACGTGGTGCCCGTACGCCCCGCACGCTCCCGACCTCGGTCGCACGCGGGCGGGCGCCGACGCCTCGGGGGGACCCCGTGGGCGGACGCCATCGCCGACCCGCCGACCGGCGGGCGGCCGACACGAGGGAAGCTGAGGACATGGGAGCACTGGACGGACGGATCGCCATCATCACGGGCGCGGGTCGCGGCATCGGCCGCGAGTACGCCCTGCTGTTCGCCGCCGAGGGCGCCAAGGTCGTGGTGAACGACCTCGGGGGCACCCTGGACGGCTCGGGTGACGACGTCAGCGCCGCCCAGCAGGTCGTCGACGAGATCGTGGCCGCCGGCGGCGAGGCCGTGGCCAACCACGACGACGTCACGGACTGGGAGGGCGGCAAGCGCCTGATCGACACGGCGCTCGAGACCTATGGCGACCTGCATGTACTGGTCAACAACGCCGGCATCCTGCGCGACCGGGTGCTGGTCAACATGTCCGAGGAGGAGTGGGACGCGGTCATCCACGTCCACCTGAAGGGCCACTTCGTCCCGACCCGCCACGCCGCCGCCTACTGGCGCGAGCAGACCAAGGCAGGCAAGGAGGTCAAGGCGTCGGTGATCAACACCTCATCGACCTCGGGCCTGCTGGGCAACCCCGGACAGACCAACTACGGGGCCGCCAAGGCCGGGATCGCCGCGTTCACCACCATTGCCGCCACCGAGCTGTCCCGCTACGGCGTGCGGGTCAACGCGCTGGCGCCCAACGCCCGCACCCGGATGACCGTGGAGACCCCCGGTCTGGCCGACCTCGTGGCCGCCCCCGAGGACGCCGGCACGTTCGACGCCTGGGACCCGGCCAACATCGCCCCGCTGGTGGCCTACCTCGGCACCGAGGGCTGTCCGGCCACCGGCAAGGTGTACTTCATCCTCGGCGGCCAGATCCGCCTGTTCCAGCCCTGGACGCTGACCGACACCATCGAGAAGGACGATCGCTGGACGGTGGCGGAGCTGCAGGGCGAAATGCACAAGCTCGGGGGCTGAGTGGTCTCCCGGGCCGACGGGCCCGGCCCGTCCGCCCCGGACGAGGGGTTCGACGCCGACGAGCTGCGTGAGGCCGAGCACCTCCTGAGCGGCACCGGATCAGGGGGGGACGGCGGGATCACCGTTCCGTGGCCCCTGCTGTTCCGGCACCGGATGCACCACAAGGTGGCCGGCTCGGACCGGTACCAGTGGTGGGTCCTGTGGACCGTGCTGGCCGGTCTGCTGTCGGTCAACATCACCTTCACGGTGTTCGTGGTGGCCCTGCCCGAGGTGGCCCGCCAGCTCCACAGCACTGTCACCACGCTCACCTGGACGTCGACCGGCCCGCTGCTGGCCTTCGGGGTGGCCGCACCGATCCTGGGCAAGCTGGGCGACCTGCGCGGCTACAAGCGGCTCTATCTCTGGGGCCTGTCCGGTGCCGCCCTCAGCGTGGTGCTGACCGCCTCCGCACCGACGGCGGGGGTCCTCATTGCGGCGCGCCTGTTCGACGGGGTCCAGGGTGCGGCCACCGGCGCCGCCTCCATGGCCCTCGTGCTGCAGGCGTTCTCCCACGAGGACCGGGTCAAGGCGATGGGCTGGTGGGCGCTGGTGGGCGCGGGCGGGCCCGTTCTCGGGGTCACCATCGGTGCCCCCATCATCCAGTTCTACGGCTGGCGAGCCCTGTTCTGGGGCGAGCTGCCCCTCATGGCCGCTGCGGCCGTCCTGGCCCTGATCGTGCTGCCGAGCCACGACCGGGCGGCAACCACGGCGGCCGAGGCCCAGCGGCGGACCGGCCGGTCCGACGCGCCCGTGCCCGAGCCCCTCGACCCCGCAGCCCCACGCGAGAGCCCGTGGGGCCAGCTCGACTGGATGGGCTCGGCCACCCTGTCCGGCTCGGTCACCCTCGGCCTGTTGGGCCTCAACGTGGCCCCGTCCTGGGGGTTCGCCGCACCGAAGACGGTGGCCCTGTTCGTGGTGTCGGCCGTGCTCCTCGTGGCCTTCGTGCTGCACGAGCGGACGGCCCCCCGACCGCTCATCCCACTGCACTACTTCCGCAAGCGGAATTTCGTGTTTCCGCTGGGCGCCCGGGCAATGGTCAACTTCGCCTATATGGGCGGGTTCTTCCTGTTCCCCATCCTCATGGAGCGCATCTACGGCTACTCGGAGACGAGCGCCGGACTCCTGTCCACGGCCCGGCCCCTGATGTTCTCCCTGTCGGCGCCCATCGCCGGCTACGCGGCGGTCAAAGTGGGGGAGCGGTGGTCGATCGTCGCCGGCGCCGGCGCACTGTGCGTGTCGATGCTGGTCTTCACCCAGGTCGGCGCCGACCCGTCGGTGGTGCTCATCATCGTGGCCCTGGCGCTGTCCGGCCTGGGCAACGGCGTGTCGACCCCGTCGACGGCCTCGTCGGCGGCGAACGAGGTGGAGCCCGACGAACTGGGGGTGATGAGCGCCGCCCAGCTGCTGATCACCCAGATCGGCATCGTGGCCGGCATCCAGACGATGGTCACCGTCCAGGCCTCGTCCCACGGGGGCACGGGCGACCTGGCCTCGTTCCACACGGCCTACCTGGTCGGTGCGCTCGTGGCGTTCGTCGCCGCGGTGTGCGGCTTCTTCGTCAAGAACACCCAGCGGGGGTCGCAGGCCGTCCCGATCGACGTGCCGGCCCACTAGGAGGTTGCGGGCGCCTCGCCCGACGCAACCGCTACTCGGTGATTGCCTGGATCCGGGCGGCCATCTCGGCGGCCGACGGGTCCGGCGAGACGGTCTGGAGGACCATGAGCTTGGCGATGTCGCCCTCGACCTTGATCTTGCCCTGCATGAAGGCCTGCAGGCCCGCCTGGGGGTTGCCCTCCACCAGCAGCGCCCGGGCGATGTCGTAGCCGATGGTGACCTTGAGGTCGACGGGGTCGATGTGGCCGACGTCGAGAACCAGTTCGCCGGTCGAGGTGTCGACGTGGGCGTGGACGGATCCTTCGCCGAAGGGCACCTCCACCACCACGAGATTCATGCGGACCGAGTGCTCGATGGAGCCGCCCAGTCCCTCGTACTCGGCACGGATGGCCCGGGCCTCGTCGAGCCAGTCGTCGCTCAGAAACAGATAGGTGGCCATCGGTGTGCTGCTCCTTGCCCGTCGAGGATCGTGGCGCAACTCTATCCGGCGCCCCCGGGGGCAGGCCTCCTCCCGGGGGCCGATAGCATCGCCCCCGTGACCGCTCCCATCATGCAAGGCGCAGAGCCGTGGTCCGCCGCGGGCGGCGCCGACGGCGTCCTGGTGCTCCACGGCTTCACCGGCAATCCCCAGTCCATGCGCCCGCTGGCCGAGGCCCTGGCCGCCGCCGGGTACACGGTGGAGCTACCCCTGCTCCCGGGCCACGGGACGTCCCTCGACGACATGCTCCCGACCCGGTGGGAGGACTGGTCGGGTGCCGCCGAGGCCCACTTCCAGGCCCTGGCGTCCAGGTGTGACCACGTGGCCGTGGTCGGCCTGTCGATGGGCGGAACGCTCACGTCCTGGCTGGCCGAGCGCCACCCCCATCTGTCCGGCATCGCCGTGGTGAACCCCCTGGTCCACGCCCTCGACGCGGAGTCCCGGGCCGGCATCCAGAGCCTGGTCGACGCCGGCACCGAGACATTCGACGCCATCGGCTCGGACATCAAGAAGGAGGGGACCGTCGAGGCCGCCTACCCCGGTACGCCGTTGGCGCCCCTGCTGTCCCTCTTCGAGGGGGCCGACGAGGTCGAGGCGAAGCTGGCGGACATCCACTGCCCGGTGCTGGTGCTCTCGAGCCGGGAGGACCACGTGGTCGAGTCGGTCTCCGGCGACGTGCTCGTCGACGGGGTGAGCGGCCCGGTCGAGCGGGTGTGGCTCGAGGACAGCTACCACGTGGCCACGTTGGACAACGACGCGCCGCTGATCGAGGCCCGCGTCGTGGCCTTCGTCGGTTCCGTGTTCGGCGGGGGCGCCTGATGCCCGAGCCGGCCCACCTCACACGCGAGGACGTGGCCCACGTGGCCGCCCTGGCCCGCCTCCACCTCACCGAGGAGGAGCTGGACCTCTTCACCGGGCAGCTCGCGCAGGTCCTGGACCATGCCGCCGACGTCGCCTCGCTCGACCTGGCGGGTGTGGTCCCCACGGCCCACGCCATGGCCGTGACCAACGTGCTGCGGCCCGACGAGCCCATCGTCTGCCTCGACCGGGACGAGGTGCTGGCCCAGGCCCCGTCCGTCGAGGACCACCGCTTCCGGGTGCCCCGGATCCTGGGGGAGGCGCCGTGACCGCCCCGCGTCCGGCCCTCGAGACCGCCGCCATGGTCCGGGCAGGCGAACTGAGTGCCGTCGACGTGCTGGAGCACCACCTGGCCGTCATCGAGGCGGGCGAGGAGGCGGTCCACGCGTTCAACCTGGTCACCGCCGACCAGGCCCGGGCCCAGGCCCGCGCCGTCGACGCCACCGTGGCCGCCGGCGGCGACCCGGGCCCGCTCGCCGGGGTGCCCGTCGCGCTGAAGGACAACCTGTGCACCCGCGGGATCCCGACCACCTGCTCGTCCCGCATCCTCGAGGGGTGGGAGCCGCCCTACGACGCCACGGTGGTGACCCGTCTGGCCGCCGCCGGTGCCGTGGCCATCGGCAAGACCAACATGGACGAGTTCGCCATGGGCTCCTCGACCGAGACGTCTGCCTTCGGCACCACGCGCAATCCCCACGACACCGACCGGGTGCCCGGCGGGTCCTCGGGCGGCTCGGCCGCCGCCGTGGCCGCCGGCTTCGCCCCCCTGGCCCTCGGGTCCGACACGGGTGGCTCGATCCGCCAGCCCGCCGCCCTGTGCGGTGTGGTGGGCATGAAGCCGACGTACGGCACCGTCTCCCGTTACGGACTGGTTGCCTTCGCCTCGTCGCTCGACCAGATCGGGCCGTTCGCCGGATCGGTGGCCGACGCCGCACTGCTGTTCGATGCCATCGGCGGCCACGACCCGCTCGACTCGACCTCGCTCAACCGCCCGACACCACGGGTGCTCACGGTGCTGGACGACGGGGTGGACGGCATGACCGTCGGCATCCTGACCGAGCTCCTCGACGGCGCCGCGCCCGACGTGGCGGCCCGGGTGCACCAGGCCGCCGAGGCACTGGCCGCCGCCGGTGCCCGTGTCGAGGAGGTGTCGGTCCCCGAGGTCACGCTCGGCCTGTCGGCGTACTACCTCATCGCCCCCGGCGAGGCCTCCTCCAACCTGGCCCGCTACGACGGCGTCCGCTACGGGCTCCGGGTCGACGCCGAGGACACCGTGGCCATGAACACCGCCACCCGGTCCCAGGGGTTCGGCGCCGAGGTCAAGCGCCGGATCATGCTGGGCACCTACGTGCTGTCGGCCGGGTACATGGACGCCTATTACAACCAGGCGCTCCGGGTCCGCACCCGGATCATCGAGGGCTTCGACACCGCCTACTCACGCTGCGACGTCCTGCTCGGCCCTACGACGCCGACGACCGCCTTCGCCATCGGGGCGAAGGTCGACGACCCGCTGACGATGTACCTGTCCGACGTCTGCACGATCCCGTCCAACCTGGCCGGGCACCCGGCCATCAGCGTGCCCTACGGGCCCGGTGAGGACGGCCTGCCGGTGGGCGTGCAGCTGCTCGGGCCGGCGCTCTCGGAGGGCACCCTGTTCCAGGTGGCCGCCGTCGTCGAGGGGGCTGCACCGCCGCTCGCCGCACCACGTGTCACGACGGGGGGCCCGGCATGAGGTCCGACTGGCTACTGGTCATCGGACTCGAGGTCCACTGCGAGCTCAAGACGACCACGAAGCTGTTCTGCGGCTGCCCGAACATGTTCGGCGACGAGCCCAACACCAACGTCTGCCCGAACTGCCTGGGCCTGCCGGGCTCGCTCCCGGTGCTCAACCAGCGTGCGGTGGAGCTGGCCATGGCCATCGGTACCGCACTGCACTGCGACATCCGGGCATCGACCTTCCACCGGAAGAACTACTTCTACCCGGACCAGGCCAAGGACTACCAGATCAGCCAGTACGACGAGCCGCTCAACGTGGACGGCTACCTCGACCTGCCCGACGGGTTCCGGGTCGGCATCGAGCGGGCACACATGGAGGAGGACACCGGCAAGACCACCCACGCCGGCGCCTCGGGCCGCATCCACGGCGCCGACTACTCGCTCGTCGACTACAACCGCTCCGGCGTGCCCCTCGTCGAGATCGTCAGTGAACCCGACATGCGCACTCCGGACCAGGCCAGGGCCTACGTGACCGAGTTGCGGGCCATCCTGGTCGCCTCGGGCGCCTCCGACGGCAAGATGGAGGAGGGCTCGATGCGGGTCGACGCCAACGTCTCGGTGCGCCGCAGCGTCGACGACCCGTTCGGCACCCGCTGTGAGATCAAGAACCTGAACTCCGTCCGGTCGCTCGGCCGGGCCATCGAGTACGAGGCCGAGCGGCAGATCGCCCTGATCGAGTCCGGCGAGCGGGTGGTCCAGCAGACCCGCCACTGGGACGAGTCCGCCGGCCGCACCCAGGCGCTCCGCTCCAAGGAGGACGCCTACGACTACCGGTACTTCCTGGAGCCCGACCTGGTGCCCCTCGTGCCTGACGCCGAGTGGATCCGGGCGGTGGCCGACACGCTCGGGATGATGCCGGCCGAGCGGCGGTCGCGACTGGTGTCGCTCCTGGACGACGCCGGCGGGGCCACCGAGGCCCAGCTGCTGCAGGTGGCCACCGTGGTCGACCTGGGCCTCGACGACCTGGTGGTGGAGGCGGTGGCGGCCGGGGTGGGGACCGGGCTGGCGCTCGCCCGCACGGCCAACGAGGCCGCCACCGACGCCGAGGCCGCCCGCCACCTCGATCCCAAGTCCTACGTCGCGCTGCTCACCCTCGAGATGCAGGGGAGCCTGTCGGCCACCCAGGCCAAGGCCGTGCTGGCCGAGCTGTTCGCCCGTGGCGGGGGTGACCCGGCGACCATCGCCAGGGACAAGGGCTTCGAGGCCATGTCCGAGGACTCGCTGGCCGAGACGGTGGCCGACGCCATAGCGGCCCATCCCGACGAGTGGTCGCGGTTCTGCGGGGGCGACGACAAGCTGGCGGGGTTCTTCACCGGGCTGGTGATGAAGGCAACCCGAGGCCAGGCCAACGGCAAGGCCGTGGCCGCCGAGCTCCGCCGCCTCCGGGGCTGAGCGGACACCCGGCCGGTCCGGGGTCCGGGTGATCAGGCTCCGGGTTCGCTCAGGGCGTGGGCGACCAGAGCGGTCGCGTCAGCAGGTCGGCCGCCGACGGTAGCGGGCCCATCGCCAGGTAGGGGCCGGCGGGGCCGAACCCGAGCCGGGTGATGTACACCGGTCGCGCCGGGATGTCCGGCTGCGGCGCCAACGACCGCCACGGGCTGTAGAGCATCCAGACGCCGGCGTCGTCGTGGAACACCGACGCCTCGCCTGGGCCCTGACCCTGCAGGTTGGAGGCCAGCAGCGGGACGGTGGAGGTGTCCTGGCACGGCCCCGCCGGGCCGGCGCAGCGGGCAGCCCCCACGGCATAGTCCGGCTGGTTGAACCAGTTGGCCGAGTAGACGACCCAGTAGGCGCCGTCGACCTCCACCATGTCGGGGGCCTCGACGATGGTTCCCTGCCACGGTTCGTCGGGAGTCAGGAGGAACGACGGGCTGCCGAGCAGGCGGGTGCCGTCGGGGGACAGGCGCTGCGACCACATCCTGGTCGGCGTGTTCGACCCGCCGACGTTCTGATCCGTCTTCCATAGCATCCACGGGGTGCCGTCCGAGTCGACGAAGACCCGTGGGTCGATGTCGCCGCCCTGGTCGAGCTGGCAGATGAACGGGGTGGGCTGGGCGGTGAACGGCCCGGTCGGCGATGTCGAGAACGCGCTCCCGATGCACTCGGACTCGGGCGAGTAGCCGGCAACCACGGCGGTGAAGTAGAGGGCGTAGAGCGACCCGAACCGGTGCACGTCCGGCGCCCACGTGAAGCCGGACACGGCCCAGACGGGCAGCACCGGCAGGGCGTCCACCGGCGGTGTCCAGTGCACGAAGTCGGTGCTCGTGGAGACGGGCACGTCGACCGGTGTCGACCCGGTGCTGCCGCTGGTGAAGAGCAGGTAGCGCCCGGCGGCGATGGTCAGGAACGGGTCCGACTCGTCCGCTCCACCGGGCACCGGCGTGCCGGGCGCCCACGCCGCCGGCGTGGGGGGTGGCGTCGTCGTGGAGGCGAGGACGGTCGCCCGGACGTCATGTGCCGTGGCCCGGGCATGTGCGTGCCGGGCGGGCCGGGCGGGCCGGGCGTGCCGGGCGGCCGACGGGTGCTCGAGCGCCCCGGCCCGACCCGACCAGGTGGCGGCCACGGCACCGACGAGCCCGGCGGCCGCCACGACGGCCAGGATCGCCCACACGGGGGCCCGACGGGTCCTGGTGTGGTGGCGTGCGCCCTCGGTGCGGCGCCGGGCCTCCCCCTCGTCGTCCTTCCCCACTGCGCCCTTCCGTCCCCCGTGCGGTCTGTCGTCCCCGTCGTCCCGGGTCGTGATCTGGCTCGCTCGACCCCCGACCGGCCCCCCAAGTTAGCGTCTGCTGACCGGTGGCGGACGGTGGACGTGGACGGCGCGTCCGGAGGCGCGGCCTGGGGACGAACGGTGGAGATCTTGCCGTCCGTTGGGGACGACCCGGAAAATACGGCGGAAAAGCTCAGGATTTCGCGTCGGGACCTTGACCCTCCCGAGCGCCCGGTTCAGAGTGGCTCCTGTCAGGAAGCCGAAGCCCTCCGGGGCTCCGGGAGAACTCCCAGGAACCGGTCCCAGACCGGTGGCCGGGAGCGATCCGGGAGCGACGGGACGGCCACAGGCGACCGGCAGGGAGGTCCGGGGACGGACCGGGGTGCCCCAGGGCGCACCGGGACGGGTACCTGGCGCAGGTTGTCCGACACGACCTGCGACGGGTGGAGCCGGGCCACCGGAACGTGGCCCCGAGGAGCTCGGGCGGTCTCGACCGTCCGGTTACTCGGGGCTGCGTCGCGCTCGGGGTGGGGAGGCGGCACGGCCCGGATGCGGCACGCGTCGACGGTCCCGTCAGTGGTGGTGGTGGGACGTGGCCACCGGCGCCGACTCCATGGCGCACGGGTCGACGTCGACGTCGGCGCACGGCTCGCACTCGAGCTCCAGCGTGCTGTGGGCGATCCCGAACGGCTCGCCGATGGCGAGCTTCACCCGGTCGCCCACCACGTTGGCCTCCTCCAGGGTGGGATGGCCGGAGAGCACGAGGTGGGCCGAGAGCAGCCGCACCTCGCTCGACAGGCTCCACACGTGGAGGTCGTGCACGCCGCCCACCCCCGCCACACCGGCCATCGCCTCCGTCAGGTGACCGAGGTCGACGTCGGAGGGGGTCGATTCGAGGAGGACGGCGATGCTCGCCCGGAACACGCCGGCCGCCTGGGTGACGATGATGGCCGCCACCACCAGTGACGACACCGGGTCCAGCCAGGAGGCCGACGGGACGGTCAGCAGTACCAGGCCGGCCACGAGCACGGCCGACGAGGCCAGGGCGTCACCCACCATGTGGAGCAGGGCGGCCCGCATGTTGAGGTCGTGCCCCTTCTCGGTCAGGAGGAGAGCGGCGATCCCGTTGACGACGAGCCCGGCGGCGGCCACCGCCACCACGATGCCCGCTTCGACGTGCTCGGGGTGGAGCAGGCGGTGGACCGCCGACACGACGATCAGCACGGTGACAGCGGCGATCAGGACGGCATTGGCCAGTGCGGCCAGGATGGTGGCGCGGTGGTTGCCGAACGAGCGGGCGGGGCTGGCGGGCCGGAGGGTCAGGCGCACCGCCACCAGCGACAGGGCGAGTGCGCCCACGTCGGTCAGGTTGTGGCCGGCGTCGGCCAGCAGGCCGGTCGAGTGGGCGACGAGGCCGAAGGCCACCTGGGCGACGACCAGCCCGAGGTTGAGGACGAGGCTGACGGCCAGTCTGCGGGATCGGTCCATGGATGCTCCTGGCAGCAATGCTACCGGGTGACCTGGGGTTTCCGCGGCTGCGGCGGGACGGAGCGCTCCGGTCCGTCAGACGTCCCTCGGTAGCATGGCGTCCCATGGAGGTACTCGCGCTCTACCTGCCCCAGTACCATCCGATCCCCGAGAACGACCGCTGGTGGGGCACCGGCTTCACCGAGTGGACCAACGTGACCCGGGCCCGACCCCTGTTCCACGGGCACGTCCAGCCCCACCTGCCCGCCGAGCTCGGCTTCACCGACCTGCGGGTGCCGGAGACCCGTGAGGCCCAGGCCGACCTGGCCCGTGCCCACGGGGTCACCGGCTTCTGCTACTGGCACTACTGGTTCGCCGGCCACCGGCTGCTGGAGCGCCCGTTCGACGAGGTGCTGGCCTCGGGACGCCCGGACTTCCCCTTCTGCCTCGCCTGGGCCAACCAGACGTGGTCCGGTGTCTGGCACGGCGCTCCCGAGCGGATCCTCATCGAACAGACCTACCCGGGTCCCGAGGACGACCGGGCCCACTTCGAGTCGCTCCTGCCGGCGTTCCGGGACCCCCGCTACGTGCGGCTGGCCGGCCGGCCGGTTCTCTTCGTCTTCCAACCGGGGGACCTGCCGGACCCGGCCAGGTTCGTGGAGACCTGGCAGAAGATGGCGTCCGATGCCGGACTGGGCGGGCTCTACCTGGTGGCGTCGCTGGGCGAGTCGGGCTACCGCGACCAGGTGGCCGACGGCTTCGACGCCGGGGTGGTGTTCCGCTTCCCGTTCGCCCGCACCACCGGGGCCAAGGTCCGGGAACGGCTCGTGGCCCGGGGCTTGGCCGGCGGGCCACGTCGCTATCCCTACCTCGAGGTGCTGGCCGACCCGGCCCCGGAGTTCGGCGGCCTGCTCTTCCCCGGGATCTACCCGAACTGGGACAACACCCCGCGCTCCGGCCGGCTCGGCGTGGTCGCCACCGGATCCACCCCGGAGCTGTTCGCAGCCCACGTGCGCCGGGCACTGGAATTTCTGGCCGGTCACCCCGACGACGAGCAGGTCCTGGTCGTCAAGTCCTGGAACGAATGGGCGGAGGGGAACTACCTCGAGCCCGATGCCGAGGTGGGGACGGCGCGGCTCGTGGCGCTGCGGGACGAGCTCGACCGGGCGGGCGTGCTGCGCGGGCGGACCGGATCGGACACCTGAGGACATCCGGGCGATCGCGAACGGGTCAGTCGGAGGATCCGCCGTCACCGAGGAAGGCGACGGCATCGCGCATCGACATCGAGCGCATGCCCTCGGTGCGGGCGAGGTCGTCGTACCCGTCGAGCACCCGGTCGAGGCAGGCGAAGCTCTCGGACGGGTAGCGGGTGAAGTTGTGGGGATGCCACCAGAGGTGGAACACCCGGCCACGGCGTGCCGCGTCCCGCAGTCCGCTCGCCAGTCGACGTGTGCGGAGTGGCTCGAGATGTCGGCGACCCGGCGCATACGGCCGGAGGAAGGCACTGGCCGGGATGTCATGGAGGCCGTCGGGCCGGCGGAGGCCGTCCCAGGCGAACGTCGGTGGCGGCGTGACCCCGGCGTAGGTGTCCACCAGGCGCGTCACGCGGTCGATCGGACGCTGCTCGTCGTCCGCCCGGGCCCGGTGGCCCCGTGACGGCTGCGGGCCGCGGAAGCACGTGAACCCGCTGTCGATCACGGCGGACGCGTAGCGGGGGTTCCACTGGTTGCGGGGGAGCACGAGGCTGGTGAGCGTGAGCCCGTGGCTGCCGGCGATGGACTGCGCAGCTGCGAGGTCGGCGCGCAGGTCCGACTCGGCCTGTCCCTCCTCCAGGCAGTAGTAGTGGGAGAACGTGTGCGAGCCCACCTCCTGGCCCTCGGTCGAGGCGAGCAGTCGCACCAGTGATCCGGCCAGGTGCTCGGGATCGGCGAGCTCGTCCACGCCTACGGACTCTGCGTAGGGGTCGAGTTCGGCCCGCCGATAGGCGGGCCGTGAGCTGGGGAGATGACCCTCGAGCTCCGCCTTGGTCGAGGCGAACAACATTCCCACGGTCGCCCACGTCGCCCGGATCCCGCGTTGCTCGAACCGCGTCACCAGGTCGACCACCGTCCGGCGGGAGGCCGCGAGCTCGTCGTAGGCGGCGTTCCCCAGCTCGGTGTGGTCGCGCATACCCCAGTGCAGTTCGAAGTCCAGGGAGATGACGAGCGCCCCGGGCCGCGATGGTGCATCGCGGCCCGGACGACCCCCTCCACGTGTGACACCCCTCACCTCGACGATCGTAGACGAGCGACCGCCCGCCGCCCGCAGGAGACGGTCGGATCGGGCGCCCGGACCCACCGGGCAGCCGGGCGATCTGTGCCATTGTTGCGCGATGAGCCCCGTGCGACGAGGTTGGGGAGCCCCCGCAACGACACGTGCAGCAATGGCTGTCCGTTGACCCCGGCGCCGGACACGAGGCCGCCCCTCCTGCTGGCCGGGCTCCCCCGCTGTGGATCCACATGGACCATGCGGGCCTTGACCGCGGACCCGTCGGTGTCGTTGGTGGACGAGCCGGACAACGAGGGCCAGACGGTGTCAGCCATCTGGGCCAAGCGTCGCCTCGGCCGGTATCCGGTACTGATGGACGACGTCGAGGACGAGCGCTACCGGCACCTGTGGGACTGGGCGACGAGGGGCGCCCCGTCCACGCGGCGGCTGGTCGCCGCCGGGTGGCTGCTGAACAGCGTCCCGCACGCGGCCAGGGCGCGGTACTACCAGGGGCGGTGGTCCCCCCGCATGCGTGTGGCCGGGATGCTCGGTGCACATCCACCGCTCGGGCGGGTTGCCACCGGGCCTCCCGGGCGCCTCCTGGTGAAGTCGGTCCACGCCCCGCTCGCCCTGGAATGGCTGACGCGCACCTACGACTTCGACGTGCTCGTCCTCCTGCGCCATCCGGCGAACGTGCTCGCGAGCTGGATCGACCTGGACCTCACCGACCAGTTCGCCCGCGTGGAGGACCATCCGGCGATCCGACGACGGATCGACTCCACCTCGTCGTCGATTCCCCCCCGGGGTGACGACCCGGTCGGACGGATGGTCTGGATGATCGGCCTCCTCACCCTCGCGTTGGAGGAGGCAGCGGTCCGACATCCCTCGTGGACGGTCCGTGTCCACGAGGAGTTGTGCCTCGACCCCCTGCTGCAGTTCCGACGTCTGTTCGAGGACCTCGGGCTCCCGTGGGCCGTGGAGGTCGAGGAGTTCCTGGTCGCCAACGACCGGCCGGGTAGTGGGTTCGCCGTCAGTCGGGTCGCCTCGGACGCTCCCGAGGCGTGGAAGACCCGCCTGACGACGGAGCAGGTCGAGACCCTCCAGCGGGTCCTGGCCGGCTTCCCACTCACCCGGTGGTCGGCCGAGGACTACGTGCCCTGATCACCAGCCGGGGTCGGCCTCGTACCCCAGGTGGCCGACGAGGTCGCCGGTCAGTTCCGCGAGCCGGTCCAGGTGGTCCTGTCCGAGTCGGTCCCGCCATTCGCCAGGAGCGCCGGACCGTGCGTGGCCGGGCTTGGCGCCCCCGTTGCGCAGGCTGAGCCGACCGACGGCGTCGAGCCCGGCGGCTACGGCCCGTTGGTCGAATCCGTACCAACCGAAGAGCTGTCCGAACGCGCTCCGCTCGTTGGCGACGACGTCCTCGTACCGGAGCTCCAGGAACTCGGGCTGGCCGTAGTCCCAGTCGCGCAGTGCTGGGGCGGTCTCCCTCGACAGCCAGTCGACCTCCGCCATCAGGCCGTCGTGCTCATCGAGTCCGCGCAGGTGGGACTGGTAGCTGAACCCGCCGAAGCGGGGGTCCGGAGCCGTCGCCCATGGCTCGGTCGTGCTCAGGTGGTACTCGTAGCCCGAGACGACGAGGTCGCGGGGATCGCGGATGACATGGGACCCCCGGAACGCCCGGCCCGTGAGCGACTCGCGCCGGAACGCCCGGGCGTTCTCGAAGAAGACGACCTCCGCGTCACGCTCGACCGGTGCCCGTGTGCCGGCGCGGAACCGGAGGCCGTAGGCACGCGTGACCTCGAGGAGGACCTCGCGGAACCACACGGTGCCCCCCTTGTGGTGGCCGCAGTGGACGAGCAGGGAGGCCCCGGCCGCGGAGGTGAAGGGATCCCTCGTGGCCCGCAGGTAGGAGGTGCGCAGCCGACGGTGGACCCTCCGGGGCAGCGAACGAGCAGACCCGGCCGACAACTCAGGACCGCCCGGTGCTCAGAGGCCTACAGGAACTGACGGTAGAACTCCGGGTCGTTCTCGATCTGGGTGAAGATCTCGTCACCGAGGCGCCGCCCGGCCTGGACCTCGCGGTCCGTCCAGAACTTGATGCGCGCGCTGGCGAGCTTGCGGATCGCCAGCCCCACCCCGGGGAGCGTCTCGCCGCGCTTCCACCTGCTCGGCTGCTCGACCACGGCCCGACGAGCGGCCAACGGGTCGCGGAAGCCGGCACCGTGGTGGTAGACGATGTCCCCGTAGACGGCGAACCAGAGCGGGTGGAGGTCGACCCGGTTGGTGCGTACCAGGGGTTCCCAGGGGATCTGCTCACGCCGCAGGGTGGCGAGCAGGTTGGCGCCGACATCGGTGATCTGACCGGCCCAGTCGTTCTCCCATGCATACCCCATCGACCAGTCGCCGTGGAGCCGCTCCCAATCGCGGATCCTCATCACACAGAAGCACGGATGGGGTTGCGGGTCGTGGCCGTTCTCGTCCCGCCGGACGGCGACCAGGGGGACGGTGCTCAGTGCGTTGCGCACCACGGGCATGGGGTCGGCGATCGGAAACGCGTCCCCATCGAGGAACATCATCAGGTCGTCCGGGTCGCCCTCTGCGGCGATCTCGGCGGCGAGAAGGTTCAGCTTCCCCGCGTGGCGTCCCAGTCCGGGCACCACACGATCGAATCGCTTCTCGTAGGACGGGTCGACGTCCTCGAGGTTCGCCACGACGCGGAAGGGCTCGCTGATGTTCCGCTCGAGGTAGGCGAGCTGGATGTCGATCCACTTGGGCGACTTGTGGTGCACCGTAGCGACGTGGATCATCGACGCACCGCTTCGGGTGCGCCGCAGGCCACGTTCGATCGGTCGCTTGTGTCCATCTCTGACTTTCCGGTGGTCGTGCTATCCACGACAGGTGAAGAGCTCTCGGGGGTGAGGCCACAGAACGACTGTAGTTTGAGCAGTGGTACCTAGTGCCAGCATGATTCCCCGTACTGTTCCACGCACTGTGCGGACGTCCTCGCAGGTCAGCGGGTGATCGCGCATTCAGTACACCGGTGCGTGGTACCCGAGAACGGAGGCCGTGGGCTCGACGTACCGCCCCAGCGCCCTGAGCTCCTGAGTCGAGCAGCGCCTCGGAGGATGCCCGAGACCACGGATCCGGACACCGAGCGTCGACCGGTCCACCTCGATGCCCAGGAATTCCTCGAGGCGTGACACGACGTCATCGTCCACGGGCTCCCCGCACTCGATGAGATCCTCGTACCGCACGACCAGGGAGTCCAGCGAGCGGCCGCTCGGGAGCACCAGTCCCTTGGCGAGTCGCCTCCAGTGTTCGCCGAACGACCTCGGACCGATGATCGGCGCCGTCGGGTAGTGCTTGTACCACGGAGCGGAGTACCGCCCGCGATATGACTGGTAGGTGTCATAGGGATTGCGGTGGATGATGACGAACTTCGCCGAGGGGAAGAGCCACTGGAGGAATCGTGCCTCCTCGAACCCGTAGCGGACCTCCTTCAGTCCCCACCGGTTCCGTCCGAGTTCGGTAGCCGTGGTCTGGTAGAGCCGGAGGAACATGAACCGGTGGGCCGCCCGCAACTGCGTCGGGTCGGGCACGATGCTGGCGATCCACCGCTCGGACAGGGCGCCCACGTCGTTGCCGCGGACGAGATGCCCTTCCGCGGGGTAGGCGTCGTCGAGAGGGAGGTACTGGTCCATGGTGTGCCGCAGGATGTCGGACCGGTTGTAGGGCTCTCCCCACAGGAGGATGTCGCCTGAGGTGTCGATCAGGCGCTGGAGGAGCGTCGACCCCGACCGCCACCCGACGGACAGGAGGAAGACCGGCGAGCCGTCCGACTCCGGGTCGTCCTTGTAGGGGCCCCACCTCCGGTCGAAGGTGTCGAGCCGCTCGCTGACCTCATGGTGAGCTGCTGACGAGATCCGCCGGTGCTCGCGGGCCTGTCGGAGCAGGTAGGTCCCGGCCTCGTACGCGCTGGACTCCCGGACCGCATCGGGCAGCCACGAGTCCAGGGAACTGCTGATGCGATGCGACGTTGCCCGGCGATCCATGGCCCCTCCGGTAGTACTGGACGGCCACGATGCTAACCGACCGGGTGTCCGGGCCGACGAGGCCGCCGACTCGGCGGTCGATCGGGAGGACCGCGTGTATGTTTGGGGCCGATCGTGTGGTCACCGGCGCCGTGACTGGAGGTAGTTGCTCGTCATGGAGGACACCGGACACCCGGGGACCGGGACGTCGGAAGACCCGGGCCCGCAGCCGGCGATCAGTGTGGTCCTGCCCGTCAGGAACGGCATGCCCTGGATCCGGGACCAGCTCGACGCGCTGTCCCATCAGGACGTCGAGGGCACATGGGAGGTCGTTGTGGTCGACAACGGCTCCACCGACGACACGGTGCAGTTCGTCGAGTCCTGGATGGTCGGGCACGAATCCGTGCAACTGGTGGACGGTGCGGCGCTTCCGGGGGCGGCGGCCGCGCGGAACGCCGGCGCACACGCCGCAACGGGTGCGATCCTCGCATTCTGCGACGCGGACGACGTTGTGGAGACCGACTGGCTGACGGCGATCGCATCCGCGCTCGACCGGTTCGATGTCGTCTCGGGTGTGGCCGACGTGTGGAGCCTCCAGGGTCGCGAGCGTGGTGACCGGGCCCCGGTCACCAGCATCAACCCGTTCGAGTTCCTGCCCCACGCCGGAAGCCGCAACCTGGCCATGCGACGCTCGACCTTCGACGCGGTGGACGGCTTCGACCCCACGTTCCTGACACATGAGGACGTCGACCTGTCGTGGCGACTCCAATTGCGGGGATTCACGCTGGGGACCGCCGATGACGCAGTGGTCGCCGTCCGGTACCGGGAGGGGTTCGCTGCGACCTTCCGCCAGCGGTTCCGCTACGGACGGTTCGCGCCGGCGCTGTACGCCCGCTACCGGAGCGCTGGCATGGCGTGGAGTCCCGCCGAAGCGGTCAAGTCGTGGGCGTGGATCGTCTGCTCGGCTCCGCTTTTGGTCCAGGAGAGCCGCCGCCTGTGGTGGGCGCAGAACGCAGGACTGCGGCTCGGCCGTCTGGTCGGCTCGATCGACCAGCGGGTGCTGTTCTTCTGACCGAGGGCAGACGATGGCTTCCGGTGGGACGATGGTTCGTCACCGGACGCCCCTGGAGATCCGACTGCGGAGGTAGGACCAGAGTGTCGGATGGAGGTAGAGCCGTGACTCGATGGTCGGGTCGTCCTCCAGCGGTCGAAGCGTCCCACCGGACAGCACCAGTTCCACCGATGACGCCACCAGCGGCAGTCCGGCTGCCAGGTGGAGGTACGGATAGGTGGCGATGGAGTCATCGCTCGAGGGTGTGAAGGTGGTCCGTGCGAGGATCCCTCCGGTGTCGATGCCGGGGTCCACGAGGTGCACGGTCGTGCCGACGAGTTGGGGATTGCCTTCTGCCAGCGCCCAGTAGCCACCGTGCACGCCGCGGTAGCGCGGGGTGTAGCCGGCGTGGGTGTTGATGACGGGGCAGTCGATGCCTTCCAACACGGTCGACGAGATGATCCGGGTGCCGTTCACGACGACGACGGACGGCCTCATGCGCTCGAGGAGCTCCATCGTCGAGTGGTCGTTCACGGACGGGACATGGTGCTTGCCGACATAGGGCGTGGCATCCATCCCGGCATCGGCTGAGATGCGGGCGATCCGCTCCCGGCCGCGCCAGCGCAACAACGGGAGCGCACAGGTGACGAACGCGATCTGGCCGACGACCGTCGGCCAGCCGATGCGCGCTGCGCGCCGCCGGGCCAGCCCCACGCGCGAGGGCGGGTCCTCCTGGATCACCTGGAGATCCGGGACCCGGACCGCCAGGTAGTTGGCCACGATGTCCGTGGTGTCGCCCGGCCCGGTAAGGAGCACGACCCGACCGACCGCCGGTCCCGGTGCGGCGTGACCAGGGTCCACTCAGCGTGCCTCGCCCACCGCGAGCTCGTCGACGTCCCGGCGGTTCGCGATGGCGACGGCGGCGAGCTGCGACCGCACCCCCAGTTTGCGGAGGACGGAACGGATGTGCGAGCGGGCGGTGGCGATCGAGATCACCCGTTGCTCGGCGATGTCCTGGGCGGACCATCCCTCCGTGAGGAAGAAGAGCACCCGACGTTCGCTCTCCGTGAGGGTGATGAGGGCCTGGAACCGATCCGGGAACCCCTGCACGGTCCTCAGGCGAGCGTCCTCGAGGTGACCCTTGGCCACCAGGCGCAACGTCTCCGGCAATTGGTGGAGGCGGACGAGCGGAAATGCGCCGTGGGCGACACCGCTGGCGATGGCGCCGGCCCCGGCACCATCGCCGTGGACGATGACCGGCACGCCTGCCGATCGGTAGGAGTCGGTCATCCGGGTCAGTGTTCCCCAGGGGCCCGAGGCCCAGTCGGCGGACCGACGGATCGCACTGCCGTCGACCACGAGGACGACAGCGTCCGCTGCGGACACATCCTCGAGGGCAACCGGCGAGGTATCCATGGCTGCCGGCACGACCGGTTCGCAGCCGAGCGCCGACACCTCTGCTGCGACGGCCGCCGCCGTCGATCCGACGTCGCCGTGGGGCCATCCGGTGCAGTCGACGACGTGGACCGCCAGGCGCGGGACGACCGACGTCGACACGTCCGCCTGGACGTGTGACCGCTGCCGGCCCTGGTTCCTCCGGCTCGTGGCGCGTAGGTGTGCGACCCGGAGATGGAGGGAGGACCCTCCGGCCGGTCCACCGCCGTCGGCAGGGGACACCAGCCGGTCGACCGTCACGCACGCGTCGGGGCGGCCCTCCGGATCCCCGACCAGCCGACCGAGCCGGTCGCTGCCCGCCCGGGCGGCTGCGATCACCACACGTGTGGCGCCGGGGTTGCCGGCCGCTGTGGGCGATGCCAGCGCCACCGAGATCCGGAGCGGCCGCTCGGACCCGTCGAGCGGCACGCCCCGGCCCACGGCGACCGCGAGTCGGTCACCGAGGACGCTCGAAGGCAGGTGATGGGCCCGGGCACTGAACTCGACGAAGATCCGGTGCCCGATCGGACAGATCCGGTCGTCGGGTCGGACAGCCTTCTCCACGTGGTGCAGGAGCGTCGTCCACACGCCGTCGCCGGCCCGGGGTCCACAGCGTCCGACACCTCGGACCGGATCGATGTCAATGCAGGCGATGGTCACCATGACAACTCGGACCCACTCTCCGGCCCGGACATCCCCTCGGCCCACGACATGGTGCCCCCCACCTTCGCGTCCCCACCGATGCCGGTGCCCCTGACGGCTCCGCTCAGCACGCCTGACAACCTTAACTGAGCGATCCGCCCGGGAGCCACGGAGCGGCTCAGGACCCGTGGGGACGGAAGAGCGCCTGGGCCCCGCCGTCGACGAGGAGCACGATGCCGGTGGCGAACGTCGCACCGGCCAACGCATCGCTGGGGTAGTGCCACTGGAGTCCGACGACCGCCGCGCACATCAGTGTCACGAGGACTGCCCCGATCGCGATGACCACCCAACGCAGTCGTCCGGTCACGGCGAGGGACAGCGCGGTGGCGACCGACGCGATCACCACGACGCTGCCGGAGGGGAACGTCAGCGCTCCGCCGTACCTGCGTCCGACCCCCGGCTTCAGCACCCATTCGACAAGTGCAGTGGCCAGGAAGGGGCTGACGACGCAGGCGCCGGCCCGCACCACGTCGCGGCGGAGGGCGATGGCCCCGGCGGCAAGTGCTCCGACCACGAGTACGGCCGCGCCGCCCAGGCGGCTGACGTCGAGGTACAGCGAACTGTGCAGCTGGGGACCGACGACGTCGAATCCCCACCGGTCCAAAGGGTTGAGACCTGGCGACCGACGGATGATGACGGCCGCGGCCGCGGTCCATGCGAGCAGTACCACACCCGCGACCACTTCGCGCCGCGCGGTCCTCGCCAACTCCGGCCCCGGGGTCACTCCGACCCCTGGAACCAGGCGATCGTGCGGGCGATCCCTTCCTCGAGCGCCACCGGCCGGACGTCGGGGAAGAGCTCGTGCAGGGTGCTCTGGTCGGCCTGTGAGTCGCGCACGTCGCCGACCCTGGGCTCGAGGTGCTCACGGGCCACTGATGTACCCAGCTGCCCTTCGATGACGTCGATCAGGTCGAGCAGGGACACCCTGGTGCCGAAGGCGAGGTTGACGGGACGTGCATGGGTCACGCCACGGCGCACCGTGTCGGCCAGCACCGCCGTCACCGTGCCCACGTAGGTGAAGTCACGCGTCTGCTCGCCGGTGCCGTGGATGGGGAGGGCCTCGCCAGCGAGCGCGGCCGCCAGGAACGCCGGGACGACCGCGGCATAGGCGTGGCCTGCGCCCTGCAGCGGGCCGAAGACGTTGAAGAACCTGAACGCCAGCACGGGCAGGTCGAAGGAGGCGCCGTAAGCCAGGGCGTAGGACTCGGCGGCCAGCTTGCTGGCCGCATAGGGACTGACCGGCATCGGTACCATGTCCTCCCGCTTGGGGAGCGCGGGGTTGGCGCCGTAGACCGATGACGACGAGGCCACGACCACCTGGGGCTTGCCGTGCTGTCTGGCGGCCTCCAGCACACGCATCGTCCCGGTGGCGTTGGCATCGTGGCTGGCCATCGGGTCCAGGATCGAGCGGGGGACCGAGGGCCGGGCGGCGAGGTGCACGATCGCCTGGCAGTCCGGCACCAGTCGGTCGAGCAGACCGCTGTCGAGGATCGATCCCTCGACGAACTCCACGTGTGGCTGGTCGGCCAGGTTGTCCTTGCTCCCGGTCGAGAGATCGTCGAGCACGACGACCTCGTCGGCGACGCCGCCGTCGACGAGGTCACGGGTCAAGTTGGCACCGATGAAGCCGGCTCCGCCGGTCACGAGCACCCGCATGGATGTCAGAGGTGCTCGACGGTGGGACCGTCCACGCGGTGACGGGTGTCGAGGACGTACCGGGCGTGGGTGCGTACGAGCTCGTAGTCGAAGGCATCGTGGTCGGTGATGATCACCACGGCGTCGGCTGCGGCGAGTTCGTCGGCGTCGGCATCCACCAGCGGAACAGACAGCGTGTCGCCGGACAGGTGGGGGTCGGCCACACGGACCTCGGCCCCGAGCTCGACGAGGGCCCGTGCGATCATCGTTCCCGGGGCTTCGCGGGCATCACCGGTGTTCCGCTTGTAGGCCAGCCCGAGCAGGAGCACCCGCGTCCCCCGCACCGACCGGCCCTTCGCGTTCAGGGCGAGCATCAGCCGGCGGACGACGTAGTCGGGCATGTGCTCGTTCACGTCGTTCGCCAGCTCGACGAAGCGGAACGGCTGCCCCAGGCTCCTTCTGACCTTCCACGACAGGTAGCTCGGATCGATCGGCAGGCAGTGGCCGCCGACCCCTGGCCCCGGGGTGAAGCGCATGTACCCGAACGGCTTCGTCGATGCTGCATCGATCGATTCCCAGACGTCGATGCCCAGATCGGAGGCGAACATCGCCAACTCGTTCACGAGTGCGATGTTGACGTGCCGGAACGTGTTCTCGAGCAGCTTGGTGAGCTCGGCCTCACGCGTTCCGGACACGGCCACGGTGCGTTCGACCAATCGGCCGTAGAACGATGCCACCGATGTGAGCGACGCCTCGTCGATACCCGAGACGACTTTCGGCGTGTTCTCGAGGGTCCACGTCGGATTGCCGGGATCGATGCGCTCGGGGCTGTAGCCGACGTGGAAGTCGGGGCCGGCCCGCAGACCGGATCCTTGCTCGAGCAGGGGGATCAGCACCTCTTCGGTCGTCCCGGGGTAACTGGTCGACTCGAGGACGACAGTCGCACCGGTGCGCAGGTGGCCGGAAAGCGTGGTCGCGGCATCCTCCACGTAGGCGAGATTGGGGATGCCCTCCTTCAACGGAGTGGGGACGTCGACAACGGCGATGTCGAACTCCGCCATTTCCTCCGGATCGTCGGTCGGCAGGTAGCGCCCTGAATCGAGGGCTGCGGTCAAGCGCTCTGTGGAGATGTCCTCGACGTACGAGTCGCCGGTGGCGAGCCGCTTGACCCGGTTGGGGTCCAGGTCGAACCCCACCACGTCGAAACCGGCTTCGACGGCGCGAAGGGCGAGGGGCAACCCG
Source organism: Acidimicrobiaceae bacterium (assembly GCA_003164095.1). Lineage (GTDB taxonomy): Bacteria > Actinomycetota > Acidimicrobiia > Acidimicrobiales > RAAP-2 > Bog-756. The sequence goes on along the minus strand of PLRX01000066.1, from coordinate 35,545 downwards.
ACATAACCCTGGCCGACGACGACGAGTTTCTGGATCGGCGATCCGGTCGGAGTCACCGCTGGTAGCCGAGCCCGGGCCTCATGCGGACACCTGCTTGTCGGCTTCGGATCCAGCGATCGCAAGTTTGTCCGCGGTGCCGCCGAGGTACTCGGGCACGTTGCCGTTGCGTGAAGGGAGGACCACTCCGTCGTCGGCAACCTCGTCCTCGGTCGGCTCGACCCGGGGCACCGGCGAGCCAGCATTGAAGAGGAGGAATCGCACCTCGTCCTTGTTGCGACAGGCGGTCGCCCGGTCGAGCTGCTCGAGCTCGGCGGCGAACTGCTCGGCCGGAGCGCGGATCGGCGTGAGACGGTTGATGTAGGGATGGGAGGTGTCGAGGACGACCTCCTCGGGGGTGTTCAGCACCTCGGCGAGCTTCTCGCCGGGTCGTACCCCGGAGATCTCGATCGGGATGTCGATGCCCACCTGGAAGCCTGACAGTCGGATCATCCGCTCGGCCAGGTCGATGATGCGCACGGGGACGCCCATCTCCAGCATGAAGATCTCACCTCCGTCCGACAGGACGGAGGCCTGGAGCACGAGCTGCACCGCCTCTTCGACGCTCATGAAGAAGCGGGTCATCCGCGGGTCGGTGACCGTGACCGGGCCGCCCTGTGCGATCTGGCGGGCGAACGTGGGGATGACGCTCCCTCGGCTCCCGAGCACGTTGCCGAACCGGACCGTGCAGTAGGCCCCGTCCTTGGGCGCCCGGGCGAGCACCGCCTGTTCCGCCAGGCGCTTGGACGCCCCCATCACACTCGACGGGCGGACCGCCTTGTCGGTGGAGATCTGCACGAATCGCATGGCTCCGACCGACGCCGAGGCCTCCACCACGTTGAGGGTGCCGAGCACGTTCGTCCGGGCTGCCTCGAGCGGATGCTGCTCGAGGACGGGCACATGCTTGTGGGCCGCGGCGTGGAAGACGACCTCTGGGCGGTGCTGCTCGAAAATGTCGAACACCCCGGCGCGGTCGCTGATGTCGACCAGGGCCTGGACGCAGGTACCGGGGACCGTTGCAGCGGTGTCGTGCAGATGGGTCTCGTCGTGGTCGAGCAGGACCAGCAGCGCCGGGTCCATGGCGGCGACCTGGCGGCAGATTTCCGAGCCGATGGACCCACCGGCCCCGGTCACGAGCACGCGGCGACCCTCGATCGTGCGGCGTACCGACTTGAGGTCCGTCGGCACCGGCGTTCTGCCGAGGAGGTCCTCGATCTGGGGTTCACGGGCCTGCCGAAGCGCAGCCAGATGCGCCGGCTCGTCGACCATCGCCTTGACGCCGGGAAGGATCTTCATCGACACGCCGGCGAGTTCCGAGGCACGGAGTGCACGCTCCACGAGCTCCGGCGGCGGCGACGGTACGGCAAGCAGGATCTGCTGGATGGTGTAGCGGTCCGTTGCCTCGGGGATGTCGTCGATGGCACCGACCACAGGGACACCGAGCATCGACAGCCCGTGGGATCTCGTGTCGTCGTCGAACACGGCGACCGGGACGAGGCCGGCGCCCGGGCTCCTGAGCATCTCGCGCACGACAGAGGCGCCCGCGTCGTGGCTGCCGATGACCGCCACCCGAAGCCCGACCCGCTTGGACCCACGCTGCCAGGCGAAGAGACGTGAGTGGAAGCGCAGGACCCCCATGCCGGCCGAGGCGAACATGCACCCGACCACGACGACCAGCGGTGGCACCGACCTGCTGATCCCGAGGGCGTGGCCGATCGGCCACAGCGCGACGAGCACCGCCAGCACCAGCGAGCTGGAGAGCATCAGTTGGCGGGCCTCGTCTGCACCGGCATGGCGCCACATGCGTCCGTAGAGCCCGAAGATCCGGTTGCACACGACGGTGACGAACGCCGCGGTCAGCAAGAAGTAGGCGAAGTGCTCGAGGTAACCGGCGGGTGCCCTGTCACGAAAGTACGTGACTTCGGCCAGCCCGTAGCCCGCGAAGACGCACATCACGTCCAAGAGGACGAACAGCAGCGCGGCGCGCACGCGGCTGGCGAGTACGGCCACCTGCCTCATGTCCGCGCCCGACTGGGACCCGGTGGACCCGGCCTCGGCCTTCATCGAACCGTACTCATGTGAAGCTGCCCCATTCACGTGTCCCCCCGTAGTGCTGCTCAACCTGGCGCCGGACGGACCGCTCCCTGAAGCGCTCCATCCGTTGCCCTCGTCGAGGACGCCCCCGGCAGTACTCCGACATGCGCCCCGTACAGGTGATGCAAATACGGTGCCTCTCCCCAGATGGCCCCAAGTTCAACCTCGTGAACCTTATCCTCTCAGACGCCGTGCGGCATCATCAAAAATTGGTATCGCCCCGCCCCGGAGCGCAGTTCGGAGACGGCGGGACGCGCCGGGCGCCACAACTGTGGGCTGCTCACGGCGGATTCGCCCCTCCCGGATATGGGCTCTTGTGGCCCATCCCTGGTGGAACGCGCTCGATCAGCACTAGTCTTGATTGTCCGGGAGCGCAGAACGGGGTGAATCGCGGCCCTATTGCGGCATGACAACCGATCGGAGCGGTCGTCACACACTGTCGGTGGGCCGGGGGTTCCGGGCCGACCAGGTCAAGTAGTGTCAGCAGACGGCTAGGAGACAGGACTCAGGGGCATGGTCGAGCCAATTCATTTCGGAAGCGCGCTGCGTCGTAGCTGGCGGCTCGTCGTGCTCCTCGCCGTGATCGGCGCCGTCATCCTGGTGTTGATCCCGGTGAGCACGCCGAAGTCGCCGGAGGGCAAGTACCGCTGGGTGACGGTGTCCACTGTCGGCATCGTGCAGCCCGCGGGAGCAGGCAGCGCGGCCGCCACGTCACTTCAGATCGCCCTGGTCGCCAGCATCTACGACGTCAAGTTGTCTGCCATCCAGGCGGCCGGCCAGACAGCCGACGCTGCCGAGCTCCTCCCGCACATGTCGGCGTTTGGGACAGCCACGGTGGTGACCAAATCGACGCCGACGACGAAACCCCAGGCGGCGAGCAAGTCCGCCAAGGCGGCATCGACGCTGGTGGCACTGTCGACGGCCGGTACGTCTGCCGATCTGTCCGCGACGCTCACGAACGCCTACGCGACTGTGGTCGAGAAGGCCGTCAATGCCATGGTCGCCAGTTCCGAGGCATCCCAGGCCTCTAAGGTCGGAACGACTCCCCGGCCATCCGGCTTCACCGTCGTCGAACCTGCCACTGCGTCGAACGCCACGAAGACGGTGCCGAAGGTCAACGCATTCAGCAGCCACAAGGTACGGCTCGTCGCTGGGTTCGTCCTCGGCGCCCTGTTGGCAGGGCTCATCGTGCTCCTCACTGAGGTGCTGAACAAGACCATCCGCGACGCGCGCCGCGCCGAGTTCCACTTCGGCTACCCGGCGATCGCCGACATCCCGGCAAAGGATGCCTCGGCAACCGGGGTCGCCTCCGGGATCGACGTGGGCCCGAACCTGCACACACCCACAGCGGAGGCGTACCGCAAGTTGCGCATGGCCGTCCTGTTCGATGCCTTCCCACCGGCAGGCGCGTCGATGCGGTCGGGCGATGCCGCTTCGCTCGGCGCATTCGGGCTCCTGTCGCCTGCGATGACTGCGACGCCTTACGCGGTCCCGGAAACGGGTTCCCGACAGGTCGTGCTGGTCGTTTCCGCCTCCGATGAGGAGACCCGTCCCCTGGTCGTCGTCAACCTGGCGGCCGCCTACGGCGAGGCGGACCAGCGGGTCATCGTGATCGGGACCTCGGAGTTGGACGGGGAGGGCCTCCCGCCGGCAGCCGGTCACTTCAGCGGGGACATCACGCCGGCGGACATCGAGGCGCGACTCCAGCCCACGAGCATCGAGGGGGTCGCGACGTTGTCGATGCGTTCCCTCGTGTGGAGTGGCGGTCAGCTCGTGGCCCGTGCCGGCGCCGTCTTTGGCGCAGCGCGCCAGGTGGCCGACGTGGTGATCGTCGAGACGCCGCCGATCCTCGCGTACCACCACGCCGAGGCCCTGGCCCATGCCGTCGACGTCGTGCTGGTCGTCGCGGAATGCGGCGTGACCAGGACCGATGAGGCGCGCCAGGTTGGGACCGTGCTCCGGACCCTGGGTGCACCGGTCCTGGGCGTGGTCTTCACCAACGACCCGCTGGGCAAGAACGACCCGCGCCAGCGGCTGCTCGCCCAGCCCCCTGCTGCGCCGGAGGAGCCGGCCCTGACCGCCGAGTCGGGCGCAGTCCCTCCAGCGGCGTCGGACGTACCGGACGATGTGGTCGGCCCCGCAGCCGTGCCGTCGGATGTGCCGGGCGCGGAGCCCGTCCGTCCGATGACGCCGTCGGATGTTCCGGACGTCGTCACGGGTGCGGCGACGGTCGCGCCCGGCGGCGAGCCGAGCGACCAGTAGCCCGGGAAGGGGCAATCGAGTGCTAATTGCCCTCGTCCACATCCCGTCCAACCCGATCGGCGTGGTCGTGGTTGCCGCCGTGCTGCTTCTGGTGAGCCGGCCGATCATCGCCCGCACCACCGCCTCGCAGGCCGCACCATGGCTGAGCCGGATCCTGATGGCGAGCCTCGTCATCCACCTCCTGGCCGCCCCGGCGCAGATCTACGTCGTCGACCACTTCTACGGGGGCATCGCCGACTGGCTGCGCTACGACAACCAGGGCTCGCAGCTGGCGCCGGCATTCCGGCACTTGGACTTCTCCCTCTCCTCGGCCCACGTCGGAAAGATCGTGAACAACGGCTCGGTCAGTGTGGTCGCCGGGGGAGTCATGGCGTTGACCGGGGTCAACCAGGTCGCGGCATTCATGGCCTTCGCCTGGATGTCGTGGCTCGGGACGATCTTCTTCTACCGCGCGTTCACCGTGACCTTCCCCGAGGCCCGCGACAGTCACCGCCGCTACGCGATCCTGGTCTTCTTCCTTCCGTCGATGATCTTCTGGACGGCGGACGTCAGCAAAGAGGCGATCATGATGGTCTCCCTCGGCGTCGCCACCTACGGTGCGGCGCTGGTGCTGGCCAGGAGGCCCCGGGGCTTCACGTATCTCACGCTGGGCGCCGCCATGGGCGCCCTCATCAGACCCAACGAGCTCCTGCTCCTGTTGGCCGGCTTTGCCGTCGCCCTGATGATCCGACCGGCCGACCGGGGCCGGACGTACAGCGGCATCCGACGGGTGGCCGGCCTCGCCTTCATGCTCGTGCTCCTGTCGGCCTCGCTGTACCTCACCCTGCACTACCTGCATTCGTCCGGCGGCACGCTGTCCTTGTCTCAGACCAACCAGAACAACAACGGCACGGGAGCCGGATTCGGGAGCAGTGGAGCGGGCTATTCGTCGAGCCCGCTGGCGTTCCCGTCCGACGTGTACACGGTGCTGTTCGACCCGACCCCCCTGAACGCGCACAGTACGGGCGCCCGCCTCGCGTCCCTCGAGAACCTCATCATCGGCGTCCTGATCCTCGCCTCCCTCCGCCGGCTGAGGATCCTGCCCCGCACGGCGTTCTGCCGTCCGTACGTCATGCTCTGTACCGCCTACACGCTGATGTTCATCTATGCGTTCGCCGCACTGGGGAACCTGGGCCTCATCACCCGCGAGCGCGTCCTGATGCTGCCGTACCTGCTGGTCCTGCTGTGCATCCCCCGTGCGCCTTCCGGGACCCCACCGCGCTACCCCTGGGAGGTCCGTCGGAAGAACCGTCGCCAGTTCGAGGCGTACCAGAGGGCCCTGGCCCTGCACGCCGCGCAGCTGCAGGCCGCAGCCGCCTCGGCAGTGCTCGCTGCCGGCGGTGGCACGCTGACCACGGATTCGACGGCTCCGATCGAGCCCGGACCGTCACGTATGGTGCCGGCAGGGACGGATGATCACGCAGCCGTGGAGCCCCCGACGAGTTCGGATCCTCCCGGGTAACGTCGGATCCCGCCGGGTAGCCCCGCGACGGTCGGGCAACCGAGGGAGTGTCCTCCGCACTACCGACCCCCGGCCCGATCGCCCGCCGGGAGGAATGGTCCGAGGAGTTCGAGCCAGCGGGCGCCGACTACGGCGAGGCTCCACCGTGCGGCGCATCGTTCGCGTGCCGCTCGCCCCATGGCCGCCCTGCCCGCCGGGTCGCCGACGAGTGACTCCACGGCGGCGACCATGCCCGGGAGGTCGTCCACCCCGACGACGACACCGGTGACGCCGGGTTCGAGGACCGACTGCACCCCGGGCACGTCGGTGGCCACGATCGGGAGTCCCGTCAGCCCGGCTTCGATCAGGACGCCCGGCATGCCCTCCCCGGTGGGCAAGCTGGGGAATACCAGTACATCGGAGCGGCGGAGCACCTCGGGGACGTCACTGCGCGAGCCGAGTACGTCGACGCCCGCCCGGTCGGCAGCGTCGGCGACCGCCTCGCGCAGCGGGCCGTCGCCGACGAGGAGGGCACGGACGTCCGAGCCCCGGTCCCGGACCGCGGCCACCACTTCGATGAACCGGAGCGGCCGCTTGCCCTCGGTGAGGGCCCCGACGAACGTGAGGGCCGTGGGGCCATCCGTGCCGGCCGCCTCACGGGGGTGGAAGACGTCGGGATCGCGTCCGTTCGGCGTCACCCGCACCTTTCCTCGGGGGACGTTGAGGAGCGTCGCGCACTCCTCGGCCACTTCGTCGCCCACAGCGGACACAACATCCGCGCGCTTGGCGAGGAGGCGCCAGAGCCGCAGTTGCGTCGTGCTGGTGCGGCTGCCGGCGAACGTGCCGATGGCGTGATAGACGAGCGGCCGTCGCCGGCCGACCATGGCCGGCACCAGGTACTTGAGCGGGTCGCCCCCGTGGGCCACGACCACGGTGGGGTCCAGGGCGCGCAACGCCGTGCGGACCTGCAGCACCAGACGCGGGTCGATGCCCACGGCTGGGGTCTCGCCCCCTGGGTAGTGGAGCGAGAAGTCGACCTCGACCTCGGGGACGCCCTCGAACAGGCTGAGCACCCGGTGGGCCCGGATACCGGGTGCATCGAGCTGGTCGGCCACCGCACGGGCCTCGCGCTGGGCGCCCCGCGCCGTCGGCGTGGGGATCACGTGCAGGACGAGCGGTTCGGCTGTCGGCTTCCACCGTTCGGTCATTCCGGCCCCCCAGCGTCGGTGCACGTGGCGTCGGCATGGTAGCAGTCGGCCCGACCTGTCCCTCGGGCCTCGAGCATCCGTCAGGGACTACCGACGACCCAGGTCCGGTACCATCGGTCACTGTCCGGACGGGTAGTCCCGGGGCTTCGACGACAGGACCTGCATGCGGACGTTGGTGATCGCGGACGACTACCCCTGGCCCGTCACCAGCGGGTCACGGATCCGCCTCGAGATCGTCCTGCGGGGCCTGGGTGCGTGCGGGGCGACCGATCTCTTCTCGATCCTCCCGTCCGACCGGGCCGACATCGGTCCACCACCTGACGTGTCCGGCCTGGCGCGGGTGGCGACAGTGGGGTTCGACGCCAGGGGAGGGTCGGGTTGGACGCGGGTGGTCCGGGCGTTCCGCCGCTCCACTCCCTACGGGCTGAGTATCGGCGACGGCCCGGAGGTCCAGCGAGTGTTGACCCGCTTCGCCACCGGGAACTACGACCTGGTCTGGCTCTTCGGCATCCGCCCGTGGGTCCAGGTCGGCCGGTACCTGGCCGCTCCGACCCTCCTGGACCTGTACGACCTCAACGACCGGAAGATCGCCGCGCGTGAGAGGCTCCGCCCCGATGTGGAACCACGGGGGTCGGGACGGCTCCGACAGGCTGCCGGCCGCGTCGTGGCGACGGAGGAGGTACGCCGGTGGCGCATGCTGCAGCGGCGGGCGGCGCGGCAGAGCGACATGACCGTCGTGTGCAGTGCACTCGACGCCGGACGGGCGGTCGCCATCGGACTCCCGAGGGTCGACGTGGTTCCCAATGGCTATCCGGACGTGGCCGAGCCGCTCGGTCGGCGCTCCGTGGGGACCCCGCCGACGGTGCTGTTCCTCGGGACACTCCGCTACCCGCCGAATGCCGATGCGTCCCGGTTTCTCGTCGACGACGTCGTGCCGATCCTCGAGCGCCTGGTCCCCGGGGTGCAGGTCCGCTTGGTCGGCCGTGCGGCCCCCGCTCTGTCGAACCTCGACCGTCCCCCCGGTGTCTCGTTGGTCGGACCCGTCGACGACGTTTCCGGCGAACTCGCCCGTGCCGACCTGGTCGTCGTCCCGCTTCGATTCGCCAGCGGCACGCGGTTGAAGATCCTCGAGGCCTTCGCCCATCGGATCCCGGTGGTGTCGACCGCGATCGGGGCCGAGGGCCTCGGAGCCGAGGACGGGGTGCACCTGCTGGTGGCGGACTCGGCGCCGGACCTGGCCACCGCGTGTGCCCGCCTGCTCGAGGACGAGGAGCTCCGGCACTCACTGACGGACAACGCGCACCGTCACTTCCTCGCGAACTTTCGCAGTGACGTCATCGAGCGTGACGTGGCCCGAGTGGCCCGTGCCGCTGCTGGTCCCACGACGGCACCCGACAGTTGAGCCCGGTACCTGAGACCGGTCGTCAAGGCTGTGCCGGCAGAGTCCCTCGTGCCCTCACCCAAGAGGCGGTCGGAGCCGGGACCCGTTCATAGGTGCTGAGCGTCGTGGCGATGACGGTCCGGTCGTCGAACTCGGCCTCGGCCTTGAGGCGGGCCTGTCGGCCCATCTCGGCACGGCGCGGCTCGTCCGCCACGAGCTCCTCGAGGGCGGACGCCAGTGCTGCTGCATCGTGGAGGGGCACCAGTAATCCGGTGCGCCCGTGGTCCACGGCCTGCCGGCATCCACGGATGTCGGTGGCGACCACCGGGACCCCGCATGCGGAAGCCTCCATGGCGGAGCGCGGAAAACCCTCCCGGTACGACGGGAGGACGAAGACGTCCATCGCCGGATAGAGGTCCTCGACGTCGTCCCGGTGCCCGACGAACTGGACGTTGCCGAGCGCAGTGGCTTCCTCGAGGTCAGCAGCGGCCAGGGAGTCACCCTTCGCGTCGTCGTGGGGCCCGATGATGACGAACCTGGCGCCGGGCCTGGTGGTCCGCAGTCTGGCCGCAGCGTCGAACAGCTCGCGGAACCCCTTCGACCAGACCAATCTCCCGACGGTACCGATGATGACGGCGTCGTCGTCGACGCCGAGGAGACGGCGTGCCCGTGCGATCTCGGCCGTCGTCGCGGGTGGGACGAAACGTCCGAGGTCGACGCCGTTCCCGAGGAGTTCGAGTTTGCGGGCCGGAACGCCGAGTCGGCGGAGCAGGGCCAGGTCCTCGGGATTCTGCACGAGCTCCGCGTCCGAGCAGGTGGAGGCGATGCGCTCCAGCGTGTAGACGACCGCCTTCCGGGTTACGGGGTCCTCCGGGGCGGCATAGAGGCCGTGGACCGTGTTGACGATGCCGGGAACGCCGGCCGTGCGGGCGGCGATCCTGCCGTAGAGCCCAGGCTTGGGATTGTGGGTGTGGACGATGTCCGGCCGTATCCGTCGGAAGAGACGGGTCAACTCGGGCAGTGCCAGTAGATCCTGCCCGGGAGAGACCGACCGCGTGGCGTGCCGGAGCGGGATGTGGGCGATGCCGTCCGCCCTGAGGCCGTCGACGAACGGTCCGGGTGCCGACACACCGATGACCTCCATGCCTTCTGCCGCGAACGCCCGGAGCTGGGGACCGAGGAGCAATGCCAGGGTGATGTCCGTGGTCGTCACGTGGACGAGGCGCCGTCCGGCCAGCTCGCCCATCAGTGACTCACGACCACGGTTCGGTAGATGTCCTCGATCTCACGGCTGGCCAGGGCGACGTTGAACATCGCACTCCGTTCCTTCGCTCCCGTCCCGAGTCGCGCCCGGAGCTCGGGGTCCGATGCGAGCCGACGGACCGCTCCGGCAAGGAGGTCCGGTTCCCCGGGGGGCACGATGAGACCGTCGACACCGTCGGTGATGATCTGGGGGACGCCTCCCACTGCTGTCGCGATGATCGGCATCCCCATCGAGGTGGCCTCCATCAGCGACACGGGGAGCCCCTCCTGCCAGGACGCCAGGAGGAAGACGTCGGAGCCCGCCAGGAGACGCAGCACGTCGTCGCGCTCGCCCAGGAGCTGCAGGTGGTCGCCGAGGCCGAGCTCCCTGTGCCGGGCGTGGATCTCGGCCTCGAGCGGGCCCCTGCCGACGGCGACGAACCGGACGTCCAGACCCTCGTCGGCGACCCGTCGCACGGTGTCGAGGAGCACGTCGTAGCCCTTCTCCGGACGGAGATTGGCAACCGTGGTCACCAGGAGACTGCCGTCGGGCACCCCGAGCTCCGCCCGCACCTCGGAGCGGACCTGGTCCCGCTGATCCGTGAACTGGGCCGCCTTCGCCAGGTCGACGCCATGGACGATCACCCGGGCCCGCCCCCGCAGTGTCGGGGGAAGCGCGTCACGGGCCGCATCGGACACGACGATCAGCGCCTGGTCGAGGCCGATGGTCGCCCGGTTCAGCCCTTTGATGGCGACGGCCATCCGATTCCACAGGCTGTGCTCGGTGTACACGATCGCAGGGCGCCTGGTACGCCTGGTTCCCCTGATCGTGGCCACGACCAGGCGTCCGAGTGCGGCTGTGTAGGGCAGATGGAAGTGGACCACGTCGAAGTCGCCCGCCTCCACGAGCGCGCGGAGCCGCCACATCCAGCGCAGGTCGGCGTTGCTCCGTGCCCCGAGCGACGTCACCGGGATGCCGGCTCCGGCCAACTCTGCGGCCAACGCGTGCTCCGCGTCCAGGACGTAGGCGACCTCGTAGGAGCACGCCTCCGGGTCGCCGTTCGTGACGGTGTCGACCAGGAGGCGCTCGGCCCCACCGACGCCGAGGCACTTGATCACGAGCAGCACGCGAAGGGGTCGAGGCGCAGCCTCCGGCGCGCCCTCGCCCCCGTGCGTCACGACGCAATGGTACATCCCAGCCAGCGGATCACTCATCGTGAACGACCGTCGAGCGTTCCCGACGGGTCGGCGGACGGCACCTGGTTCCACGACAGGCCCCACTCGTGGCGCTCCGCCCGTGAGCTGTGGCACCATCGCGAACTCCTGCTGTCGCTGGCCTGGCGCGACTTCGGCTGACCCCGACGCGCTGAGCAACTTGATCACTGGAGCTGCCTGATCAGGGGAAGAACGTCCGCTCGCTGAGTGAGCCGCTGATCCTGCCGAGCCTTGTCCCGACCGCCCGCGCCCACTCGATCCGCCGCGTGCGCTGGAACAGCCAGGGGAGCGAGCAGACGAGCCACGCCCATGACTTGAGCGCGCCACGCACGTCGGGGCGGGCTCCGTGGACCCGGTACCGCCGGTAGAGCGCCGGTCCACACCGACCGTAGGACACGGCCTGGCGATAGATGTTGCCGAGTCCGGACCGCGACCGTCGGGACACGACGGCGTCAGTGGCAATGGCGAAGCGGAATCCTTCCAGCTGCAACCTCCAGCAGAGGTCGATGTCCTCGCCGGGCTGCACGTCTTCGCTGAAGCCGCCGACCGCCTCGAAGGCGCTGCGCCGCATCGCCAGGTTTGCGCCGATGCCCGCAGGCAGGAAGCCGAGCTGGCCCACCGAGACGGCCGTGACCGGCGCAGGTGGGGTCCCGTTCAAGGTCCACAGGTCGAAGCCGCCACCGATCACGTCGGCATCCTGCAGGGCGGCAGCACACCCGGCGATCCAGCCGGCCTGCACCACGTCGTCAGCGTCGCAGAAGGCGAGCAGGTCGCCTGAGGCCGCCAGGACCCCGGCGTTGCGGGCCCCCGGTGTACCCCTCGCGCCAGAGGCGTCTACGAAGTGGAATCCCGGGTGTGCGGCCGCCCAGGCGTCGCAGAATTCGGCGCTCCCGTCGATGGAGCCGTTGTCGGCCAGGACGACCTCCCACTCCTCGTCGCACTCCTGGGCGGCCAGGGCCCGCAGCTGCTCCTCGAGCCACGGCATGGTGTCCAGCACGGGGACGATGACGCTGATCATTCGACTCGCATGGAGAGTGGCGACTCCTGGATTGCCTACTGGCGAATGCCGTTCACCTTGGGCGGTGCGTTCCCTCGTCGGGAACGGTCGCTCCAGGCGGGTCGGTCGGCCGTGCTGGTAGTTTACCGGTCGTGGGAGCGACGAAGGTCCGGTCGGGCCCCGAACCGGAGGAGGGCTCGACCTCCGGCACACGTCGACGCGATGTCACCGCCGTCGTGCTCACCCACATGCGGCCACGTCTGGCCGGCGACGTGGTCCGATCCCTACTCGACGTCGAGCAGCTCCCCGGGTCCCAGATCGTCGTCGTGGTCAACGGCGTGGGAGGCCTCGACGACCCGGAGCTCGAGGCGGCGGTGCGCATGGTCCGCCTCGAGCAGAACACCGGTCCTGCCGGCGGCTTCCGTGCCGGCCTCGAGGAGGCATTCGCCGACCCGACGTGCGAGTGGGCCTACCTGTGTGAGGACGACATCGGGCTCTTCGACCTCCCGACCCCGAGGATCGACGACGTCCTCGGTCGGATCGGTTCCCTCGACGACCTCCATCCGAACATCGGGGCGGTGGTCGCCTATGGGCGGAGCTTCGTGGGTCGGGGTGCCCACACCGTGAACGTCGTGCCCCCCGACGCGGCGTTCACCCAGGTCGACGTGGCGCCATGGGGTGCCAGCTTCGTCGCACGTCGCGTCGTCGAGGCCGACGTCCTCCCGGACCCGGCATGGTTCTTCGGACTCGAGGACGTCGACTTCTTCTGTCGCGTGGCGGACGCAGGTTTCGAGGTCCTCGTGGATGGCGAGTCGGCGCGATCGGTGGGGGAGCAGCAGACCTCGGCGGGGCGGGACTCGGCGTTCGCGTCGGAGCGGCCGGACGACTCCCGCGAAGCCTGGCGGGCGTACTACCACGCTCGCAATTCGGTGGAGCTCGCCCGTCGTCACGGACGACCGACCTGGCAGCTCTGGCACCTCGTGCATTCGGCCCGACACCTGCAGCTGGCCCGGAGCGGCGCTGAGCGCTCCGCCATCGTGCACGGCCTATGGGACGGGGCACGGGGACGGCTGGGCGAGAACCCCCGCTACGGGCGGACGGTAGGGGAGCTCGACTCGCCGGCCGATCCGGCATCCACCAGATAGGCGAAATTCGGCCACAGGGTGAGGTCGATCTGTGGGCACCGTCTGGCGAGGGCGACGACATCATCCTCGTAGAGCGCCACGAGTCGTCGGACGACGTCGGGATCAGTGGGCGGTCCCTCCCCGGGGCCGGACGGTGTACGGGGAGGGACCGCCACCGGGACCTCGTCGTCGAGTCCCAGGAAGCGGAAGGTCCTCCTGAGTTCGGAGGCCGGTTCGAGCGCGCAGCGCTCATACTGCAGGACGAGCATCCTGTCCGGGTCGAACGCCTCCGTCCAGCGGCGGAGCCCCTGGTCGTAGAAGCCCCGTTGGACGGCATCGGACAGGGACATCGTGTCGGCGGGGACACCCGTCCGGCGTTGATGGGCGAGTCCGGAGCGCAGGCGTTCGATCGGGTCCCGCAGGAGAAGGAGGAGTCGCGTGTCGGGGGCCGCACGCCTGAGCAGCTCAGGGGTCCACGGATAGTGGAAGTAGTCCGGTGTCCACTCGCCCGTCACCGTGCCGGCCCGCCGTGGGAACCAGCCGTGGTAACGATCGACGTCGTCCGGTCCGAACGGGGCCGTCCCGAACCGGTCGAAGAAGTGTCGTTCCTTGTGGATGTCCGATCTGGAGAAGATGCTCGGGTGGCAGGTGACGAGGTCGAACCACCAGGTGGTCCCGGCCTTCTGGACGCCGATCCCGACGAAGTCCGGGGGCCCCGCGTGCTCACCCGGCGCAAGCCCCGGCGGGGTGAAGTCGAAGCCCTGTTCCCACGGCCCGAACCGACCGGACCGGTGGAGGACGCGTGCGCGCAGTCCGACGGGTAGACGGAGGAAGAGGGCAGCCGAACGTTCGCGCACTGTCATGGTGTGGCCCCTCCGATCACGGCCGCACACTGCCACAGGTCCCGAATGGCCACAACTACCGGGACGGCGCACGGCGCCGGTCCGGCATTTGACGTCGCCGGATGATGCGCCGATGATCTGCCCATGGCCCGCCGGCACCGATCGACCGTGGGCGTGGTGGCATTCCACGGCTCGAACGGCCGCTGAGCCGTGTGCGGGATCACCGGTCTCTTCGATCCGGGCCGGACGTCGACCGACGACCTCGGGCAGCGGGTGGAGTCCATGGCCCGGACACTGGCCCACCGGGGCCCGGACGACAGTGGGGTCTGGCTGGACGACGACCGGCGTGTCGCCTTCGGTCATCGGCGCCTGGCCGTGGTCGACCTCCGTCCGACCGGCCACCAACCGATGGTGTCGGGGGACGGGCGCTGGGTGCTCGCCTACAACGGCGAGATCTACAACTTCGCGGCTTTGCGCCGCCGTCTCGAGGGGGTCGGGGCGGAGTTCCGCGGTGGGTCGGACACCGAGGTGCTGCTCGCAGCCATCGAGTTCTGGGGCCTAGCGGAGGCACTTGACGCTGCGGAGGGGATGTTCGCCCTGGCGGTCTGGGACCGGGCGCGGGGCGAGTTGCACCTGGCGCGCGACCGCTTCGGCGAGAAGCCGCTCTACTACGGCTGGGTGGGCCGTCGACTGGCGTTCGCCTCCGAGCTCAAGGCGTTCCGCGAACTGCCGGAGTTCGCGCCCGAACTGGACCGGTCGTCGGTGGCGCTCTACCTCCGGCACAACTGCATCCCGGGTGCACGGACGATCTTCTGCGGCGTCCATCAGCTCCTTCCGGGTCACTCGGTGTCGTTCGGGGCCGATGCGGGACGCGGGTCGGATGGTGAGCCGCGGGCCTACTGGTCCGCACGTACCGCGGTGGAGGACGCGCGCGGGAGGCCACTGACCGGCCCGGTCGACGAGCTCACGGACCTGACCGAGCTGACCCTGTCCCGGGCGGTGGCCGACCGCATGGTTGCCGACGTCCCGGTGGGGGCGTTCCTCTCGGGCGGCATCGACTCGAGCCTCGTGGTCGCGCTGATGCAGGCACACAGCGACCGCCCCGTGCAGACGTTCACGGTGGGCTTCGCGGACCGGTCCTTCGACGAGTCCACCGAGGCCGCAGCTGTGGCTGCCCACCTCGGGACGGACCACACGCCGATCCGGGTGACCGATGCCGATGTGGTCGATGTGATCCCCCGTCTGCCCGACATCTGGGACGAGCCGTTCGCCGACGTCTCGCAGATTCCCGTGCTGCTCGTCAGCGAGTTGGCACGGACGAAGGTCACGGTGTCGCTGTCCGGCGACGGGGGGGACGAGCTGTTCGCGGGCTACAACCGTCACGCCTGGCTCGAGCGGCTGTGGCGGCGGGCGGCAGTGGTCCCGGCCCCTGTCCGCACGCGGGTCGGCTCGTTGATCGAAGGCCTGCCGCCCAGGCTCGTGGACGGCGCAGCCTCAGCCACGGCCCTGCTCCCGGCGAAGGCGCGGACCCGCAATCCGGCCACCAAGCTCGCCAAGGTGGGCAAGGTCCTGGCGGCTGCGAGCCCCGAGGACGCGTACCTGGCCCTGGTCTCGCACTGGACCCGACCCGAGGAGCTGGTACTCGGGTCCGAGGTGCAGGGCTCGATCGCCTCCGACCCGTCGACGTGGCCCGCACTCTCGGGCATCACCGAGCAGATGCTGTGGTTGGACCTGGTCGGCTACCTGCCGGACGACATCCTGACCAAGGTCGATCGGGCTGCCATGTCCGTGTCGTTGGAGACGCGGGTCCCATTCCTCGACCGGTCGGTGTTCGATCTCGCCTGGCGCCTTCCACTCGACGCGAAGCTCCGCGACGGGACGACCAAGTGGATCCTGCGCCAGGTCCTCTACCGCCACGTTCCACAGTCGATGGTCGACCGGCCGAAGATGGGCTTCGGACTGCCCATCGGTCCGTGGTTGCGCGGTCCGCTCCGGCCGTGGGCCGAGGACCTCCTCGCCGAACAGCGACTGCGCCGCCAGGGCCTCCTCGACCCGGTACCGATCCGGCGTGCCTGGCAGCTCCACCTGTCCGGGCGCCAGGATCTGGCGTACGAGTTGTGGGACATCCTCATGCTCCAGGCGTGGATCGACCGGTGGGCTCCGGGCGGCCTGGACTGACCAGGGAGTTCACCGGCGAGGTGGGCATCATCGGCCCTCGTTCGGAGCCGATAGTGTGCTCCGGGTCAGTCGTCGGTCGAGTGAGGATGGGGCATGGGTGACGGGGGAGTTCGATCGGTTCCGCGCCAGATCCTGGAGCGCATGCGATGCCCACAGTGCGGGAATGCCGTCGTGGAGACCGAGTCCGGTGGGGTCGTCTGTTCCGGAGGGCACACGTTCGGTCGACGGGGGGCGGTGCTCGACTTCTCCAAGGAGGCTGAGCCGTCCGGATCGACCGAGCGCACGTTCGCCAGCTTCGGCTACGAGTGGAACGCGTTCGACGGCATCCGGGACGAGGACGAGCGGTTCGCGGAGATCTACTTCCGGGACCTCGACCTCGACGGCCTGAACGGGAAGGTCGGACTCGATGCCGGCTGCGGCAAGGGCCGATTCACCCGGATCCTCGCCCGGTACCTCGACGCCGAGGTCGCCCTCGACGGATCGTCCGCAGTCGACGCGGCGGCCGCCGGACTCGACGACCTCGACAACGTCTGCGTCGTGCAGTCGGACCTGCGGTCCGCGCCCTTCGCTCCGGAAAGCTTCGACTTCATCTCGAGCCTGGGCGTCCTGCACCACCTCGACGACCCGTTCGAGGGGTTCAAGCGTCTCCTCACCTATCTTGCCCCGGGTGGGCAGATCCTCCTGTACCTCTACAGCCGACCGCCCACGTTGAGTGTCCGCTCGGTGGCCCAATCGGGCGCGACCGCGGTCCGCAAGGTCACGGTCCGACTCTCCCACCCCACACTGAAGGCGCTGTCCACGCCCATCGCGGCTGCGCTCGGGGTGGTCTTCGTCGCCCCCGGACGCTGGGGGGCGGACCGTGGGGTGTCCTGGCTGGCGGACCTGCCGATGGACACCTACCGCGACAAGCCGTTCCGCAGCCTGGTGCTCGACACGTTCGACCGGTTGAGCGCGCCCGTCGAGTACCGGTACGTCTGGAGCGATCTGCAGCAGTGGTTCGACGAGACCGGGCTCGTGGTCGATGCGGCACGTGACGAGACCGGCTGGTTCGTGCTGGCCCACCGGCCCTGAGGGGTGACGATGGGGACGACGGAGGAGCTCTCGGTCATGGCGGTGGTGCTGACCCACAACGCCCCCGACTCGCTGGACCGCTGCCTACGGTCGATCGGCGCCCAGACGACGCCGCCACAGGCGATCCTCGTCGTGGACAACGCCAGCACCCCGCCGGTCTCGGTGGCGGACCTGCCGGAATCGATCCCACCGGTGACCCTGGTCCGCTCGGAGGTCAACGGCGGCCCGGCAGGCGGCTACGCCATCGCCCTGGCCCACTTCCTCGAGGCCGGGTTCCGGCATGCCTGGGTGATCGACGACGACATGATCCCCGACGCCACCTGCCTGGAACGCCTGTGGGTCGTGGCGGCAAAGGACCCGGAGTCCGCCTTTGTGTTCCCCGTGTCCCACCAGCCGGACGGCTCGTTCGGCGCCTGGCCGTCGTGGTGCGGGTTCCTCGTCGCACGGGAGATCATCGACGAGGTCGGGCTCCCCATGGCCGAGCTCTTCTGGTGGGCCGAGGACACCGAGTACCTCCAGTGGCGCATCCCGCAGGCCGGTTACCCGATGCGGGTGGTGGGAGATGCCGCCGTGCGACACGGCGCCATCCGGCACGGGGTCGGGGTCCCGGTGTGGAAGTACTACTACGAGGCTCGCAACATGCTCTACGTCCACGCGTATGTGAAGCGAAAGGTCGGGCGCTATCCCCGCAACGTCCTCAAGCTCCTCGGCCGGGCGGTCCTCAGCGAGCCGGAGGGTCGGTGGGAGCGGCTGCAGGCGATGGGGAAGGGCCTCAACGACGGCGCCCACGGCCGGCTGGGGATGCAGTTCCCGATCGAGCCGATGAGGGAACGGACGGACCCGGTGGGTCGGTCCGCGTGACCGACCCACTGCCGAACAACGGGACGTCACCCGCTATGGAGGACGTGCCGACGTGCTGCCTCTGCGGATCCGACGGATGCTCCTCGCTCTTCGCGGTCCGTGACCGCCTCTACGACCTCGCCGGGGAGTTCGCGTTGGTCCGATGCACGTCGTGCGGTCTGATCCGCCTGTCCCCCCGCCCGACGCCCGAGACGCTCCCGAGCTACTACCCCGAGGAGAGCTACTACGCCTACCGCGAGACGTCTGCGCCCACGGGACCGCCTCCGGTCCGTGGACTACGCACCCGGCTGCGCGACGGCGCCCGGGCCGCCGCGCTCTCCTCGATCGGCTATCCGAGCGACGACCTGCCTCCGTTGGTGACGGCCGTCGGCCGTCGGTGGACGACCAAGTCGCTGCTGCGACTCGCCACCTACGGGAACCGGGGGTTCCCCGACTATGTCAGTGGCGGGCGCGCGCTCGACGTCGGTTGCGGCAACGGTGCCTTCCTGGCCCTGCTGGCGCGCCACGGATGGAACGTGGTCGGCGTCGATGCCAGCCCTGCAGCTTCCCGGGCCGCTGCGGCCCAGGGCGTCGAGGTGCATGTCGGGGACCTCCAGAGCGCAGGGCTCGCACCCCGCTCGTTCGCCTACATCCGCATGTCGCACTCCATCGAGCACGTCTGGGACCCGGTCGACACCCTGCGCACCGCCTACGAGCTCCTGGAGCCGGGGGGCCGCATCTTCGTCGAGACACCGAACATCGGAAGTCTCCTCGCCCGGAAGTGCGGCACGTACTGGTACCCCCTCGAGACGCCGCGCCACCTCTGGCTCTTCGACCCGCAGACCCTGAAGCGCTCGCTCAGCACTGCCGGGTTCGACGTCACCTCGGTGGACTCCAAGTCGTTCGGAGGGAGGCCGCTCAGCGCACTCCGGTGGGAGTCCACCTACCGGGCCGAGGAGGCCCAGGGCCACCTGCTGGCACACCGACCCGTGCTCGACCGTCAGGACCTGGCACGGGCCATCTGGCTCGAGGGGGCGGCGGCGGCGAGTCGGTTGGTGCACCCGGACAATGACGAGATCGTCTACTGCTGGGCCCGGCGACCGCTGGACAGCTGACCGGAAACGCAGCACCGTGCGCTTGCGGCGTCAGCCTTCCGTGCCTGCGGTGAAGTCGTCAGGTGACCATGTCTTCAGTGGGAACCACGACAGCACCCGTGCCAACTCACCGATCTGATCGGCCGTCAGGCGCTGCTTCCAGGCATCGGGCAACTGGCCCGCCACGCGCTGGGTACGGAATCCCTTGCCCGGCTTGTCGTGCTCGACCAGGAACGACTCGGTCCGCTCGCTCCAACGCAGGCCGAGGTCGGCATAGAGCTCGCGGAACTCCTCGATCGGGTCCAGGCAGAGCTGCTCATGGGTCCGAAGGGACCATTCCGGGTGGTTGGCGGCGGCGAGCTCGAGCGCCAAGGTGAGCGCGCCGATCTGCCAGATCATCTGTTCCAGATGGTCGGGACCGGGCAGCTGGACCCCCCATTCCCGGGCGAGCTGACGAACGGCAGGCCGATCCGAGAACGGAATGTACTGCGCGTTCATGTCGAGTGTGATCCAGCTGGCGAGGACGGAGCCCGGATGTCGCAGGAGTACCAGCACGTCGAGGTCGAACTCCGAGGCGAGCCATTCCAGCGATAGCGGAACATGGACCGTCTTGATCAGGAGTCGGTGCCCGTCCAACTCCGGATTCCGGTGTGCCGGAGGATGTTGGGCGAGGGCCCCGGCCAGCGACATGAAGGGTGACCAGGCACCACGGAGGTAGCGCTTGCGCTCGAGCACGGACCTCGCCCGCAGTCGCGTGATGTCGCCTCCTGTCGGCGGGGACATGTACTCCAGCATCTTTCCGGCGAGTCGGAGTCGCAACGTCTCGGTGGCACCGTCAAGACTCCATGCCCACAGTTGGCGATAGTTGTCATCGCGGTCTCCGGGTGCGAGGACCGGGAACCGGCCCGACTGGCGCTTCGCCCAGATAGCGGAAGGGCAGTCAGCCTCGCTGTCGGGCTCCCGCAAGGAATAGAGCTGATCGTCGCATTCGAGGACCTCCTGGGTCCACGACGTTCCGGACCGGGGCATGCCGGCGATCAGGAGCGGCCGCTGCCTCACATCGGGGGCGCCGCCGGTAACCGGATCGGTCATGCCGGCAGGGGGACGTGAAGCCTGAGGGTGGATGGATCAACGAACGTGAGCATGCGCCCCGGGCACCTGAGAGACATCGGTCTGACCGTAGCATGCTGCCTGGGACACGCCTCAGTGGAATCGTGCTGCGTCGGGGCGATCGAACCGGTCCCCACCCAGGCTCCGGCCGCAGGTCCCGGTCGGTCCTCCACCGAATCGGGTGGAGGACCGTGCGTCGAGCGTTGACCCGGAACTAGCTGCCGGCGGACTCGCCGGCGTCACCGGTTGCGGCAGGAGGCGGGGGAGTGGCGAGCAGCTGCTCGGTCGAGGACGGGGTAGCCGTGCCACCTGAGCCAGCGGTCGGTGCCCCTCCCTCGTTCCCGCGGTTCTCCGGCTTGACGATCCGATAGACCAGAAAGCCGGCTGCGCCAAAGGCGATGATCGCGACGAGGGCGGCCAGCGCACCGCGCTTGCGGTAGTGCCCGTACTTGAGGTGGCCGTGGATGCGGGTCGAGTCGTGGCCAGGAATCCAGCTGGGCAGATGGCCGATCAACACCGTCAAGTACTCGACGGCGAACACGGCGGCAACGATGCCGATGATGGTCAGGACGATTACTCCGAGCCACTTCATGGGGGGAACCCTAGCCAACTGTCGCCGCCTGCGAGCAGCAACCGGATCCTCTCGCGACCACAAGTTGCGATATGAGCACCCGAGCTCGTCGCTGTCGCTGTGGCCCTTTTGCGGTGGCGCGATCGTCGACTAACTTTGCCAATCATGGATTCGAGTGAACGGGCAGGGACCACCGGCCAGTACCAGCTGTCCCAACTACGGAACATCGAGGCCCAGTCGATCCACATCATCCGTGAGGTGGCCGCTGAATTCGAGCGCCCGGTGCTCCTCTTCTCCGGGGGGAAGGACTCGGTCGTGATGCTGCACCTGGCCCGGAAGGCGTTCTGGCCCGGCCGCATTCCGTTCCCGGTGATGCACATCGACACCGGCCACAATTTCCCCGAGGTGCTGAACTTCCGCGACCGGATCGTCGCCGAGATCGAGGCGACACTCAAGGTGGCATCGGTCCAGGAGTCGATCGACACCGGACGGGTCGCCGAGGAGACGGGCGCGGACCCGTCGCGCAACCGGCTCCAGACGCGGACGCTCCTCGACGCGATCACCGAGTTCAAGTTCGATGCAGTCTTCGGAGGCGCACGCCGGGACGAGGAGAAGGCCCGGGCCAAGGAGCGGGTGTACTCGTTCCGGGACGAGTTCGGCCAGTGGGACCCGAAGAACCAGCGCCCGGAGCTGTGGTCCCTCTACAACGGGCGGCACGGTGCGGGCGAGCACATCCGGGTGTTCCCACTGTCGGACTGGACCGAACTGGACATCTGGCAGTACGTGGGCGAGGAGGGGCTCGAGCTCCCGTCGATCTACTACGCGCACCGCAGGAACGTCTTCCGGCGTGACGGGATGCTGCTCTCCGAGGGTCCGCACGTCAATGTCCGGGACCACGAAGAGATCATGGAGATGACGGTGCGGTACCGCACCGTGGGCGACATGACCTGCACCGGGGCCGTCGAGTCCCCTGCATCCACGGTGGACGACATCATTCTCGAGGTGGCTGCGTCCCGGCTCACGGAGCGTGGGGCGACCCGTGCGGACGACCGGGTCAGCGAGGCGGCCATGGAAGATCGAAAGCGTGAGGGGTACTTCTGATGGAACTCCTGCGGTTCGCCACCGCCGGATCGGTCGATGACGGCAAGAGCACGCTGATCGGCAGGCTCCTCTACGACTCGAAGGCCATCTTCGAGGACCAGCTCGAGGCGGTCGAGCGCGTGAGCCTCCAGCGCGGCGACGAATACACCGACCTTGCACTGCTCACCGACGGCCTGCGGGCCGAGCGTGAGCAGGGCATCACCATCGATGTCGCCTACCGCTACTTCGCCACCCCGGAGCGGAAGTTCATCATCGCCGATACGCCCGGGCACGTACAGTACACGCGCAACATGGTGACGGGTAACTCGACCGCCGACCTCACGATGGTGCTCGTCGACGCCCGGAAGGGGATCGTCGAGCAGACCCGTCGCCATGCCTTCCTGGCCTCATTGCTCCGGGTTCCCCACCTGCTGGTGTGCATCAACAAGATGGATCTGGTCGACTACGACCGCGAGGTGTTCGAGGCCATCCGCGACGAGTTCACCGCGTTCGCGAGTCGACTCGACGTGACCGACATGACGTTCATCCCGATCTCGGCGCTCAAGGGCGACAACGTCGTCCAGCGCTCGGGAAACATGCCGTGGTACGAGGGAGCCTCACTGCTCCACCACCTCGAGCAGGTGTATATCGCCTCCGACAGGAACCTCATCGACTCCAGATTCCCGGTCCAGTGGGTCGTCCGTCCCCAGGCCACCGAGTTCCACGACTACCGCGGCTATGCGGGCCGGGTGGACGGTGGTGTCTTCCGGGTGGGGGATGAGGTCATGGTGCTCCCGTCGGGACTCACCACCACCGTCGCCGCGATCGAGACATTCGACGGACCGGTGGATGAGGCCTTCTCTCCGATGTCGGTCACCATGCGGTTGACGGACGACATCGACGTGTCGAGGGGCGACATGATCTGTCGTCCTCACAACAAGCCGACGGTCGGGCAGGACCTCGACGCCATGGTCTGCTGGATGCACGAGCGACCGCTGAAGCAAGGTGACTTCCTGGCTCTGAAGCACACGACTCGTTGGGTGCGAGCGGTCGTGCGGGACGTCCAGTACCGCCTCGATGTCAACACCCTCCACCGGGACGAGGCCTCGACCCAACTCGGTCTCAATGACGTGGGTCGGGTGAGTCTGCGAGTGACGCAGCCGCTGTTCTACGACAGCTACCGCCGCAATCGGCAGACCGGCTCGTTCATCCTGGCTGCCGAGGACACGAATGTGACCGTCGGGGCCGGCATGCTCCTGCGGTCCTGACCTCCTCGGAACGGGTGGGGTCCATGGCCACGAACATCACCTGGCATCCGGGCGGCCTCGCGAGGGACGAGCGGGTCCGGATCACCGGTGGTCCCGGGGCGACACTCTGGTTGACCGGGCTCTCCGGCTCCGGTAAGTCGACGCTCGCAACTGCCGTCGAGAAGCAACTCGTCCACGACGGTCGAGCGGCGTACCGCCTCGATGGGGACAATCTGCGCACCGGCCTCAACGGCGACCTCGGGTTCAGCCGGGAGGAGCGCATCGAGAACTGTCGGCGCGTCGCCGAGGTGGCCCGGCTGTTCGCGGACGCCGGCCTGGTTGCCGTCGTAGCGGTCATCAGTCCCTACGCCGTGTCGCGACTCGGAGCGAGGAGGATGCACGACGAAGCGGGCCTTGCGTTCGTCGAGGTGTACATGGCGGCGACGGCTGAGACGTGCGCCGAACGTGATCCTAAGGGCCTCTACGCCCAGGCGACCGCCGGAGGCATCGCGTCCTTCACCGGGATCGACGACCCCTACGAGGTGCCTGAAGCGCCCGATCTGGTCGTGGGCGCGGAAACCAGCGTGGCCCAGGGGGTCGAGCTAGTCCTCGAAGCACTCAGACGTGCCTCTGGGGGTTCCAGCCGCCAACCCGAGTGATCGGCCGCCGGCGGGGGTGCTGGCCGCTCTACAGCGGCGAGGGAACGGGCGTCGCCTCGACGATGAATTGATAGCCGAACATGGTCGGCCACAGGGTGATCAGCATCTGGTCGACGAGGCTCAGGAGGTGCGCCTTGGTCCCTTGGAGTCCGAGGGCATCGAGCGGGAGACCCACGGGCTCGAGCCGACGGATCGCGAAGCCGTTCCGCTCGATCAACTTGCGGATGCTCCTGCGCGTGAAGAACCGCAGATGGGTCGTGTCGAGGATGCCGCGCTGGTCGTAGTCGAACATGCCCAGGGCGGCCCGGAAGCGTGGGTACCAATGTCCGATGTTGGGCACACAGACGACGATGGAGCCGTCAGGGGAGAGCGCCTCCTTCATCTGACGGACGAGTTCGGCCGGACGCTTCAGGTGCTCCAGGACGTCGGCCGCCAGCACGATGTCGAATCCCTTGCCGACCTCCGGCGGTATGCCGGCGTTGAGGTCCCCCTTGTAGAAGGCGTCGGTCCGATCGGTCACGCCCTTGATCTCGGTGACGTCGACCCCGGTCACGTGGTGGCCCATCTGACGCAGGCGCTCCGAGAGCTGGCCGCCGGAGCACCCGAGGTCGAGCACTTTGCGCGGTGACTTGGTGGCGAACATCTTCGAGATCCGCCCGTGGGAGCTGTCCTCGTTGGGCTTGAGCTCGTACTCGTCGTTGAGGGCGATGCGGCTGCCGTCGCCGAACCCCGCCTTCTGCAGGCGGTACGCGATGACGTCCTTGGTCACATCGGACGCATAGCCGAGGCCATCGACGTAGCAGATCTCATCGCCGTAGTAGGTCGGGATGGGGACCTCGGCGATGTGGAGGCCGGCATCGTGCAGCTGGATGATGATCTGGGTGTCGAAGTTGAAGCCGTCGGAGTTCTGCGCGAACGGGATCTGCTCGAGCGCCTTGACCGAGTAGGCGCGATACCCGGAGTGGAATTCGGAGAGCTCGGTCCCGAGGGCTGCGTTCTCGAACCGGGAGAGGATGCGGTTGCCCATGAACTTGTAGAGCGGCATGCCGCCCTTGCGGGCAGCGCCGGCGATCATCGTGCGCGACCCGAACACGGCGTCGGCCTCGCCGGCCACCAACGGGGCCAGGATCTCGGGCAGGGACTCGGGCGCGTACTGGCCGTCACCATGGAGCATGACGACGATGTCCAAACCGTGCTCGATGGCCAACTGGTAGCCGGCCTTCTGGTTGCCTCCGTATCCGAGGTTCTCGGGATGCCGGATCAGCGTGATCGGCAGGTCCGAGATCTGCTGGTACCCCAGGCCCACCAGATACGTCGAGTCCTGGCTGTGGTCGTCGCAGACGATCACCTCGGTGATCTCGGGCCTGATTTCGTCAGGAATCCGGTCGAGCACCTTGGCCAACGTGCTGGCGGCGTTGTACGCGACCACCAGGATTCCGACCTTTATCGAACTTGACGTCACGTGTCAGCCCCCGCTTTCCCCTTCTGACCAGCATACGCGACGAACCGCACATGGCGAAATGGGCGATCGGGTCGCCAAGAATCGCCGGTTACCGTCCGAAGGTGTCCATCCGACGCCTGGTCCGGACGCGTCGAGCAAACTCGGGAGGGGCTCACGGGCATGGCAGGATCAGTGTCATGGGTGGCGACGAGCACGGGGGGCCGCCAGATGGTTCCGGAACCACCGTCCGGATGGGCAGGGATGGCGACGCGCAGGTGGCCGCCGACCTGCATGTCGTGCAGATCTCCGAGGGCTTCCTCTCCCTCCTCGGACGTGGATTCCTGAGGCGGCTCTACCGGAGGATCGTGCGATCGTCGTCGGCGTTCCTCCTGGTCGCCGAGCGCCAGGGCCAGGTCGTCGGATTCGTGGCCGGCGCCGTGGACACCGGGGCGCTCTACCGGGAGTTCGTGTTGCGTGATGGCATCCGGGCCGGACTCGGTGCGGCAGGGCCGATCTTCCGCAATTGGCGGCAGGTGGTCGAGACACTTCGGCACGGCACCTCACAAGGGGTGAGCCACGGTCGAGGGGTGGAACTCCTGTCGATCGCTGTCGATCCCGACCGACAGGGGCAGGGGATCGGCCGGCTCCTGGTGGACAGCTTCGTCGACGCGTGCACGACAACTGGCAACGACAGCGCGTCCGTCGTCGTGTCCTCGGACAACTCGACGGCGATCCGCCTCTACGAGCAGGCGGGATTCGTCGCAGCCACGCGATTCGAGATGCACGCGGACGTCGAGTCCGTGCTGATGGAGCGGTCGGGCTCCGGCCACGTCCACCAGCGGCCGCCGACGTGACTCCGCCTGTGATTGCATTGGTTGCTGTGGGCGTCTCCCTGATCGCCACCCCGCTCGCGATCCTCGTGGCGCGTAGGACAGGGATCGTGGACCGCCCCGGGCTGCTCAAGCGGCAGACCACGACCGTGCCCTATCTCGGTGGGGTCGCGGTCTTCTGCGGTGTCGTGGTGGGAGTGGTGGTCGGTCATCCGTGGCTCGGCCTCCCGCTGGCTTGCGCACTGGCGCTCGGCGTCGCAGATGATCGTGGCGACCTCTCGCCGTGGGTGCGACTGGCGGGTGAGGTCGCCATCGGGCTCATCGTTGCCGCCACGTGCCACGTCCACCTCCCCGCGGTCGTGGCGTGGCCGTCGGTGGTCGTCGTCACCGTCCTGCTGATCAACGGCGTCAACCTGATGGACGGACTGGACATGCTGGCTGCGGGAGTGTCTGCTGCAGCGGCCCTCGGATTCGCCCTCGTCGTCCATGGCGGTGGCCGTGATCTTGCGGTCGCGTTGGTAGGGGCACTGGCCGGATTCCTGGTATTCAATCGACCCCCGGCCCGTATCTACCTCGGGGACGGCGGCTCCTACCTGCTGGGAGCTGCCCTGGCGGTGCTGATGTCGCTGTCGTGGTCCGGGTCCGTCCACCGATCGACGGGTGTCGCAGCACTGGCACTCGTCGCCATCCCGGTCGCCGAGGTCACCTGCGCGATCATCCGGAGGCGGCGGGCCGGACAATCGCTCCTGGCCGGGGACAGGGGCCACCCCTACGATCGAATGGTCGCACGAGGCAGGTCGGCGCTGACGGCGAGCCTCTCCTATATCGTCCTGCAGGCACTCATCACGTGCATCGTGGTCCTCGTGGTCCTCGTGGTCCACGTCGGTTCCGTCGGAGTCGCCGTCATCGTCGACGTCCTGGTCGCGGTCCTCGTCCTTATAGCTGCCTCCCTCGTCGGAGGCCTCACCCCTGATGCGGAGGTGCACCCGTGAGCCGGATCTTTCTCTCGCCCCCCGAGGTCGGTCCCGAGGAACGTCAGATGATCCTGGACGCATTCGACTCCAACTGGATCGCCCCACTCGGGCCCGACGTCGACGCATTCGAAGCCGAGTTCGCCGAATTCGTGGGAGTCGGCCATGCGGTGGCCCTGTCGAGTGGGACCGCTGCGCTCCACCTGGCCCTACTGCTCGAGGGCGTGGGACCGGGCGATGAGGTACTGGTGCCCTCCTTCACATTCATCGCCACTGCGTCTCCGGTCTGTTACGTGGGCGCCGAGCCGGTGTTCGTGGACTGTGCCGCCTCGACGTGGACCATCGATCCCGACCTCGTCGCCGCCGAACTCGAGGAACGTGCCCGAGGTGGGCGGCTACCGAAGGCGGTGGTGACCGTCGATCTCTACGGTCAGTCGGCGGACTACGACCGCCTTCAGGCCAGCTGCCTCGAGTACGGGGTGCCCCTCATCGAGGACGCGGCCGAGGCATTGGGTGGCACCTACCGTGGCCGTCAGACGGGAAGCTTCGGGACGACGGGCATCTTCTCGTTCAACGGGAACAAGATCATCACGACGAGCGGTGGGGGAATGATGGTGACGGAGTCGGCCGAGGTCGCCGAACGAGCCCGGTACCTCGCCACCCAGGCGCGGGACCCGTTCCCGCACTACGAGCACACGGTCATCGGTTACAACTACCGGTTGAGCAATCTTCTCGCGGCGCTCGGCCGCGCGCAGCTCCGGGGACTCGCGAGTCGGGTCGCCCGCCGGCGCCGGATCAACCATGCCTACCGCGAGGCTCTGGCCGACCTGCCCGGCGTCGAATTCATGCCCGTCGCCGACTATGGGGAGCCGAACTACTGGCTCACCTGCATCACGATCGACCCTGAACTGTTCGGCGTGGATCGCGAGGACGTCCGATTGGCGCTGGAGGAGGCAGACATCGAGTCGCGTCCGACCTGGAAGCCGCTCCACCTGCAACCGGTCTTCGCTGGGAGTCGAACCGTCGGTGGCTCGGTGTCGGCAGGCATCTTCGAACGAGGACTGTGCCTTCCGAGTGGCTCGGCGATGACCAGCTCAGAGATCTCGTCCGTCACGGAACTCGTGCAGCGGCTGTCCCGATGAGTTGCGACAGCTGTGCCGAAGGATGGGCGGACACCTANNCTAACGGCTCACCGTGGCTGCCAGGAACAGTGAGGTACCGCGATGCCAGTGTCGCCGAAGCGCCAGTGACGCCGTGCCGAGTCCGTAGAGGACGTCGTTGACCGGACCCGGAAGGTCAGGAAACTCTGCATCCGCGTCATCGGCATCGATGACCTTGGTGTCGGCCTTCCTGGCGCGGAGTCGGCCCAGCGGCACCATCTCCGGGAAGAGGAAGCTCAACTCCTCGATCTTCAGCGGAAGATCGGCGATCGCATCGCCCAGCGTGCCCTTGTCGTAGCGCCGGAAGTGCCCGAGCGCCACGTCCCATGGAGACCACGTTCGTTGGAGAGCCGGCACCGTGAGGAGGAGGGTCGATCCGTCCGCCATCTTGGCGACGAGATCCTGCATGAACGCCCGGTCGTCCTCCTGGTGCTCCAGGACGTCGAGGAGTGTGACGAACTGTGCCGTGCCGAAATCGGGTGCGTCCAGGAGGTCCGCCCCTTCACCATGTTGCCCCCTGAGTATGGTGCGGAGCGACTCGATTGGTTCGACGAACCGGTACGAGGCCTGTGGACGGTCCTTGGCGAGGTAGGTCGCCAGCAGACCGGCACCCGCGCCGACGTCGACGAGCGCGAACGACGAGTCCTCGGGCAGGTAGCTGCGTGCGACCCGCCAACGGAGCCGGTGCCAGAAGAATCGGCCCGAGTGCTCAATCTGACGTCGTAGATGGCCCTCGAGCGCTTCGCTCATCCCATTCCTCCAAATTGGCGAGCGAGATTCCCCTCGAATGGGAGAACACGGCGAAGAGCACGACGAAGTTCCCAAGAGCAATGAATGACATGGTCAGGATTCCGAGCAACGTGAATGTCGTCCACCCCGGTATTGCTGCCGTGGTGAAGATCCGGATACAGACCACCACCAACGCGAGCAGCAGACCCAATCCGAACGTGGCAGAGAACGCTGTCAGGGCCCGCACGGCGATGCGATCGGTGAACGGCATCAGCATCCGCACACCATGCATGAACAGCCGGAACATGTTCATTCTGGACCGGCCGGCGTACCGGCTGCCCCGAGGACACGGAACCATCGATACGTCGAGATCGAGGCTGATCAATGTCGACGAGTAACACAGATCGAAGTAGGGATGCTGAAGCATCCGGCGTGCCTGCCAGCCCCGGTAGGCGGCATAGTTACCGCTCCGCACCGTCGTCCCGGTGAAGGTCCGGAACATCAATCGGAACAGGATGTATAGCATCCGGAACTTGAGCGACTCGGTCCGCTCCGTCCGGAGCGCCACCGCCACCTTCCCGAGATCGTCTGGCGAAGAGCGGATCGGCTCGAGCAGCCGGGGGAGGTCCTCTGGACGGTCTTCGCCATCCGCATCCATGGTGACGATGATGTCGGCATCGTCGAAACTCGGTAGAGATCGGCGAAGTCCGTAGACGATGCCTCGCTGGTGCCCCAGATTGAATGGCGGCGTGACCACAGTCACGTCGCTGAGCGCTTCGAGGGGACGTATCTCGTCATCCCGTGCTGCGGTGTCATCCACCACGATGAAGCGCACGTCCAAATCAGTGGAGGGCCAGACAGTAGGCGCAATTTCCAAGATCCGCGATCGGAGGATGCAGAACGAGGCGGTGTCCTTGTAGCTTGGACAGACCACCCATAGCCGCTGCGCTTCACGCGCCGAAATCCCCCCATCCATCCGTCAGAGGCTAGCGGAGCGTCGACCGTGACGATATCGTTCTCGCCCAGCCACACGCTGTTGTAGGTTGAGAAACGCTCGTTGACAATGACAGAGTGCGGGGGGTTCGCCCGCCGAAGGGGCTTCATCACGGGCGAACGAGTAGGGGGATGTGATTGTGCCTGACCCGACCGTGGCTGAGGTCAGCGTTCGCCCTCTGTGGCGACGTGTGCTGCCGGATGCACTGGCCCTTGGCTGGCTCGTATTGATCGGGCTGCTGTATCTCTTGCCGGCGCTTTCCCACGGGGTCTTCATCGGAACGTACGACCTGCTTTCCAAACTGGGTCTGTCCAAGCAGCCCGGAGTCATCGTCCACAACGGGGAACTCGGGGATCAGATCGACTCCATGATCCCGTGGACCAACCTGGCGTGGATGCAGGTGCATGCTGGGCACCTCCCCCTGTGGAACCCGTTCAATGGATTGGGTCTGCCGTTAGCGTTCAACTGGCAGTCGGCACCGTTCAGTCTGCCGTCGGCCGTCGGCTATCTGGTTCCGCTGCGGTACGCCTACGACGTCGGTATCGCTCTGACCCTCATAATTGCAGGTTCGGGCGCCTACGTGTTCGGACGGGTCCTGGGGCTCGGTGCCCTTGCCAGCGCGATGGCCGGAACTGTCTTCGAGCTAAGCGGACCGATGACTGGCTGGCTCGGATTTCCCCATGCCGCGGTAATGTCCTGGGCCGGCTGGTGGTTTGCCGCAACAGTACTGATCCTGAACGATCGACACCGGCTGCGGGCGATCCTGTTGCTGGCTGTCACGATCGGTTTGGCGATCTACGCAGGACAGCCCGAAGTGCTCATTGTTTTTCTGGCAGCCCTGGCGCTGTTCGTCGGCGTCATCCTCGCACTGCGTTTGGAGGTTCTGCGAGGATCCGGTCCCATCTTCCGCCCGCTACGCGACATCATCCTCGCCGGGATCGCCGGGCTAGGTCTGGGTGCGCCGCTCTTACTGCCCGGACTCCAACTTGCCAGCCTGTCCGTGCGGAGCTCGGCGAATGGGACAAAAGCACTTTCATTTCACGACCTGATGTATCTGGCATCACAAGGCTTCGACGGACTCCCGATTGCAGGTAGCCGTATCTTCGGCGACTCGTTCTTCTACAACGAGAGCGTCGCCTACGTGGGCGTAATCGCGCTCGTCCTCGCTGGTGTGGCTGCGATCAGGCTTCGACGCCGGCCCGAAGTCGCGGCCCTTGTGGCAGTAGTAGTCGT
This sequence comes from Acidimicrobiaceae bacterium, assembly GCA_003164095.1. Classification (GTDB taxonomy): domain Bacteria; phylum Actinomycetota; class Acidimicrobiia; order Acidimicrobiales; family RAAP-2; genus Bog-756. The sequence continues at coordinate 4,456 of PLRX01000066.1, read as the reverse complement.
TGCCGGAGCGGTGGTCTTCGTCGAACCGCTGGCGCTCCTAGTGCGTGGCCTGCCGGTAGTCGGTACGGTTCAGTGGAATCGGGCCCTTATGCCGCTAGCGCTAGCGCTAGCGGCTCTCGCTGCATTCGGGATTGACCTTCTTGCGACGTGCATTCAGAAGAAGCGCGGCTGGGTGTGGTTTGCCGGCGGTTTTGGGACAATGGGCCTAATTCTAGCGCTCGTCTTCCTAGTCGGCCGGGGTGATCTCGCTTCCGCATCTGCTCACATTCGCGTGACCAGCTTCTATTGGCCCGCGATTGGGGTGGCGGCCGGTTTGACCGCTGCATTTGTCCTTGCAGTCTTGCAGCGGCGAACTAGCAAGGATAGCGAAGCGCGCCTCGCACGGACTGGCGCCTGCATCGCTGCTGTACTGATTGCAACCGAAGCCGGATTCCTAATCACGGCCGGCGCTCCGATTGTCTCGTCGAGCAAACACACAGTGACGGCGACAGTCGCCGAGACTCAACTCCAGAAGGCTGTTGGCACTGCGAGGGTCGGATTCGGCGCAGGTCAGTGCGGCCAGATGGGCATCGACCCGTCAGTGAACAGCATTCTTGGCGTGCGGGAACTCGACGCCTACGACCCGACGATCCCCCAAGCCTATTTCAGCTCTTGGTCTTTGCAGACGGGAACCTCAGGAGGCCTGAGTTCCTTCAACCTCTACTGTCCCAGAGTCACTTCAACGGCTATTGCCCGCCTCTACGGACTGAAATACCTCCTTGAACCTGGGCACGCCGCAGGACCAATGGGCAGCATCTTCGTCAAGGTGGTGGGCGATGAGACTCTCTTTCGGATACCCGCCGCAGCGGTCGCCACGCTAGTGCCACTGACTACTCCGAAGAAGCAGCCGGCGACTACGGCAGTAGGGTCTCCGGTACCCGTCGCCGAGCCCAATCCGACGACGTGGACCATGCGAACCTCATCGACCGAACCAGGTATGTTGCGGCTTCGCTTAACGGATCTTCCGGGTTGGGAGGCCAAGATCGACGGCAAGCCGTTGGCTCTTAGGCGATTCGCTGGAGTGATGCTCGAGGCCCGCATTCCGCCGGGTGACCACACAATCGAGTTGAATTACTGGCCTACCACCTTCACGATCGGGCTCGCAGCTGCAGGGATAAGTGCTCTCGGGCTGATCTTCCTGGTCATCGTAGATCGAAGGAGTCGCCGCCGAGTGCACGGGAAGGCGAGTGTCACCTGACTACGAGCTCCCCGAGGCTTGGTCGGCCTGGCAAGGACAGCGCCTCCCCGCTGGCGCTGGGGTTCGGAAACTCTCCACTGCTAATGTGATCTAGTGTGAGTGTCTCGAGACTTCCGAATTTGTTTGTCCTTGGTGCGCCGAAGTGCGGAACCACTGCATTCTGTAGCTACTTGAGGCAACACCCGGAATTCTACGTGCCTCCGAAGGAACTTCATTACTTCGGCACCGATCTCGAGTTTCGCAATAAGCCGAGACCAACATCGCAAATGCTCGACGAGCGATACTCCGCGGCTCGCGACCAGAAGTACAGATGCGATTGCGCAATTTGGTACCTGTATTCGCAAACTGCGGCCAGTGAGATCGCCAAAGTATGTCCGGATGCCAAGTGCATCGCTCTGCTACGGAAACCCTCGCAGATGGTGTACTCGCTCCACAGCGAATTCCTCTTTCAAGGCGATGAAGATATTGCAGATTTCGGGACCGCGCTTGCCGCCGAGGACGATCGGTTACACGGTAAAAGGATTCCGCCAAAATGCGACATTCCCTGGGCATTGCAGTATCGTAAGGTGGCCCGCTATGCGGAGCAACTTTCTCGATTCTATACGGTGTTCCCCAAGAGCCAGATGCACGTCGTGCTTTACGACGATCTCGTGGCCGATACACCTGGGGTCTACGGTGAGGTACTTCGGTTCCTCAATGTGGAGGAGTCGGTTCCCGTCGAGCTCGACATCGTGAATCCGAACAAGGTCGTCCGCAGCCCTCGAGCTCGACAGTTCCTGCGCAATCCACCGAAACCGCTCCGGACTCTGGGGCGATCACTCGTGCGTAATCAACGGACGCGATCCGCGGTCGGTCGGCGATTAGTGGGTATGAACACGTTGGCTGTTCAGCGCCCACCCTTGGACCCAAAAATTGGTCACATGCTGGACCTTGCCTATGCCGATGATGTGGAACGATTGTCCCATTTGCTGGGTCGAGATCTCAGCGACTGGTTGCCGTCCCCGCCGGCGTCTTAGCATTCCCCGGCAATGGCTCATCTGACTTGCATAGGTATCTGCAATTTAGAGAATCACTGGCCATGACCGGTACCTGATAGCTGATTCCGCAGCAACGATGGCGCTTTCAGCGGTGCACGCCGGCGGGCACACCGGCCGCGTCGAGCCGCCGCTGGACGTGTGGCCACACGGTCACGCCCCCGGTGACGGTGCCCGGGCCGATGGCCGCGTCCACGGCCCGCGACACCTGGGTCCAGTCGCCGATGGGGACGACCACCACAGTACCCACGTGGTAGCGACGGAGGAACTGCCGGATGTCGGCGGTCAGCTGCCCACTGGCCTCGGCCCGCTGGACGTCGGGCGACGGCGTGCCGGAGTAGGCGGCGTCGAACAACTCCTCCACCACCGAGGGGTGGAGGGCGACGGGCTGGGTGGTGCCGTCGACCCCATACGGCGAGGGGAACCAACCGTACCCGCCGATCAGTTTGAACCGCATCCGGGCCACCGCTTGGTCGAGCAGGAGACTGCGGACCGGCACCAGGATGCTGTTCCCGTTGGTGGCCACCGGGTCCGGGTACGGGTAGGCCAGGACCACGCTGCCCGGCCGGATGACCCCGACGGCGGTCGAGGTGAAGAACGGGGGCGGTGCCGCCGGGGAGACGGACTGGCTCGACGCAGGGACGAGGGGCAGCACCGCCACGGCCACCAGCACAACGACCACGCCCGCCCGAAGCACCCGGCCGCCGGCCGCCGCACGCTGCCAGCGTCCCGATCCGCTCATCCGGAGCCACAGCTCGTCCAGTCCGACGGCGAACATGCAGGCGATGAAGAGCGCTGTGTACAGGGCGAAGCGGCTCGACAGCAGCCCGTTCAGCAGGGGGAGGTGGAGGAAGAGCCGGAATGGCATGGGGACCGACGTACGGTGCCCGTCGATGATGAGATGGGAGCCGAGGGACAGAACGAACGAGGTGGCTGCCAGCACCCCGGCCAGCAGGATGGCCCGGCGCTTCCGAAAGGCGACGGCGAACCCGGCCACGACGACGACCAGCGGGAGGCCAAGGTAGAGGAGGCCGCCATAGACGAGGCTGGCCGGCACCACTGGGATGAAGGACGGATGGATCCACTCGCCGACCGGGGCGATGGCCGACAGGAGGTCCGGGTTGAGCAGCGACAGGTAGTACGGGGCGAACGGGGCTCCGGTGATGTGCTCGGGGCCGGTGAAGGTGTAGGTGACCGGCACGATCAGCACCACCGCCGCCGCCCCGACACCCCAGGCGAGTGCCTTGGCCGCATAGTGCCACCCGGTGGCCAGCAGGGGGCGTCGTCGGGCGATCACCACGATGAGCACGCCTAGTGCGCCGAGGAGGATCATGCTGGCGGTCACTTCGGTCGACACGAAGTACTGGACCACCACCACGGCGGCGAGGGCGAGTCCGGTGCGGACCGGTGGCCACTGCTGGCGGACGAACACCTCGTGCAGGAGGAGGAAGAACAGCGGGGGGAGTGGCACGAACATCAGAAACGGGTAGCCGCCGTAGTAGGCGGCATAGGCCGAGAACCCGTACAGCAGGCCCCCGACGAACGCCGCCGGCCACCACGACGTGCATCGGCGCAGCACGAAGCACATCGATGCTGCGGAGGCCGCCACCCCCACCCTGACCAGGACGTTCCAGGCGACGACTGGTCCGAACAGGCGGGTGATCGGCGAGAACAGCACTCCGAGCGCGAGCATCGAGCCGTTGTCCCCGAAGTTCTGGCCTGCCGGGAAGTTCTGCCAATTGGTGTACAGCAGGTTCTCGCCGTGCCACAACGCGTACTGGGCCCACTCCAGCCACCAGATCTGCACCACGTTGTCGCTGGAGCCGCTGCCGCTCAGATGGGCCGATCCGAGGTCGCCGACGTGCCCGAACATCAGCACGGCCAAGACGGCGTAGGTGACACAGCAGACCAGCCCGGGAACCCAGCGCCTACCGCTGGGCGGCCCGGCCTCCTGGCCGGCCTCGACCTCGGGTCCGGCGATGACGGACTCACCCGGCTCGTCGACCAGTGGTGCCGTCGCTACAGGTGGTGTCGTCATGGTCAGTGGCCCCCGGCGAACCTCGCCCCGATCCGCGATGTTAGCCGAACGCCCTGTTCACCGGCCTCCGGTCGCATCGACTCATCAGAAACCTCCGCGTGCCCCATACGTTGCCTCAACTAAGAGGCTGTCGCTGAAGTTTGACCA
>PLRX01000162.1 GCA_003164095.1 Acidimicrobiaceae bacterium | reverse complement strand
CAGGCGGCCTCGTGAACGATCAGGGCTAGTGACATACAGGGCCATTGAGTAGGGAGCATGTCCGGGGTGGTGTCGGCCAGCGTTGTCCGATTCCGACCTTTTCGCAGCCACTTGTGATCATTCGGTGATCATCCGACGAGTGCATGCCACTCTCGGGGCGCTCCGCTGTCCGTGGGCCAGTTGACGAATACAGGCACGTTCAACCGCGTCTTACCGATGCCCTGTACCTACTGTGCTCTGATGATCTGGACGGTGATCTCGTCGCCCTGCGCCATCAGGTCCCGATGCTCACGGACGATGGTCTCGTACCACTTGACGACCATGGTCACGTCGTGGGCTTGGTGCACTCCCGCATGCGCGAGGGTCACGTCCTGGTCGACCACCTCGGCCAGCCAGTCCACGTCGTGCAGCTCTGTGGCCCTCGCCTCGGCGCGCTTGCCCTGTTTCCAGGTGGCTACGCCGGCCGCGGCGGCAACATCGGCCGCGCCGAGAGTGGCGGTGGCGGGCCAGTCCTGCCAGGTCAAGACTCAGCCTGTTCGGAGGAGATGCGTGCCATCGAGATATCCCATCACGCGGGTGTGACTCCCGGAGTGACTCCGTCGCTTGTGCGCTTACAGCCCGACCTTGCGGAGTAGGTGCCGCGTCATCCCGTTGGTGGTCCGGTACACCTTCCGACGGGCGACGCGCTTGGCGTAAGAGCCCGGGCCACGGGAAGCGGCCCGAACGTTGCCGACGTCCCGGGCTGCCCGGTAGAGCTGGCTGCGGAGTGAGGTGCGGCGTGTCATGCATCCACGGTAGTGCCGGGTCCGGAGCCTCGGGTGGCGGAACCTTCGGCTCGACGGGTCCGGCACGGGTCACACCTCGGCGGAAGGTTCCTCGGGTTGCCATCGGGCGGCGGAAATGGCGGTGCGGGATGCGGATCGGATTCGTGGCGATTGCAGCGATCGCATCGGCGGGCGTGGCTTTGGCCGCCTGCTCGTCAAGCGGCTCGAGTCAGCCAGCGGTCACGACCACGACCGTCACAGTCCCTCGGTCCACGACGTCCACCACGATCTCCACTGCTACCGCAGGCGCTGCCTACCTGGCAGCGGCGGCACCCGCGAACGCGGCTCTGACGACATTCTCGAACACGGCCAACGGTTGGACCAGCAGCACCACAAATGCTGAGGCTGAAGCGGATGCTCGACCGGCTGTCACGGCGCTTCAGAATCTGGACACAACGCTGGCAAACGACCAGTGGCCAGCCGCTGCTGTGGCAGATGTCCATACCCTCATCGGGGACACAGGTGCGGTCACCGGGGATCTCCGGGGCCTCTCGTCGGTGAGCCTTCTCGATTCCTCCGGATGGACGGCGACCCTCCAGCGCGATCTTGCAGCGACCAAGTCGGCGGTCGCGCTGGTCAGGCACGATCTCGGACTCCCGGCGGCAACCCCGGACGGCTGACTCGATACGCGTTGGCCCCTGTGCCCCGCAAACGGTCGGGGTGGGTTAGGTGCCGGGCCCGGAGCGTTGGGTGGCGGGAACTTCAGCTTGAGGGGCGCGCCAGTCTCCTGGCAGGAAGAAGTCAGATCGCCATCGAGACTCGGGCCACTCACTCGACCGACTTGCCTACCTCATTGGCGAAATCACGGATGCTCACAATCGACACTTTGAAAGTCGATGCGATCTCGTCGACCGACATCCCGTCGGCCAACAGGGCGGCCACCAGGGCCCTCCGCAGGTTCCGTCTCGCCTCAAACACTTCGATGACCTCCACCTCTGAGCCGACGTTCGCATCGGCCGGCGGCATGGTCCTGAGCACGTCTCGGATCCTCATTCCGGTGCGGTACTTCTCGAGGCTCTCCTGGATGACGACGTCATAATCGTCAAGGCGCTGCCGGAGCTCCCGGTTCGCCTTCATGACATCGAGCCCGGCGCGTTGAAGGTCGGATTCGAAACTCGCTGGCCTGGCCGACGGGGACCACCGCTCCTGACTGGCCTTCGCCGTCGAGTCCTTCGTGATCATGCGCTCCACGGCTCAGCCTTTCCGATCGTCGACGAAGCGAACCCACCTCGCTTCCACCATCGTCGGTTACGAGAGGAAACCTGAGGTGCCAAAGGTCACCACTTCCGGCTCTGCACGCGCGTCCGTCTCCTGGCGGGAGGAGACGGAAGGTCCCACTTCGGATCAATGCAGGTGGCGGAACCCGCTCTCCGAAGCGACAGATCCAACTTATCGAGCACTGAGATGTGAGCGCTAGGGGTGTTGCAAACAAGTGTTGCCGGGCGCCGGGACCGTAGCCCTACTTCTCGGCCTCTCGGTGATGGAAGCGCATGACCGGCAGAGGACCGTCCTCCCGGGTGGATTTCGTCAGGCCGGCCACATGGACGTACGTCTCCAGCCACACGGACTCGTCCTTCTCGAGCACGGGGACGGTGAGCGTCGCAGGCGGAGGGAGTGCCAGCGCCGTCGTGCCGTCGAAGCTGCCCCCGTCCAAATAGACGCGCCGACGGGGTTGGTTCATATGGGCGACGCTACCGTCGGGGGCGCCACTGACCTCTAGGGCCAAACGTCACTTTCGCCCGGCTCCTGCGTCCGAATCGGCGAAGGCGGACGGTCGTCAGCGCTACTTGAGCCGGCCGCTCAGCCGGCGGTCGGTCCAGGTGATCCACAAGACAATGAAAGCGGCGTCTCAGCTCGCAGTCGACAAGGGCCAGCTCACCCGGAACCCGGCGCGCCTGGTGACCGTCTCGGCCGACCGGGAGCGGGCGGAACGGCCGCACTGGACTCCGTCGAGGTCGGTACGGTCCTCACCTTCATGGCGGATCGGACGGACCTTCCGGCCGGCATGGTGGAGCTGCTCGTCGACAGCGGTGCTCGGGTCGGCGAGGTCTGCGGGCTCAGATGGGCAAACGTCGACCTCGCGAACGGGACGGCGACGATCGCCGGCCAGCTCCGCACCGATCCGAAGCACGGCAAGGTGACGGAGTACGCGCCCACGGAGCGCCCCCGGTCGAAGTCGACCATCTCACTCCACCCGGACACCGTGGCAGCCCTGCGGCGGCACAAGGTGCAGCCGGCCGGCGACCGGCTCCGGATCGGACCCTTGTGGCCAGTCGAGGGCGTCGGAGCGGATCTCGTGTTCACCTGGCCGGACGGATCGCCCCTCAACCCGAAGACGGTGAGCCGCATCGTCACCCGGCTCTCGACTGAGGCGAAACTCCCTCGGCTCACGGCTCACGGGCTGCGCCACAGCGGCTCTGCAGGCCCGGGTCCCGTTAGAGGTCGTGGCGGCCCGACTGGGCAACACGGCCCGCATGGTCCAGGAGGTCTACCAGCACGCCTTCCCGGCCGAGGACGAGGCCGTGGCGCAGCTCGTCGGCGACCTCTACCGTGCCGGCGTCGAGGCGGGAGCGTGACCGCTTGTGATCATTCCGTGATCACTGAGCAGCGGAAGGGCCGGCGCCCGAATCGGACACCGGCCCTCACCTGCATGCTTCTGGTCGGGCTGCCGGGATTTGAACCCGGGACCTCTTGACCCCCAGTCTTCGCATCCTGTCCGGGCAGTTAAGTGCAGTCCGAGGAGTCCCAGGTCAGAGGACTGCGCTCCCCCACTTGTCGGACCGCTCGGACGTGTCGGACGGGGTCCGAGGCGACGGACGGCAGAAGTTCGGGCAGAAGTGTGACACCCCCGGCGTACGGTCCGGGCATGATCAGAATCAAATATGAAGGACCAGCAAGGGGCGTGCATCATCTTGCCCACCAACTCCGGGCAGAGGGGCTGAGCGTCGACTACGAGCCTCCGGTCGAACGGAGGGGCGGCGTGGGGACGGTCGTCGACTCGGTGGTCACGTACATCACCTGCAAGGCGACTGATGAACTGATCGGCGAGACAGTCAGGGCTGCGATCAAGGTGGGCATCGGGAAGTTCAGGAAGTCAGCTCCCGGTGCACCAGTGGAGATCGAAATTGGGGAGGACGAATGACTATCCGAGTACGCGCGATCGTGCGTGCGAATGCCGCTCAGCCACGGGATGAGGCGGTTGCTCTCGAGAATCAGTTCGAGTTCGCCACCCCCCGTGGTGCTCGTCTCGTTCAAGTCATTGAGTCGAGCTTTCCGGGCCAACTGCTTGCGATCTTCGATGAGCCGGACCAGCGAGAGGTCGATTAGCGAGACCTGAGCGGAGTGCTCGACGGACGCGCCAATCTCCTGGCGGGAGGAGATTGGCGGTCCAGCTCCGGATCAGTGCAGGTGGCGGAACCCACTCCTCGAAGCGACGATTCCAACCTACCGGGCGTCGAGTTGCCAGCGCCAGGGGTGTTGCAGTACCGGCCTACGGTGCCTCGGCGACTGCAGCGCATTGTGCGCACCTGCGGGGAGCTGGAGTTTCGCTCCACGGCATGTGTCGTTCGTTGGCTCCCAGCCGCCGGCCGCAGTTGGTCCACGACGGCCGCTCAGATGTGAGGTGCCACCGCCCCAGGTCGTAGGAGGGTGACGTCAGGCTCCCCCTGAGCGCATCGCCTGCCAGTCGCCGGCGGATGAACACGGCCTGGCGTTCCATGGACCCACGGTAGCCACACGTTCGCCCCTGTGCCCCGCAAACGATCGGGGTGGAGGTTAGGTGCCGGGCCCGGAGCGTTGGGAGGCGGAACCTTCCGCTCAACGGGTCCGACAACTCCACCGTACTGCACGCATGGCTCGACCTCAGCGCCGGTATCGGCTTGCGGGGTAGGGTCATTCCGTGGCGGGACGGCCGGCGGCCCCTGGCGGTATCGGGGTCCCCGGCCGCCTGAACACCCCTTCACCTTGCGGACGGCGTTGGCCCGGCTGAGGTTCCCCTCGGCCTCGGCCTTGGCCTCGTCGATGGCGGCATCGAAGTCGTCAGGGGTGGCGTCCGCCATCGAATAGAGGGACCTACTGAGTGTGGCCCTTTGCTCCCCCGCCGCATCAGAGGGTGACCGCAGACCAAGTTGCACTCGGTCAACTAGGTCAGTTCGGGTGTCGTCACCGTGCTTGCGGATCGTCCCCTCCTCCTGCCCCTGGCGCACCAGCTCCCCCACCCGGCGCTCGCATCGACGCCCGTGCGGCTTACAGCTTGACCCCACGGAGTAGGTGCCGGGTCATGCCGTTGGTGGTCCGGTACACCTTCCGGCGAGCCACGCGCTTGGCATAGGAGCCCGGGCCACGGGAAGCGGCCTGGACGTTGCCGACGTCACGGGCGGCTCGGTAGAGCTGACTGCGGAGTGAGGTGCGACGTGCCATGCATTCACGGTAGTGCCGGACCCGGAGCATCAGGTGGCGGAACCTTCTGCTCGACGGATCCAGCTGAAGCACAACATCTGCTTCGGACGATGCCCCCTGCACGGCCTGTGCGGGGGAACATCGCTCAATTCATGGTAGGCCCCGGTCGGTGGATCCCAACAGGGCCTCAGGACCCTTTCAGCCTGCCCGTCGCCCGGGCCCACGCCTCGACGTCGGGCCATGCCCACACATGAGCGGCCCGTAGTTTCGCCACGGGCTCGGGGAAATCGGGGTATCTGGCACGCCAGTCGTGGACAACGGATGCCGTGGCCATGCCGAGGCGATCGGCGATCTCTGCGGCGCCTACTAGGTCGGTCGCTGGGACGCTCCTTGGTGGCACATCGAAAACCTATCCCGACAGCCTCTGCTCTTAGTGTTGCGAGTGGTCGCCCGCAGGCGTATGGTAACCCATGCGGGTGATCACTCGCACGCAAGGAGAGCACCATGTACCAACGGACCGACGTGGACCTCAGGGTCTTCGACCTCATGGAGCGGGTTAGAGCGCTCGATCCAGACTTGGCCGATGAGCTGAGCAACGCGCACTCGGACCAACTCTGTGATTCGTCCTGGTATCCGCGGAGGCTCCAGACCTTGGAAACGAGGATGGAGTCATGTCACAGGATCAACCACGCAGGAAGCCGACTGCTCGGCGCTACACACCAGAGGAGAAGGCCCAGGCTGTCCGCCTGGTCCGTCAGCTCCGGGCTGAGCTCGGGACCGACCACGGGACCGTGCAACGGATCGCCGGCCAGCTCGGCTACGGCGTCGAATCGGTGCGCAACTGGATCCACCAGGCCGACATCGACGAAGGCCGGGTGCCCGGGACGTCGACCTCTGATGCGGAGCGGATCAAGCAGCTCGAGCAGGAGAACCACGAGCTGAAGCGGGCCAACTCGATCTTGAAGTCCGCATCGGCTTTCTTCGCGGCGGAGCTCGACCGCCCACACGGGTGATCGTCGACTACATCGACGCCAATCGGGAGGAGTTCGGGGTCGAGCCCATCTGCGAGGTCCTGCAGGTTGCCCCCTCCACCTACTACTCGGCCAAGAAGCGGCCACCATCGGCCCGTGCCGTCCGGGACGCGGTGCTGCTGCCGATCCTGCTGGCGTTGTGGCAGGCCAACTACTCCGTCTACGGCGCTCACAAGCTCTGGAAGGCGGCACGGCGGGCCGGACACGACATCGGCCGGGACCAGGTGGGCCGCCTCATGCGCCAAGCAGGCATCCGGGGCGTCAAACGGGGACGACGGGTGATCACGACCCGACGCGACGACACGGCCGCCCGTTCGCCCGACCTCGTGAAGCGCAACTTCACCGCCACCGGTCCGAACCAGTTGTGGGTCACCGACCTGACCTATGTGCCGACGTGGTCGGGGGTGGCCTACACCTGCTTCATCGTCGATGCCTTCAGCCGGATGATCGTCGGCTGGCGGGTGGCATCCACCATGCGCACCGAGATGGTCCTCGATGCCCTGGAGATGGCCCGCTGGTCGAGAGGCACCCGCCTCGAGGGATTGGTGGCCCATTCGGATGCCGGGTCGCAATTCACGTCAATTCGCTTCGGCGAGCGGTTGGCCGAGATCGGGGCTGTCCCGTCGATCGGAACCGTCGGCGACTCCTACGACAACGCCCTCGCCGAAGCCGTCAACGCCCTCTACAAGACCGAACTCATCCGAGGGCCTGCACAAGGGCCGTGGCGGACCGTCGAGGACGTGGAACTCGCGACGCTCGGCTGGGTCCACTGGCACAACAACGACCGGCTGCACGGCTACTTGAACGACGTGCCGCCATCAGAGTTCGAGGCGACCTACGCTGCCCAACAGACCGACCAGCAACTGGTTGGAATCCAATAGCCCGAGCCTCCATCAGACCCAGGGTGAATCA
>PLRX01000040.1 GCA_003164095.1 Acidimicrobiaceae bacterium | reverse complement strand
TCGAAGTTGGCCGGGGTGGCTCCAAGGGTGATGTCAGCCTCTTCTGCCGAGATCCGGCCCTTGCCACGTGCGTGCCCTGATGCCCGGATGTCCAGATCGAGTCGCAGCAGGTCGATGACCGCCGCTTCGATGGCATAGGCAGTTTTTTCACCCTCTGGACCTTCAAGCCCCCAACGCAGGAGTTCAATGCGCACCTGGCCAGATCTCTCGATCTCACGGATCGTCCTGAGCTTCGGGTAGTCCCTGGATGAGTCCTTCTCGGTCTTGTGGGCTTCCTCGACGTGGGCGAAGCAACGATCGCCGCTTCCCTTGCCCACGTAGAACGGCTTCTCGTTCCTGGGGTCGATGAGAAGGTAGACGTAGTAGTGCAGTTGCTCGGCCACGCCAGGACGCCATCTGCGGGTCGAAGTCTCTGATTCAGCATTCATCGATGCTCTCTTCCGCCTAGGTTCAGTGAGCGCACGGTAGCCCGCTCGATGGGGGTAGGCGCCTCGGCCCTCGAACCAGCGTGATGGATTCGCCCTCATTCCGCACAACGACGAAGGCGACGGCCTCCATCAGGTCTCGAACGACTCGCTCGCTGGTCGCACGCTGGGGCCACGTCCGATGGAAGTTCGGATGCGATCGCTCGCACGACGAGTGACACCGTTCGCTAGGAGCCGTCCATCCGAGACTGAGGAGGCGATCTTCTTGTGTAGCTGTCAGCAGTTCCGGCCCGGAGAGGTAGGTGTTGCTGACAACTTCACCGAAGATCACATCACGGTTGAAGAGCAACTGGGCGTAGTACGCCCCTGACTCGACGACCACCAGTTCCTCGTAGGTCTGCCGGTTGCGTCGAACCGCCCTCAGCAACTCCTCCGCCACTTCGTTCAAGCTGCCAACCATCATTGGTACCTCCTCGGACGAGGGTACCGAGTGGATGTAACGCTGCGAGTCCCCCGTCGACCATCGCTGACCTGGCAGGACCCCTAGTTGAGAGATGCCCAGTCCTATCGAGGACGACCATGAACTGGGCCAGACAGACGACCACCAGGATGACGGTGTCCGACGACCGCGGTCGCCCGTCGGGACGCGTCACGGGCGCGTCAGTGGAGGGAGCAGACGATTGGGCCATGGTCCGAGCGTAGAGGGCGGCACCCGCGGCCCGTGCGCCCACCCACCGCGTCGGCGGTGCCCGGTCACGGACGACCCGACGGTCCAGTTGACGCAGGGGTTCAGCAGTTCCGCGACCCAGTGGTTCAGCGACCCAGGCGCTGCTCGAGGCCACTCCGGGCGGCCGGCCACTCGTCGGCCGTCATGGAGAACACCGCCGAGTGGCGGACGGCCCCGTCAGGGGCCGGCCGGTCGACGCGCAGCACCCCGTCGAGGCTGCACCCGAGCCGTGCGATGGCCGCCCGTGACCGCTCGTTGCGGGAGTCGGTCTGGAGGCGCACGGCCCGCACGCGCCAGGTCTCGAAGGCGTGACCCAGCATCAGCAGCTTGGCCTCGGTGTTGACCGGGGTGCGCTGGACGGCCGGCCCGAGCCAGGTGTGGCCGATACTGGCCCGGTCGCGGACGCCCCCGTGGGGTGCCGGCGTGGCCCCCGGCTCCAACTCCGTCCAGTCCCACGGCTCGAGCTCGTAGAACCGGGTGGCACCGACCACGGTCCCGAGGGCGACGGAGCGGGTGGCGAAGGGGACCTGGTCGCCGGCTCCAGCGTGGGCGAGCGCCTTCTCGACATACGCGGTCATGGCGGCACGGTCGGACGGCACCAGCGTGAAGCCGAAGGACGAGCGGTCGCCGGTGGCGGCCTCGAGGAGCTCGTCGACATGGTCGTGCGACAGCGGCTCGAGTCGGACGTGCGTGCCCTCGAGGGTGAAGGGAGCGAACATGCCCTCCAGTCTGGCGGAACCGTGGACCGCGGACCGCAGGACGCCGGCATCAGCCTGCCGCCACCCGACGTCCGCCCGCCGGTCGTGCCGCCCGTAGTATCTGGTCCGCACGTCGACGGCCGTCGGCGCCACGCCCGCCTCGACCGATCGCACGCCGACCCAGCCCGCCTCACCCCGGGCCCCGACACCCCAGCCCATCGTCCGCCCCGACCCGCAACCCAGTAGAAGGAAGCCCCTGTGTTCCGCCCGGTCCCCGCCGAAGCCGATTTCACCGCCCTCGAGGACGAGGAACTCGCCCGGTGGGCCGCGCACCGGGTCTTCGAGCGGTCGGTCGAGCTCCGGGCCGGAGCCGAGCCGTGGGTCTTCTACGAGGGCCCGCCCACGGCCAACGGTCGCCCCGGCCTGCACCATGTCTGGGCCCGGGTCTACAAGGACCTCTTCTGCCGGTACCGGACGATGCGCGGCTACGCCGTACCCCGCAAGGCCGGCTGGGACACCCACGGCCTGCCCGTCGAGGTGGAGGTGGAGAAGCAGCTTGGCATCACGGCCAAGCGCCAGATCGAGGACGAGGTCGGCATCGCCGAGTTCACCCGGCTGTGCAAGGAGTCGGTGCGCAATTACGTGGGGGAGTGGAAGACGCTCACCGAGCGCATCGGCTACTGGATCGACATCGACGACGCCTACTGGACGTTCGCGCCCGAGTACGTGGAGTCGGTCTGGGCGAACCTCAAGAGCCTCTGGGACCAGGGGCTGCTCTACGAGGACATCAAGGTCGTCCCCTACTGCCCCCGGTGCGGCACCGCCCTGAGCAGTCACGAGCTGGGCCAACCCGACGTCTACCGCGAGGTCGAGGACGAGTCGGCCTATGTGCGCCTGCCCCTGACCGACGAAGGTGACGCGGCCGCCTCCCTGCGCACCGCGCTGGGCCGGGACACCCTCGACGGCCTGTCCCTCGTCGCCTGGACGACCACGCCGTGGACGTTGCTGTCCAACACCGGCGTGGCCATCGGCCCCGACCTCGCCTATGCCGTCGTCGGCGACGAGATCGTGGCCGAGGCCCTGGTCGAACAGGTCGTCGGCGAGGGCACGACGACCGACGCCACCGTTGCCGGGTCCGCCCTGGTCGGACTCCACTACCGCCGGCCGTTCGACGACCTCGCCCCCGGGCCGGCTGACGCAGGCCGGGTGGGCTGGCGCGTGGTGGCCGGCGACTTCGTCGAGGCCGACGAGGGGACCGGCATCGTCCACCTCGCCCCGGCGTTCGGCGAGGTGGACCGCCAGGCCGGCCGGACCGCCGACCTGCCGACACTCAATCCCGTGGGTCCGGACGGCCGATTTACGGATGCGGTCGCGTGGCTCGAGGGCCAGGCGGTCCGCGACGTCAACGGGACGGTCAACGACCGGCTGGAGGCGGCGGGGCTCCTGTTCCGCCGCCATCCGTACGTCCACCCCTACCCGCACTGCTGGCGCTGTGGCACGGCGCTGATCTACTGGGGCAAGCCGAGCTGGTACGTCCGGACCTCGGACCGCAAGGCCGACCTCGTCGAGCAGAACCAGACGATCGGTTGGCACCCGGAGCACATCCGCGACGGGCGGATGGGGGAGTGGCTGGCGAACAACGTGGACTGGGCGCTCTCCCGTGACCGGTTCTGGGGAACCCCGTTGCCGGTATGGCGCTGCGACGAGGGCCACTTGCACTGCGTGGGCTCGCTGGCCGAGCTCTCGGAGCTGAGCGGCACGGACGTGACCGGTGTCGACCCCCACCGACCGGCCATCGACGAGGTGACCGTCCCGTGTGCCGACTGCGGCGGCGACGCGGTCATGCGGCGGGTCGAGCCGGTGATCGACGCCTGGTTCGACTCGGGCTCGATGCCCACCGCCCAGTGGGGCTACCCGGGTGCGCCGGGATCAGCCGACTCGTTCGTGTTCCCGGCCGACTTCATCTGTGAGGCCATCGACCAGACGCGCGGCTGGTTCTACTCCCTGCTGGCCGTGAACACCCTGGTCCTGGGGGCGACGCCCTACCGGAACGTGCTCTGCCTCGGGCACATCGTCGATGCCGACGGCCGCAAGATGTCCAAGAGCGTGGGCAACGTCATCGACCCGTGGGAGATCCTCACCACACGGGGGGCGGACCCGCTGCGCTGGTGGATGTTCTCGCAGGGCTCGCCGTGGACCCCGACCCGGGTCAGCTTCGAGGTCATCGACGCCTCCATGCGGGACTCGCTGCTGACGCTCTGGAACACGTGGTCGTTCTTCACCACCTATGCCGCCCTCAACGGCTTCGACCCGTCCGATCCCGGGGTGCCGGCGCCGGCCGACCGGTCCATGCTCGACCGTTGGATGCTGTCCCGCCTGCACGCCACGGTGGCCGAGGTCACCGGCTCGCTCGACGGCTACGAACCGTTTCCTGCAGCGACCGCCATCGCCGGGCTCATCGACGACACGTCCAACTGGTACGTGCGGCGCAGCCGGCGCCGATTCTGGCGCACCGATCCGGGAGCCGACCCGTCGGACTCGCTCGGAGCACAGGCGACACTGCACGACGTGCTGGTGACCGTGGCCCGGATGCTGGCCCCGATGACGCCGTTCCTGGCCGACAGGATGTGGCGCGATCTGACCGGCGCCGAGGAGTCCGACTCGGTCCATCTCGCCGACTGGCCGGAGGCGGATGCTGGTCTGGTCGACTCCGATCTCGAGGAGGGAATGGCACTCGCCAGGCGCCTGTCGTCCCTCGGGCGCGCCGCCCGCTCGGAGGCCGGCGTCAAGGTCCGCCAGCCACTGGCGCGCGCCCTCGTCTACCTGCCCGCGGGCAGTCCCGTGCTCCCGCCAGGGATCGTGGAGGACGAGCTCAACGTCGACCGGGTCGAGGCGACCGATGAACTGGGTGAGGTGCTCGCCTATGAGCTGGTCCCGAACTTCAAGCTGCTCGGGCCCAGGATCGGCAAGCGGGTACAGGACCTGCGTGCGGCCATGGCCACGGTGGACGGTGCCGCGGCCGCAGCCGACCTGGCGGAGGGTCGACCTGTAACGGTGGAGTTGTCCGACGGCCCGCTCGAGTTGGCCGCCGAAGAGGTCGAGTTGCGGGTGCGGGCCCAGCCCGGGTTCGCCGTGTCACGCGACGGGGCCGAGGTGCTGGCCCTCGACCTCGCGCTCGACGACGACCTCCGCCGTCGGGGCCTGGCCCGCGAGGTGGTCCGCAACGTCCAGGACCTCCGCAAGGAGAGTGGCCTGGAGGTGTCGGACACCATCGTCCTGTACGTCACGGGCCTGGACGACCTGGCCCCGCTGTTCGACGGGATCGCCCGCGAGGTCCTGGCCGTCCGGGTCGTCATGACTCCGTCGGACGGCGCCGGCCCGGGGACGGCGATCACCCTCGACGACGGCGAGACGTCTAGGCAGGCGACGATCTGGATCGAGAAGTCGTGACCGGAGCGACGCGGTGACGGACTCCGGAGGGAGCCGCGGCGAGCCCTGCGTGCTCGCCGTCGACCTCGGCACGGGCGGGCCGAAGGTGGCCGTGGTGTCGGCGTCGGGCCGGATCGTGGCCCATGCGGCCGAGCCCGTCGCGCTCCACCTGCTGGACGGTGGCGGTGCCGAGCAGGATCCCGACGACTGGTGGTCGGCCATCCGCCGGGCCGCCGCCCGGGTCATGGGCACCGCCGGGGTCGACCCCGGCGACCTGATCGGCGTGGGCTGCACGGCCCAGTGGTCGGGCACCGTGGCGGTCGACGCCGAGGGGCACGCGCTCATGCGGGCCGTGATCTGGATGGACTCGCGCGGCAACGCCGAGATCCGCCGGGTGGCCGGTGGCTCGGTCAACGTCCTCGGCTACGACCCGCGCAAGCTGCTGCGGTGGGTCCAGGTGACCGGGGGCGCGCCCGGACTGTCGGGCAAGGATCCGGTGTCCCACATCCTGTTCATCCGACAGGCCTTTCCCGACGTCTACGCCCGGACGGCCACGTTCCTGGAACCGGTCGACTACCTCAACCTCCGCCTGACGGGCCGGACGTCCGCCTCCTACGACTCCATCGCCGCCCACTGGGTGACGGACAACCGCACGATCGATGCCGTCGCCTACGACGCCAAGCTGCTCGAGTGGACCGGCCTCGACCGGGACCGGCTGCCCGATCTCGTCCCGCCGGGCTCGGTCGTGGGTGAGGTGACGGCCGAGGCCGCCGCCGATCTCGGTATCCCGGCCGGCCTGCCGGTCGTCACCGGCACGGGCGACGTGCACTCGGCGGTGTTCGGGTCCGGTGCCGTCGCCGACTTCGCCACCCACCTCTACATCGGTACCTCGTCGTGGATCTCGGGTCATGTCCCTTTCAAGAAGACGGCACCGACCTCCAACGTGGCGTCCATCCCTGCGGGCCTGGCCGGTCGCTACCTCATCGCCGACGAGCACGAGACGGCGGGCGCGTGCCTGACGTTCCTCCGCGACAACCTGGGTCTGGCCGCCGACTTCGAGTCCATGAACGCCATGGCGGAGCGCGCGCCGGTGGGCAGCGGACGGGTGCTCTTCACGCCGTGGCTGAACGGCGAGCGGTCACCGGTCGACGACCACACGGTGCGTGGCGGGTTCCACAACCTGTCGCTGGCGACGACCACCGACCAGATGGTCCGGTCCGTGTTCGAAGGGGTGGCCCTCAACTCGCGCTGGCTGCTCGAGGCGGTCGAGAAGTTCGCCGGCCGACGCCTCGACTCGTTGGCGTTCGTGGGCGGCGGCGCCAACTCGGACCTCTGGTCCCAGATCCATGCCGATGTCCTCGGCCGCGAGATCCGCCAGGTGGGAGACCCGGTGCTCGCCAACGTCCGGGGCGCCGCGCTCCTGACCCTCCACGCCCTCGGCAAGGTCTCCCTCGACGACATCCCCTCGATGGTCGAGATCCGTCGCACCTACCAGCCGAACGCCGCCCACGCCGCCGAGTACGACCTGCTGTTCGGCGAGTTCGTCACCCTCTACAAGCAGACCAAGGGCATCTTCAAGCGGCTCAACCGCTTCTGACCCGGGTCCCGGGGTCAGCGCTCCCGGGCCCGGTTGGCTGCACTCACCACGGCGGCCAGCGATGCGTCCAGGATGCTCGAGTCCATGCCCACCCCCCACCACGTGGCACCGTCGGATCCCTCGGCCTCGACGTAGGCCACGGCTGAGGCGCCGCTCCCGGACGTCAGGGCGTGCTCGGTGTAGTCCTTGACCTCGAAGGCCACGTCGAGGTCGGCACGCAGCGCGCCCACCAGCGCGTCGATGGGCCCGTTGCCCTCGCCCATGACGGTGCGGGGTTCGCCGTCGACCAGGAGCTGGGCGGTGACCGTGGTGCGGCCACCACCTGTGGTCATCTCGCTGGCGAGCAGACGGACGCCGGCCTCCTCGGGCAGGTAGGTCTGCGAGAAGACGTCCCACATCTCGCCCGGCTGGATGACGGTGCCCGACTCCTCGGTCACCTCCTGGACGCGCTTGGAGAACTCGATCTGGAGTCGGCGGGGGAGGTCGAGACCGTGCTCCGTGTCCATGATGTAGGCGACGCCTCCCTTGCCCGACTGGCTGTTGACCTGGATGATGGCCTCGTAGGTACGCCCGGTGTGGCTCGGGTCGATCGGAAGGTACGGCACCTCCCAGTGGTCGTAGTCCTCGCCGATGGCCTCGAAGCCCTTCTTGATCGCGTCCTGGTGCGAGCCGGAGAAGGCGGTGTAGACGAGGTCACCCGCGTAGGGGTGCCGCGGATGGACGGGCATGCGGGTGGCGAATTCGGCCACCCGGCGGACCTTGTCGATGTCGCCGAAGTCGAGGGCGGGGTCCACCCCCTGGGAGAACAGGTTCATGGCCAGAGTGACCACGTCCACGTTGCCCGTGCGCTCGCCGTTCCCGAACAGGGTGCCCTCCACCCGGTCGGCGCCGGCCAGCACGGCCAGCTCGGCGGCGGCCACGGCGGTGCCCCGGTCGTTGTGGGGGTGGAGGCTGAGCACGATCGACTCACGGTTGGCGACGGTGCGGCCGAACCACTCGATGACGTCGGCATAGACGTGGGGCCCGTACATCTCGACGGTGTTGGGCAGGTTGATGATGATGGGCCGCTCGGGCCTGGGCTGGATGACCTCCATCACGGCCTCGCAGATCTCGACGGCGAAGTCCGGCTCGGTCCCCGTGAAGCTCTCGGGGGAGTACTCGTAGCGGATGTCGGTGTCGGGCAGCGTCGACTCGAACTTCTTGCACAGTCGGGCGGCATCGGTGGCGATGTCGATGATGCCCTGGCGGTCCAGGCCGAAGACCACGCGGCGCTGGAGGGTGGACGTCGAGTTGTAGAAGTGGACGATGGCCTGCTTGGCACCGCGCAGTGACTCGAACGTCCGCTCGATCAGCTCCTCGCGGCACTGCACGAGCACCTGGATGGTGACGTCGTCGGGGATGAGGTCGCCCTCGATGATCTGGCGCTGGAAGTCGTAATCGGTCCGGGAGGCGGAGGGGAAGCCGATCTCGATCTCCTTGAACCCGATGTCGATCAGAGTCTGGAACAGCTTCAGCTTGCGCTCGGAGTCCATCGGGTCGACGAGCGCCTGGTTGCCGTCGCGCAGGTCGACGCTCGCCCACTGGGGGGCCACGGTCGTCTGCCGGTCGGGCCACGTCCGGTCGTGCAGGACGAGCGGGACGTAGGGGCGGTAGAGGTGGAACGGCATGGGGGAGACGTCGCAGGGCATGGCGAGTCGACGGCCGGCGGTGGCGGCGTCGGTGGTGGTGTGCTCGTGGTCGCTCATCGGTGCTCCCTTGCGTCTGCAGCTCGTGGTGTCGAGCCAGGGGCCTGCCCCCTTGGTGCCTGGGGCGGCGGTCGCTCACCTCGTCCGGCCAACAAAAAACCTCCTGGCCAGAGGCGCAGGAGGTAGCGGGCGAACGCGATGTGGCGTTCGCCGTCAGGTAAGGAGGAGGACCCGGATCGAGTGGTACATACGCCAACCATGGTGCCAGCGCCAAGGGGGATCGTCAAGGACGGGGCTCTGGCACCATGGCATGACGGTGCTGCTCAGATGCGCTCGAAGTTGCGGGCCAGCTCCCAGTCGGTCACCACGGAGTTGGCCTTGGCCCACTCCTGGCGGGCGGTGTTCAGCAGGTGCTGGTGGACCTCCGGACCGAACGCCTCGGCCGCCACCTCGCTCGACTCGAGGCTGGCGATCGCCTCGGGCAGGGTGGTCGGGATGCGGGGCACCTCGGGCGCCCGGTATGCGTTCCCGGTGAAGGCCGGTGCCAGCTCGACCCCGTGGTCGATGCCCCACAGGCCGCCGGCGATGGCGGCCGCCAGTGCGATGTACGGGTTCACATCCGCCCCCGGTATCCGGCTCTCCACGCGGCGTCCGGCGCCGTGGCCCACGGCCCGGAAGCCGCAGGTGCGGTTGTCCTCGCCCCAGACGACGGCGGTCGGCGCCCAGGAGTCGGGCACGTAGCGGCGGTAGGAGTTGACGTAGGGGGCGAAGCACCAGGCCAGCTGGTCGGCGGCGTGCAGCTGGCCGGCGATCCACTGGGACCCGACCGTGGAGAATCCGGAAGGGGCGTCCTCGCCCTCGGCCGGGGCCATGAGGGGGGAATCGTCGGCGGCGTCCCACAGACTGGTGTGGATGTGGCAGGAGGACCCGGCGGTGTCCATCGACCACTTGGCCATGAACGTGGCGGCCCGGCCGTACTCGCCGGCGATCTCCTTCACCCCGTTCTTGAAGACGAGGTGCCGGTCGGCCACCTCGAGCGCGGTGCCGTAGGTGATGTTGATCTCGTGCTGGCCGATGCCGGCCTCACCCTTGGAGAACTCGATCGGGATGCCGGCCTCGGTCATTTCGTTGCGGATACGGGCGATGATGTACTCCTCTCGCGACGTCTGCAGGAGCTGGTAGTCCTCGATAGACGTGGCGTGCGGACGGAGGTCCTGCCACCGCTTCTCGCCGGCCTCGGCGAAGGAGTCGAGGAACAGGTAGAACTCGAGCTCGGTGGCGCACTTGACCAGGTAGCCCCGTTCCGCGGCCCGCTCGATCTGGCGGCGCAGGATGCGCCGGGGCGACACCTCGACGGGTTCGCCTTCCATCGTGAGCAGGTCGCAGAGGACCAGCACGCTGCCCGGGAGCCACGGCAGGCCCCGGACGGTGTGCGGGTCGATGACGGCGTTCAGGTCGCCGTAGCCGGTGTCCCAGTTGGCGAACTCGTAGCCCGGCAGCGGGTCCATGTCGACGTCGCACGCCAGCAGGTAGTCGCACGCTTCGATGCCGTGGTCGGCGACGTGCTCGAGGAAGAACGCACCGGTCACCCGCTTGCCGACCGGACGGCCCTGGAGGTCGGGGAAGGCCACGACCACCGTGTGGATGTCGCCGGCGCGGATCATGTGGGGCAGCGTCTCGAGGGTCAGCATCCCTGCACAATGGCCCACGGCCACGCGAACCGTCCACTGACTCCCGTGCCGTGGCCACGTGCCGGTGGTGGATCGCCGGATGGGATACTGGCCGCATGACGCCCCCGGGTGCACGGCCCCTGATCGGGGTGACCACGTATCGCCAGGTCACCAGGTGGTGGTCGTGGGACCGCGACGCAGCGCTGGTGCCCGGGGTCTACCTGGACATGGTGGTGGCCGCCGGTGGCTGGCCGGTCCTCCTGCCTCCTCTGGCCGAGGGTGCCGTGGACGATCCGGAGGGCGCCGTGGCGGCCATCGCCGGCCCCCTCGTCGACGCCGTCGACGGCCTGGTCGTCATCGGCGGTGGCGACGTGGCGGCCGAGCGTTTCGGCCAGGTGCCCGACGCCCGCAACGGTGGCACGAGTGTCTTCCGGGACGAGCTGGAACTACGTCTTCTGGAGGCCGCACTCGAGCAGGACCTCCCCCTCCTGGCCATCTGTCGTGGGCACCAGGTCCTCAACGTCCTGCTCGGCGGGACCCTGGTGCAACAGCTGCCCGACCTGGTGGGAACCAACCGGCACCAGCCGGCCCCCGGTGCCTTCGGCCGGGTGACGGTCCGACCGGAACCGTCGACGATCGTCCACGGCCTCCTGGGCGACGAAGCCGTGGTCGAGTGCAGTCACCACCAGGCCATCGACGTCCTCGGCGAGTCCCTCCTCGTCTCGGCCCGCAGCGACGACGGTGTGATCGAGGCCGTCGAGGTCCTGGGCCG
Organism: Acidimicrobiaceae bacterium; assembly: GCA_003164095.1. GTDB lineage: Bacteria > Actinomycetota > Acidimicrobiia > Acidimicrobiales > RAAP-2 > Bog-756. The sequence continues at coordinate 2,395 of PLRX01000040.1, read as the reverse complement.
CACGTTCGCCGTCGGGGTCCAGTGGCACCCGGAGGAGAGCGGCGACGTCCGACTCTTCACCGGCCTGGTGGACGCGGCGCGCACCATCCAGGGCCGGCGCACCCGATAGTGGCCAGCGTGGCACCATCGTCCCCGTCCGCTTCAGCCCGTCAGCATCCCCACCACGACCCCCCCGCATCGACAAGGAGCACCCATGAGTGACGTCACCCACGTGGTCAACCCGACCACCGAGCAGGTCATCGCCGAGGTCGCGATCCACGGCGTGGAGGCGACCGATGACGCGGTGGCCCGCGCCCGGGCGGCGCTACCGGGCTGGCAGGCCATCGCACCGGCCGACCGGGCACGCCTCATGCGAAGGTTCGCGGCCGCCGTCGAGGAGCACCACGAAGAGCTGGCCCAGTTGGAGACGGCCAACGTGGGCAAGCCCATCGGCGAGAGTCGCGACGAGGTCGGCATGGTGGCCGAGGTCCTCTACTTCTATGCCGGTGCCGTCGACAAGCACCGCGGTGCCACCGTGCCGGTGGCGGGCGGCGTGGACATGACGTTCAACGAGCCGCTCGGCGTCGTCGGGGCGATCATCCCGTGGAACTTCCCGGTAGCCATCACGTCGTGGAAGGTGGGTCCTGCCCTGGCCACCGGCAACACCATCGTCGTGAAGCCCGCCGAGATCACCCCGCTGACAGCGATCCGCCTGGCCGAGCTCGGCCTGGAGGCCGGCCTGCCCGAGGGTGTGCTGCAGGTCGTGACGGGCAAGGGCTCGGTCGTGGGCACCCGGCTGGCCGAGCACCCGGACGTCGCCAAGGTGGCCTTTACCGGGTCCACCGAGGTCGGGAGCGAGGTGATGACCCGTGCCTCGGGCACCATCAAGCGGGTCACCCTCGAGTTGGGCGGCAAGTCGGCTTCGGTGGTGTTCGACGACGCCGACCTGGCCAAGGCTGCGGCCAGTGCCCCCGGCGGCATGTTCGCAAATGCCGGCCAGGACTGCTGCGCACGCAGCCGCATCCTGGTCCAGCGGTCCGTCATGGACGAGTTCCTCGACCTGCTGGCCGAGGCCGTCCTGGCGTGGACGGTCGGCGACCCGACGGACGAGGCGAACAAGATGGGACCGCTCGTGACCGCCGCCCACCGTGGCGTGGTGGCGGGCTTCCTGGAGGAGGGAATGGGAGCGCCCGGCGGACCGGTGGCGACCCACACCGCCGGCACCGTGCCCGACGGGCCCGGGTTCTGGTTCCCCCCGACGGTGGTGGCGCCGGCCGATCCGCAGTGGCGCATGGCCCGCGAGGAGATCTTCGGACCCGTAGTCGCCGTCATCCCCTTCGACGACGAGGCGGAAGCCGTCCGACTGGCCAATGACACCCCGTACGGACTGTCAGGGTCGATCTGGACGCGGGACGGCGCCCGGTCGCTGCGGATGGCCCGCGCCATCCAGGCCGGCAACCTGTCGGTCAACTCCAACAGCTCGGTCCGGGTGCAGACCAGCTTCGGCGGCATGAAGCAGTCGGGCTTCGGCCGTGAGCTCGGCCTCGAGGCGCTGGCCTCCTACAGCGAGGTCAAGAACGTCTTCGTGTCCACCGTCGACTGAGTCCGATGACCGACGACACGAAACGTGGCAAGGGGGCCGACGGGGCCCCGGTCGCCGTGGTCACCGGCGCGTCGCGTGGCATCGGCGCAGGGCTGGCGTCGTACTTCGCCTCGCAGGGCCTGCGACTGGGCCTGTGCGCCCGGACGGAACCGACGTCACCCGCGGGTGCGGATGCCGTGACCGCGGTCGTCGACGTGGGCGATGCCGCGGCGGTGGACCGCTTCGCCGACGAGGTCGTCGACCGGTTCGGCCGCATCGACCTGTGGGTCAACAACGCCGGCGTGCTCGAGCCCGTCGGCCCACTGGCAGATGCCGACCCAGCGGCCCTGGAGCGGCACGTTGCCACCAATATCCTCGGCGTGATGCACGGCACGGCGGCATTCGCCCGGCACGTGCGTGGCCGCGCGGGGGAGGGGTCGCTCGTCAACATCTCGTCGGGCGCGGCGGCGACGCCCTACCGCGGGTGGGCGGCCTACTGCGCGTCCAAGGCGGCGGTCGAGATGGTGACCGAGGTGGTCGGCCTGGAGGAGGCGGCCAGCGGCCTGCTCGCGTACTCGGTGTCGCCGGGGGTGGTGGACACCGACATGCAGGCCCTGACCCGGGCGACGCCGGCGGACGTGTTCCCCGATGTCGGGCGGTTCCTCCGCCTCCACGAGGAAGGCGCGTTCCTCACGCCCGACTGGGTGGGGGAGTGCATCCTCGAGCGGTGCCTCGACCCGGCCACCCGGTGGCGCCCGGTGGCCGGGCAGGGCTTGGTCCACTTCCGTGTGCCCGACGGACCGACGACCGGCTAGGAGACTGTTGAACAATTCT
>PLRX01000037.1 GCA_003164095.1 Acidimicrobiaceae bacterium | reverse complement strand
CGCCGTACACGTTCACGGTCACGGCCACCAACGCCAAGGGCACGGGGGCCGCTTCGGCAGCCTCCACGGCGGTCACGCCGCAAGCCAGTGCTCCCGGTGCTCCGACCGGGGTGACGGCCACGGCCGGCAACGCCTCGGCCTCGATCACCTGGACACCGGGTCCGACCGGCGGCTCGCCGATCCTCACCTACACCGTGAGCTCGACGCCCTCGAGCACCGGCTGCACGGTCAGCGCACCGGCAACGACCTGCACGGTGTCGGGCCTCACCAACGGCACGTCGTACACGTTCCGGGTGACCGCCACCAACACCATCGGAACAGGTCCGCTGTCGTCTGCGAGCAGCCCGGTCACGCCGACGAACAACGGCCCGATCAAGGGCTACTGGATGGTCACGTCGAGCGGTGCGGTCCTGACCAACGGCGCAGCGGTCAACTACGGCTCGCCTGCCGGTCTCGCCCTGAGTGCGCCGATCGTGTCGCTGGTCCCGACCCCCGACCGCAAGGGCTACTGGATCGTCGGTGCCGACGGTGGTGTGTTCACCTATGGTGACGCCGCCTTCTACGGCTCGGCCGGCAATGTGCACCTGGCCAAGCCCATCGTGGCCATGGCCCCCACGTCGGACGGCAAGGGCTACTGGCTCGTCGCCTCGGACGGCGGTGTGTTCGCCTATGGCGACGCCGTCTTCGCCGGGTCGATGGGCGGCAAGCAGCTCAACGCCCCGATCGTAGGAGTCGCCGGCAATGGCACCGGCGGCTACCTGCTCGTCGGCGCCGACGGCGGCATCTTCGCCTTCGGCTCGGCCACGTTCCACGGTTCGGCCGGTGGTGAGCACCTCGTGGCCCCGGTCGTCGGGATCTCGGCACTTCCCAACGGCTCCGGTTACTACGTGGCCGCTGCCGACGGTGGTGTGTTCGCCTACAACGCTCCGTTCCTCGGCTCCGCCCACGGTGTGACCAACACGCCGATCGTCGGAATATCCGCCGGTGCTGCCGGCGGCTACACCCTGGCCGGGAAGTCGGGTGCGGTGTTCGCCTACCCGAGCGGCAATTTCTACGGCAGCCAGGTCGGCTCCGGTGCGTCCGCCCCGGTGGTGTCCATCGCCTCGTAGGCGGTCGATGCCGGTCAGCAGACCGGTCAGCCGGAAGTCAGTGAGCTCGCCCCGTCCACCCCGGTGGGCGGGGCGAGCTTCGCGAAGACCATGAGGCCCTGGCTGGTGGACCGGGTCGACAGCACGCTGATCTCCACCGGGCCCTCGTCGATCAGATGCGTGGCGTCGTTGACGACCACCATGTCGCCGTCGGGCAGGTAGCCCACGGCCTGGCGGGGCTGACGGCCCTCCTTGACCAGGGACACCGAGATGCGCTCGCCCGGGACATGGTCCGGGGCCAACTCGGTCGTGACAGCGTGGAGGTTCACCACGGTGAGGTCCCATTCCCGGGCGCCCTCCATCACCGTGGTCGAGCAGGTGCCGATACGGAGTCCGGTCCGCCGGGCCAGTGTGAGCAATTTGGTGGTCGGGTCGTCGACCTCGGGTACTTCGTCCTTGGCGAGGTCGACCGAGACGCCCAGGCCGAGCATCGCCTCGAGGCCCTCGAGCCCCCGCCGGGCACGCCTGGCGGTGACCGGGTCCGGGGACGCGGCCATCACCTGGACGTGGTCGACCACGAACTGGGGGACGACCAGACCACCGGGCAGCAGTCCGTTGCGTCCGAGGATGAGCAGGAAGCGGTCGATGACGGCCGATGCGTCGACCAGAAGTGCCTGTCCGGGCAGCGGCCGGGACGGTGGGTTCAGAATGCGGGACAGGCCGGCCGCGGCCACGATCTGGCGCCCCTTGACCATGCCCAGGCGCCAGCCGAACGCCGCGAACACCCACACGATCCCGGCAGTGATGACGAATGCATAGGCGGATCGGACGATGGCCACGAGGGCCATGCCCAGGATGAGCCCCAGGATCATCCCGGACGTGGAGATGATGGTGGCGGCGAAGATCTCCCCCGGTGGGCTGTTGCGGAAGAGTCGGACACCGCGTTGGAGCCCACGGTCGAGTGTGCGTCCGGCGACGCCTCCGACGACATAGCTGCTCGCGGCACCGATCAAGAGACCGATGACGTCGCTCGTGCTGAGCGGATTGACGTGGTGGCCGATCTCATAGCCCACCAGGGCGCCGAGTAGGACGATGATGAGGCGGACACCCTCGACGAAGATCACGCCGTTCCCGCGAGGCTCTGCGGCGCTGTCGTGCTGCGTCATCGTCGTGGTCACTCCGTCGTGGTGTCGTGGTCGCGGATGTCCGTGGCCGTACCCCCTAATTGTCGGTACTTGGGACCGAACCTTGAGGGGGCGGGTGCCCAACGCGCCGGACGTCGTCTAGGCTTGGAGGAGAGAGCAGCGGGGCCCCGTGTGATAAAAGGCCCTGCTGAGCAGGCAGACGACCTCAAAGTTTCACTGAGAGTGATGATCTGAACACGAGAGCGGTTGGGATCGCGGCCCCAAGGGCCACCCGCCGGATCTCGAGCGACCTACTCCCATGACAGCCACCCCCGACCCCGACACCCCCACGTCCAGCCCCGTGCCCGTGCCCGAGTTGAACCTCGGGACGGTTCCGCAGCCGACCCGCGGCGATGCCCTGGAGCCGGCGCCGGACGACGCGGGCGATGCCACGACGCCTCCGGCCGACGGACGTCGTCGTGTGCGGGCGCGCCGGATGGGAGCCGCCGCCGGCGCCGCTGCCGTCATCGTGCTGGCCGTGGCGCTGTTGACCTCGGTGCTGACCTCGTCGGCCAGTGCCACCCATGCGCCGTCGCCGACCACCACCTCGGCGTCCGGCAACCGCGCCCAGGCGGCCCGCCACCGGTCGGCCGAGTTGGCTGCGGCAACGACGGCACCCGCCCCGGCACCGCCGTCGTTGGTCAACTCGGCACCTCTCCAGTCCCACGAGATCTTCGGCTACGCCCCTTACTGGACGTTGCCCCAGTCATCGGGCTTCGACGTGAAGGACCTCACCACGCTGGCCTACTTCAGCGTCGACGCCAACGCCGACGGGACGCTCGACCAGAGCGGACCTGGGTGGAACGGTTACGAGAGCCAGGACCTCGTGGACCTGGTGACCAGGTCCCATGCCGCCGGGGACCGGGTGGTACTGACCGTCACGTGTTTCGACCAGCAATCCCTCGACGCCATCACCTCGGACCCGAACGCCCCGGCACGACTGTCGGCGGCTCTCATCGCGGCTGTCCGCGGCAAGAACCTGGACGGGGTCAACTTCGACTTCGAGGGGGAGGGGAGTGCCGACCAGACCGGGCTCACGAACCTCATCACAAAGGTGTCGGCCGCCCTCCACGTCGCCGACCCCCACTGGCAGGTCACGATGGCGGTCTACGCCAGCGCGGCGGGTGACCCCCACGGGTTCTACAACATCGCCGCGATCGCACCCGCGCTCGACGGGTTCTTCGTCATGGCCTACGACATGAACTCGAAGACCCAGCCGAGCGCCACGTCGCCGCTGTTCGGGAGCAACTACAGCGACGTCCAGGCGATCGAGTCGTTCCTGAAGGTGGTCCCGGCCTCCAAGATCGTCCTCGGATTGCCGTTCTACGGGTATGACTGGCCGACGACAGGTGGGACGCTGCCCGCCACCGCCACCGCCACCGGCTCGGAGTCACCACTCCCGTACTCTGCGATCAAGGCATCAGGGCATCCCACCTACTGGGACCCGGTGACCGACACGCCGTGGACCTCGTACCAGGTGGGCACCCAGTGGCACACCACCTACTTCGACGACCCGACGTCGATGGCACTCAAGGCCCAGTTGGCGAACTACTTCCACATCGCGGGAGTGGGCATCTGGGCACTCGGGATGGATGGCAACGACCCGGCCATGCTGGCTGCGCTCCTGGGCAACGCCCCCGCGGCCAAGGACGCGTCCACGGGGCCGCCCCCCGGTACCGGCTTCGTGTCGGTCGCCACCTTCGCCGGGACCACGAACGTGGCCCTCACCCCGATCACGCCACCGCCGCCCGGCGGCTCGGCACAGCTCGTCGGCTTCCTCGGCGGCTTCGCGACGACGGACCCCCCGCTGGCCTGCCTCGCCACCGACCCGCACATCTCGGTGTGGACGTTCAGCGCGCTCCCGGGGTTCGACGTGGCGGTGGCCACGGCACCGACCGACTGCGTGACGGCCATGTTCGCTTTCCCGGTCCTGTCGACGACGACCACGACCACGACCACGACGCCACCCGCCTCCACGCCGACCACAGCGCCAGGGGCCACCACCACGACCACGCGGCCACCGTCCACCACCACCACCACGACCACGCGGCCGCCGGCCACCACCACGACGACCACTACCACGACAACGACCACGACCGTCCCCTAACCCGGGCCGGACGGTCGTGCGCCGCACCCGACCGTTGTCTGGGCCGGTCGGGTGGCGGCTAGTCTCTCCAACGCACCCGGGGGTGTAGCTCAGCTGGTAGAGCGCTACGTTCGCAATGTAGAAGTCGACGGTTCGAGTCCGTTCACCTCCACTCGTTGTAAATCGCACAACGTCTTCCCTGGTGGATCCGCAATTCTCATGTCCGGTCGCCGAGGTACCTGAGCGGCCCTACTGGAACCCGGAAGATGGTGGATGGTTCAGCACTCTGGGCTGCCCGCCTGGAGCCGACCGGGCCAAGTTGTGCCCCACCTCCTGCAGCCCCTTGGGTAGGTCTCCGTGTCATTGACGTCAGGGCCTGCTGGCCCCTCCTGGCTGCTCGGCGCGGTGTCGCTGGCCTGAGACCTCGTTCTGGTGGATAGCACCGCGTACGCACGACCGATGCCGAACCATCCAGCACTGAACGCCCCCACGAAGAATCCCACTGGCCAATCTGTCGCATATGCAGCCGCGATTGCCGTCCAGACCGTGACGAGCGCGATCGCCACCGATCCAGCGATGGCGATGCCCGGCCTGTGCGTGAAGCACCTGGCAGCTGCCGGGGGACCGATCATCAAGGAGAAGATCAGGAGTGCTCCGACCACGGGAACGGTCATGGTGGTGGCCAGCGCCAGGATGACCAGGAACGCGAGCTCGATCGGGAAAGTCCGAAGGCCGGTGGCGTCGGCGATCTCCGGAACGAGTGACGTGAGCAACAGCGGCCGATACAGCACGCCGACGGCAACCAGCGACCCGAGCGCGAGAGCTGCGACAGGCAGGATCTCGCCTGAGCTCACTCCGAGGACCTCGCCGAAGAGCAGTGAATAGATCTCCGGCTCGTACTGGTTGGTCTGGCTGAGGAAGGCGGCCCCCAGCGCCAACATCATGACCAGCGCCAGGGCGGTCACGACATCGGGTCGACCTCGACGGCTCAGGAACGCAATGGCGATAGCCGCTCCGACCGCGAACACCCCGAGTCCGAGCAGTGTGCTGGCGCCGATCAGACTTGCACCGGCGGCTCCGGCAAAGGCACCGTTGGGAATGGCGTGGGCCTCGAAGGCAGCGCCCCGGAGCACGACGAAGAATCCGACCACTCCCCCCACGACGGCGACGATCGAACCTATCTCCCAAGCGTTGACCATGAACCCGGAGAACATCAGCTCGTCACCCCCGGCACGGGTGCGTCTCCTGACGGCCTGTCGTCGGTGCGGCGCTGCCGCTTCATCGAGTCCCGTCGGATAGAGGGGATTCCGGAGCACAGGTATCCGGCGAACGTGATCGCCACGATGAAGAAGCTCACCGGAAGTCCCTGGCTGGATGAGTCCCAGTAGGCGCTGTCGTAGGCGAGAAGGATCCCGAGCAGTGTCGTGGACACACCGAACACGCAGGCCAGGGCGATGGAGGACGCCAGCGACCGGGTGAGCCGCAACGCGGTGGCGGCCGGCCCGATGAGCAGGGCAGTCGAGAGGATCGAGCCGATGGCGATCGACGACAGGCCGACGGCAACCGCCATGGACAACATGAATGCGAGACCCACCCACCGGGTGCGGATCCCACGTGCCGATGCCAGTTCAGGCGAGACCGACCCGAGCAGGAGCGGGCGGTGGATGGCCGCCAGACTCACCACGGTCAGCGCACTCAGCCCGGACACGACCGGGATCGTCGACGCCTCCACCGTGAAGATCGAGCCGAACAGGATCTGCTGTGTGGCCCCAGTCGTGGCCGACGTCGTGGTGTCCAGGTAGAGGAAGAGAGCGGCAATCCCCGTGGCGGCACCCAGCACGATCCCCGTGGCGAGGTCGCGGCTACGGACGCGCTGGACTCCGGCCACCTCCATGGCTCCCGCCCCGAGGAGGCCACCCCCGATGAATCCGGTGAGCGGCGCTATCCCGAAGTAATAGGCGGCGGACCCGCCGGTGGTCGCCACATCGGTCAGGGCATGTCCGGCGAACGACTGGCTGCGAATGACCGTGAAGACGCCGACCACGGCAGAGACCACTGCGGTCACCGACCCGATCAGCACGGCCGTGTGGACGGGGTCGCTCGAGAATAATCCCGGCTCGAAGACGTAGTGCACGATGGATCAGGAGACAGTCAGTGTCGGGTGGTCGGGGATCTCCCGGTCGTCCTGGCCCGGTTCGGCCACCACCAGCACCCGGCCGCGCAGCCTCAATACGTCCACGTGGTGGCCGTAGAGGCGACTGAGCACATCGGACCGGACGACTTCGTCGGTCGTCCCGCTGGCCGCGCGTCCGGCCGTCAGGTAGACGATGCGGTCCATCACCGGGAGCAGGGCGTTCATCTCATGGGCGGACAGCAAGATGGCGACGTCGTGCTCCTCCGCCAGGCGGTGCAACAACCCCACGACCTCCTGTGCGCTGCGAGGATCGAGGTTGGCGAGCGGTTCGTCGAGCAGGAGCAGCTTCGGCTGGCTGATGAGGGCGTGGGCGATCAGGACCCGCTGCAGTTCACCACCCGACAGGGTGCCCACCCGGCTGTCGGCGAAGTCTTCGGCACCCACGTCGACGAGGGCCCTGTCTACGACCTGGCGGTGCACCTTCGTTCGCCGGCCGAATCCGAACCGGCTCCCGTCGAGCCCGAGTGCAACGAGATCCCGTGCTCGCATCGGCACGTCGGGGTCGAGGATGACTTTCTGAGGCACATAGCCGAGCGATCGAACACGCTGCTCGGAAGGGGATCCCCCGATCCGGACGGTGCCGTGGTCAGCTCGCTGGGTACCGAGGATGATACGGAGCAGCGTCGTCTTACCCACGCCGTTGGACCCGATGAGGCCGGTGAACTCTCCGGCGCGGATCTCGAAGGAGACGTCATCGAGGACCCGCAGGCCGCCGAACGAGACGGTGACGCCGTCGACTTCGAGGACCGGGGAGTAGCTCACAGGTGCTCCGTGGACGTACCGTGCTCGATCGCAGCTTGGATTGCAGCAACTTCGGCTGCCATCCAGGACTGATAGTCGTAGCCCGGGGTTGGCATCGTTTCGTATACGCCGACCACGGGCACACCGGCACCTTGGGCCGTACGGCGGATCGCCGTGGTCAGGGAGTCAACGACCTGCTGGTTGTAGCAGAAGACCTCGGCCGCGTGATCGGTGAAGAAGGACTCCTCCTGGGTGATCGCCTCTGGGGAGGGGTCCACCCCATTCATGATGTCGGCCTGGAACGAAAACGGGGTCACGATGTCCGCACCCATCGCCTGGAGGAGGTAGTCCGCCACCGGCTCGGTGACAGCCACAAGCGTGCCGTTGTGGTGTGCCCTGAATGACGCGATAGACGCGAGCCACGGCTGGAGCGAGGTGTCGAAGGCGCTGAGCCGTGCCTGGAAGTAGGAGCGGTGGGCGGGAGCCAGATCTCCGAGATCTGTCGCCATGGCACTGGCAACGGCGGGCATCGTCCTCGGGTCGTACCAGAGGTGGGGATTAGGCGTGCTGTCAGGAAGACTGAGGACCTGCTGGGCCACGATGACCTTGCGAGCGGCATTGGGCGACGCCGCTTCGATCTGATTCATGAAGGTGTCGTAACCGACCCCGTTTTGAACGATGAGCGTGGCATTCGAGACCTCCTGGGCCACGCTCATGCTCGCTTCGAAGGTGTGCGGGTCCGTGTTCGGGTTGTCGAGGATCGACGACACCGACACGTACTTGCCGCCGATCTGCTGGAGCACATTGGCGTACTCGTTCTCAGCGCCGACCGCCCGGATGACCCCGGAACTCGCTGGTGCCGACGATCCCGAGGTGGAGCAGGCGGCGAGCCCGACCATCGAAGCGGCCAGGATCATCGCGGTGGCAATCAGGCCTGATGGCCTTCGAGCCCCGGGTTTCCGTGTCCTATGAGTGGATGTCATGAAAGCTGAAGATAGAATGAGAACCAGTCTCATTACAACTGAGACTGGGATGCTCCGAACTCCCCTTCCATGGACAACAGCCCAGGAGGCGCCTCATGAGAACTCACGCTGCCGATGGATCGCTCGATGAGCTGGTCGAGCTCCAGCTACGACGCGCAGACCTTCGCTACACGGAGGGTCGCCGGCGAATCGTCGACATGCTGGCGAGTAGTGAGCATCCGGTGAGTTTCGCCGAGATGATCACGAGCCTGCCCCAAGTCCCGAAGAGTTCGGCATACCGGCACCTCATGGTCCTCGAAGGTGCGGGCATCATCCGTCGCATCGCCGCCACGGACGGCTTCGCCCGGTTCGAGCTGTCCGAAGTGCTCACCGAGCACCATCACCATTTGCTCTGCACTTCGTGCGGACGTGTGTTCGACGTGACGCCAAGTGCGTCGTTTGAGAGGACCACAGCGCGGATGGTCGCGGAGCTTGTCGATCAGTTCGGGTTCAGCCCCGTGTCCCATTCGCTGGATGTCGTGGGCCATTGCGCCGATTGCCAGTGAGACTCCACGATCACCTGCTGAAGGTTCCGGGGGCACTGCGCAATCGTCCGATGGCGCCTTTTCCCGCAAGTGTCGTCGTGGAAGTGATAATCATCGCGAGGGCAACGCCGGCCTCTCTGACCGTGTGCGGTTCATTCCCGGGATGCCACCTCGCCCAGCTTCGCCAGCGCCCGCCACACCGTGCTTGGATCACAACCCAATTCCGCACCCACCTGAGCCAATGACCAGCCACCCTCGTGCAGTGAGCAGGCCTGTTCGATCTGAGCAGATGAAAGTGGCTTGCGCCGTCGTGGCACACCATTTCTCTCCAAGACGCCTGACACCGTCTCTCGGTGAATCCCAAACTGGGTGGCCAGCTCGTAGACGGTGAAACCATCTCGGTACCCCTGAACGAGCTCCACGATCTCTTCGCGACTGAGCCTCCGCGGGGCTTTCTGACGTCGGATTCGTCGGGCGTCCGTACGTAGGTGTGAGCCCTCGATCCGTTTGCGCAGGTCAGCGAGCTCTTCCGGGGTGCGGGTAAGCCCCGACAAGCTCCACCAATCAGTTCTGAGGCCTGCCGGCAACTCGAGACGCGCCGCCTCGTGTCTGTGCCTCCCCGCAGGAGTATGGGGGAACGGTCTCACCAGGAGTCCAGCACCCGCAGAGGGAGAACTACGTGGCGCAGGCGATCCTGAAGGCTTCCGCGATCATCACGGTCGATGGCAACGGAACCAGGGCGGAAGCAGTGGCGTTCGACGTCGAACGTGGAACCGTCCTCTGTGCCGGCTCGCTCGCTGACTGCCGGGCGGCTGCCCCCGACGCGGAGATCGAGGACCTGGGATCGAGCACGCTCCTCCCGGGATTCGTCGATGCGCACTCGCACCCGGTACTCGGCGGCGTCCTGACCCAGGAGCCAGCCCATTGGATCGCCCCCTACATGGGCTACCCGACCTGGTCCGCCGTCGAGGCCTACTTCGACAAGGTCCATGCTGAGAAGCCAACAGGCGAGCCTCAGCTGTTCACCGGCTTCGACCGCCCCTTGCAGGGCGCCCCTCTCCTGACGCTGGAGATCCTCGACAGGCACTTCCCTGACCGACCAGTGGTGGTTCTCGACAACTGTGGCCATCTCCTCTACTTCAACACGGCGGTCATGAAGCTCAATGGCTGGGACAAGGATGTTCCCGAGGACCCGGTCGCTGGCTCCTACGGCCGGAACGCGGACGGCAGCCTCGTCGGCACCGCATATGAAACGCCTGCAGTCATGGGCGCGGCAAGGAACGTGATTGCACAAGTCGTCACCCATCCGCTGCACTCGGCGGCCAAGTGGTTCGCCCTCATGGGACGCAACGGGGTCACGCTCACCTCCGACCATGCCTTCGACCCCACGTCCCTCTCGGGCTACGAGGCGCTCGTCTCGTTTCCGGACTGCCCGATCCGGGTTGGCTTCTACGAGATGTCGATCGACCAGGACCCCGCCAAGCAGATCACCACCTCAAACCCGTCCGTGATCTGGAAGCAGGGCATCAAGGTCTGGGCCGACGGGTCTCCATTGATCGGGAGTGCTGGCCTCTCTTTTCCCTATCTCGACAACGAGACCACCAGAACGGCCCAGATCCCGCTCGGTCCCTTCGGCGAGAAGAACATGAACTACACCCGAGCCGAGCTCGATGCGATGCTCGACGAGCTCGCTCCCACGGGATGGCAGATGACCTTCCACTGCAATGGCGACGTCAGCTTCGACGTGATCCTTGACGCCTGCGAGGCTGCGCTTGCACGCCACGACCTGCTCGGAACCGACCACCGCTGGCGCATTGAGCACTGCGGCGCGGCTCGTGCTGACCAGTTCGATCGAGCCGCCAGCCTCGGCCTGCACTGCTCGCTCGGTCCGTTCCAGTTCATCTACTGGGGAGATCTCTTCGACGGGACCCTCTTCGATGCTGCCGTCGGCAGCCAGTGGCAGCGCTTCGCCGATGCCTGGAAGGCGGGCGTGCACGTTTCGCTCCACAACGACGGCCCCGTCGATCCGCCCTTACCGCTTCTCAATCTCCAAGCGGTCGTCACCCGAACCACGGCGTCGGGGGCGGTCCACGGAGTGAACCAGGCGCTCACCATGGACCAGGCCATCCGGGCGCACACGATCAACGGAGCCCGTCAGCTCGGACATGATCAGGATCTCGGGTCGATCGAGGTGGGAAAGCTCGCGGACTTCGTCGAACTCAGCGCCGATCCCACCGCCGCCGACCCCCACGAGCTCACGGAGAGGGTCCACGTCAAGGGAACCTGGATCGGTGGACACAAGATCGACCTCGCCAAGTTCGAAGCCGCCGTCGAAAAGATCGATCCAGCCCCCCACCGCACACTCGCCACGTTGAACCGGCACCGCTGCTGCTGAGGACCACTCGTCAACGGTCCTATCGGATTGTTCGCCATCGCTCAGGTGTGCCGTTCACTCGATTCGATCTCGGTGCACCCGGGAACCACATTCCCGTCACGGTCCGACCCGGCGTCCTGTCAGCGCCGTGTGGCGCCATAGCCGCCACGTCCGGCACCGCCCCAGGTCGTCACTGAGCGTCAGTGACGGGTGACCGACCTCGCCCTCCGGGCTCAACCCCCAGTGCCGCACCCAGGGCCGTGACCTGCGCCGATCGGAAGTCTCGGGATACGCGTGCCTTCGGCGCGACGGCGTCGAAGCCATGGAAGGCGCCGTCCACGACATCGACCACACAGGCGACGCCCGATTCCCTGAGGCGTTCCGCGTAGTCGAGATCCTCGTCGTGGAAGAGGTCGAGTGTCCCCACGCCGAGCCATGCCGGGGCGACGCTCGTCAGATCGCCGTGACGAGCCGGTGCGGCCAGACCACTCACGTCGGCAGCGCCTGGCTCGCAGCCGAGATACGACTTCCAACCGAAGCGGTTCGACTTGTTGTTCCACAGTCTGAACGATCGCTGATCGATGTCGTTCCGCAGTGTGGTGCGGTCATCCAGCATGGGATAGACGAGCAACTGGAAGGCGAGCTGGAATTCACCACGGTCACGGGCGAGCAGAGCCAGGGCGGCAGCGAGTCCACCACCGGCACTGGCCCCGCCGACGGCCAGACGTGTCGGGTCGACACGCGGATGGTGGGCGAGCCAGGAGAGCGCGTCGTAACAGTCGTGCAACGGAACGGGAAACGGATGCTCCGGGGCGAGCCGGTAGTCGACAGAGACGACGATGATCCCGAGCTGCCGGGCGAACTGCTGGCAGATCACGTCATCCTGCGCCGCAGTGCCGATGACGTAACCACCTCCATGTATCCACAGGAGTGCCGGCCGAGGCTCGTCGGTTCCACCGATCCCGTGTACCCGCACGGATGCGGAACCGATCTCCTCCACGGTGACGCCCGGCGGGGTCTTCCTGGCGGGAAGTCGCGTGAGGAGTCGGATGGGTTCGAGCGAGCGACGTCCGATGCCACCGCGCGGCAGCCATCGGGCGATCGATCGAAGACCGGGATCAATGTTGGTACTGGCCATCAGGATGCAGACCGTACCCCCGGTCCCCGGTGGCGTGCGGCGACCTGATACCCGAACCATCGCGAACGCGCAGATCGGCTGGGTGCCGTGCCGGTCCCTACTTGGACATGCATCCAGACAGGCCTCTGGACAAGTGTCCAAGTCGTCGGTACGATCCAGGGACGGCAGACCTGCACGGTCACCAGCACATTGGGAGGAACACTTGTCCACGGCACCTCTGCGAGTCGCCCAGTTCGCGACCGGCAACGTCGGATCCGAGATGATCGGACGAATCGTCGACCACCCGGATCTGGAGCTCGTCAGCCTGTACTGCTACTCGCCCGAGAAGTTCGGACGTGACGCCGGCGAACTGGTCGGACGGGCACCCCTCGGCGTACTCGCCACGGGCGACCTCGAAGACGTATTCCGGGCCGAGCCGGACGTCGTGAACTTCAACGGGGTCTGGCCCGACGTCGACCTCTTCTGCGCACTGCTCGAGCGTGGCGTCGACGTCGTGACGACGTCTGACTGGATCACCGGTCACCATCGCGACCGCAACCACCCACATCCGTCCGGCAGACTGCCGACCGAGCTGGTGGAGGAGGCCTGCCAGCGCGGGGGAGCATCCTTCTACGGCACCGGAATGAACCCTGGACTCGCACAGATCCTGAGTGTCGTCGCTACTGCGGGCATGGGATACGTGGATCACCTCACCGTCCTGGAGACCGTCGACGTCTCCTGCCACCACTCGGTCGACACCTGGAAGAACGTCGGGTACGGCCGGCCCGTGGACGACCCTGAGGTCCCGGCGCTACTCGAGAAGGGCTGCACCGTGTTCGCAGACTCCATCTACCTGATGGCCGACTGCCTCGACGTGGCCATCGACGACATCGTCTTCGAATGCGAGCTCGGCGCCTGCACCGAGGAAGTCGACCTCGGCTGGTGGACGCTCCCGAAGGGTTCGGTCGGGGGGAGCCTCGCCAAGTTCAAGGGACTTTCGGGTGGCGAGTCGAAGATCGAGGTCCACCTCGAGTGGCAGATGACACCCAAGACGGTGCCCCGGTGGAATGTCCAAGGGTGCTACATCACCACCATCGAGGGCGACCCGATGATCATCAACAAGCACATGATCCTGCCTACGTCCGGCAAGCCGCACAGCCTGATGGACGCCGAGTACTTCGCCTCGCTCGGCATGACCATCACCGGCATGCCGGCACTCAACGCCATGCGTGCCGTGTGCGATGCGCCACCGGGAATGCTCACCAGTGCCGACCTGCCCCTGCGTGCTTTCGCCGGCCGTTTCCGCGGGGCCTCGGCTGAGGCGGCGGAGTAGACCGGTGGCCGGTCGTTACCCGTTCCCGGCGTCACCCAACGGCTGGTTCGGCGTCGCGGCCTCAGCGGACCTCGCCACCGGAGACGTCCGGGCGGTGTCCTATCTGGGGCGCGACCTCGTGCTCTTCCGAGGGGAGGACGGGACGGCCCGTGTCTTCGATGCCCACTGCCCGCACCTCGGGGCCCACCTCGGCGTAGGCGGCCGGGTCTGCGGCGACGGGATCACCTGCCCGTTCCATGGATGGCGCTTCGGCGCGGACGGCGGACTCGTCGAGGTGCCCGGGCTCGACCGGCCGCCACGTACCGGAGCCCGGGCGTGGGAGGTGTGCGAGCGCAACGGACGGATATTCGTCTGGCACCACGCCGAGCACGCTCCGCCGTCGTTCGACGTCATCGGGTACCGACCGGACGAGGACGAGTGGACCCCGTGGCGGGCCACCAGCTATTCCGTGCGGGTCCACGTCCAGGACCTGACCGAGAACATCATCGATCGGTCCCACTTCTCGACGGTCCACGACATGAAGCCACCGGCCGAGGAGCAGTTCGAGGTCCGCTTCTCCGGCCCATCGATGGTCGTCGAACAGCGTCTGAGCGTGACCGCCGTATCGGAAGTGGGATTCGAGGTCAGCACCACCTCGACGACGTGCGGTCCCGGCATCGTGGCTGTCGAGGTGAATCAGGACCCGCTCGAGATGCTCACGTACATCACCCAGACGCCGATCGACGACGAACTGACGGAGATCAACCTCTGCTTCTCGATGAAGCGACTGGACGATGACGCCGCCACCGAGTCGATCTCCGCGATGAACGACGAGATCACCAACCTGCAGTTCACCCAGGACGTCCCCATCTGGGAGAACAAGGTGTACCGGGAGCGACCGATGACCACGAAGATCGACGGCCCGGTGCCGCAGTACCGCCGTTGGTTCCGGCAGTTCTACTCGACTGGGGACGTGCTGCCCGAGGCCTGATGCTGCTGGCGTCCGGTCTGTGCGGCGTCCGGTCTCCCGACGTGAGGGCGGGGCTCCACGGAGTCGCCACGCTCGACAGGCCCGACCGCCCTGCTCTGCTCGAGGACGTGATCGTGCGCCTGGCCCGGCTCGACGACACGGCGGCGCATGCCTGGACCGCCGGTGTCCTCGGGAGTCGGATCCGCATGAGGGATTCCCAGGGTTGGGTGTGATCCGCACGTGTAGCGGTTGGGGATCTACGGTACGGGTAGGGGAGAAGGTTGTCGGGACGGGGGCCTAGTGGCTACACCGAACAGACCTCGCCGCCGGACCCCGGCGGCATCGAAGGAGGATCGGATGAAGATCGCCGTTCTCGGACTCGGACGGATGGGACGAGCCGTCGCCCACCGGTTGCAGGACGGGGGGCACGACCTGACCGTCTGGAACCGGACCGCGGGTCGGGGCGACGACCTGGTGACCGCCGGTGCCATCGAAGCCCACAGCCCCGGCCAGGCGGTAGCCGATGCGGACGTTGCCATCAGCAGTCTCGCCAATGACGACGCGGTCCGAGATCTGGCGCTCGGCTCCGGCGGCCTGCTGGCGCAGTTCGGCCCCCGGCCGTACGTCGACGCGTCCACCATTTCGCCGTCCCTGAGCCGCGAGCTGGCCGACCGTTCCTCGCACTTCGTCGCACTCCCGATTCTCGGTGCGCCGCAAGCGGTGCGGGACGGGCAGGCCACGTACCTGGCCGGTGGTGATGCCGGTGTGATCGACGGGCTGGAGCCCGTCTTCGACAGTCTGGGCGGGAAGGTCAAGCGCTACGACCGGCCGGAGAAGGCGTCGACCGCCAAACTGGCCGTCAACCTCATGCTGCTGTCGGGGATCGTGACCGTGGCCGAGGCGTTGACCGTGGGGAGGTCCGGCGGACTCACCGACGACCAGCTCACCGACCTGCTCGGTGACTCGCCGATGCTGGCGCCGGGGTTGAAGAACCGGTTCGCGGCGCTGGTCGACGGCGCGGGCCCGACCTGGTGGACGACGGTGCTGGCGGCGAAGGACGCCCGTCTGGCCACCGAGGTCGCCCTGGCCGGAGGCAAGGAGCTCCGACTGGCACCGGTGGTGCGTGATCTCTTCCAGGCGGCGGCCGACGAGGGCTTCGACGACGAGGACATCGTCGCGGTGGTCGACCTCTATCGTTGACGAGTTGTGCGGTCGCGTGGCGTGTCCCGGCCGCCTGGCGGGTAGTCTGACGTCCGGTCCTGGACACATGTCGGACCTGGTCCGGCACCGGGCATGCTGGAGTTCCGTCCTCGACCCCGGAGGGTGCGTGTGACCGACACTGCAGCTTCCCTGGCGGCAGCATCGTCGGAGCAGGCCTAGTTGGCTGACCTCGACACCGCTTCGACCGACGGCCGTGCGGCCCGTCGAGCCCGCAACCGCACCGCCGTGCTCGACGCGGCCATCGCCCTGTTCGCGGAGGGGAACCTCCAGCCGACCGCGGGGGACATCGCCGCCAGGTCCGGAGTCTCGCACCGGTCGATCAACCGGTACTTCCCCGACAACCGCACGCTGCTCCGGGCGGCCGTCGACCGCCAGATCGAGATCGGGATCCCGCTCTACAGGATCCATGCGATCGGGCAAGGTTCCTTCGAGCACCGGGTCGACGAGTTCGTACGTGTGCGACTGGATGCGTACGAGGTACTGGGCGCGACGGCGCGCGCCTCGGCGCTGATGTCGGCCACGAGCCGCATCGTGCGCACCGAGCTGGCAGTGGTCCGGGATCTGCTGACGGATCAGGTCGATCGCCAATTCGCTACGGAGCTCGCGTCGTTGCCCGAGGCGCGGCGGAGGGCCGACCGGACGGCTGTCGACGCGTTGTTCCAGTTCGAGTCGCTGGACTTCTACCGCCGGCTCCGGGGCCTGTCACATCCCAGGACATGCACGCTGCTCGCCCAGACGCTGCACGACCTCCTCGCCGCTGCGCCGGTCGACTCCACCGACTGACCGACGCCCGGGTCACGTCACCGCGGGCAACGGCTCGGCGACGCTCTCCTGGACGGCACCCTGCAACGTGGGCCTTCCGATCAGCAGCTACGCGGTGCTCTCCTCGACGGGCAAGACCTGCACGACCGCATCCACGTCGTGCGCGGTCTCGGGGCTGACCGACAACGTGGCCACCACATTGAGTATCAGCGTCGGGACCAGCGAGGTCCGCAGCCTCCACCCATGGCGGTACCCTCTCCCGTTCCCGGTGGCACAGGAGAGGTGTGTGAGGGGCCCGGTGAGGTGGTAGAACCCGGTTCGTCCCCCCCGGGGAGGGTGGGGGCGCTCGTCCGGGTCCGAGGGGGAATCTGATGCGCGTCACGCGTGGTCGTACATTCGTCAGGCTGGCTGTTGCCGGCATCGCTATGGGTACCTTGGGCATCGCACCGGCGCTGGTCGCCTCGGCGCCCGATGCGGGAGCAACTGCGCCGGTACACCTCCACGCCGGAGGCTCGGTGGACGAAGCGTGGTTGACCGGGGCCAGTCCCGGTGAGCGGGTCACGCTCCATCGGAATGGCGCCAAGGTGTCCGTGGCCGGCAACCCGGCACGGGCGGACTCCCTCGGGTCCTCTATCTTGCGGGACCTTCCGCCGGGTGCAGGCTATTCATGGGTCGAGACGGAGACAGGTCAGACCTCGCGCAGCTTCGCGGTGCTCGCCCCCGGAGCCGACCCGCCAAGGTCCTCGTCGCTCTACACGGGCCAGACCATGCACCAGGGACTCAACTACATCACCATGCGGGACGGGATCCAGTTGGCCGCCACCGTCCGCTATCCCTATGGGAGCACGTGCAATGCGACCGCACCGTGCCCGACCGTGATCGAGTACTCCGGCTATGCGACGGCCGCGCCGACCGACCCGATCCCNNATGGCCGGGTTCGCCACCGTCAGCCTGCAGATGCGGGGGACGGGGTGCTCGGGCGGCGCCTACGACCTGTTCGGCTACCCGTCGGACTACGACGCCTACGACGCCGTGGAGATCGTGGCCCACCAGGACTGGGTGGCCAACCACAAGGTCGGCATGGTCGGCATCAGCTACTCGGGCCTGTCCGAGCTGCCCTCGGCCGGCACCGATCCGCCCGACCTGGCCGCCATCGCCCCGATGAGCCCGACAGACGACCTCTTCTCCACCGGCTACCCCGGAGGGATCTACAACGACGGGTTCGCCGCCGGGTGGATCGCCAGCCGCATCGACGACGCCAAGGCGGCCGCCACCTTGACCGGCGGGTCCCTGGCGCCGCTGTCGACCACCCCGGTGTCGGGGGTGGGCCAGAGCTGGGTGTACTACGAGATCGATGCCGAGCTGGCCGCCTCGGGCGGGGCCTCGTCCACGTGCCTCGCCAACCAGGCCCTCCACGAGCAGTCGGAGAGCCTGTCGTCCCTGGTCGGCCCCCAGCTGGTCGCACCGGGCACCGGCCCGGGCCGCGACCCCTCGTTGTTCGACCGACGATCGATGGACGCCTGGGCCGCACGCATCACCGTCCCGGTGTTCATCTCCGGGGCCATGCAGGACGAGCAGACCGGGCCCCAGTGGCCGGCCCTGCTGTCGGCCCTGCCCAAGACGACACCGGTCTTCGCCAACCTGGTCAACGGCGGCCACATCGACTCGACCGACCCGCAGATCATCAGCCGCTGGCTCGAGTTCCTCGACCTCTACGTGGCCGACAAGGTCCCGGCCCCGGTCAACTTCCTCGAGGGACTCGTCCTCGATGACTTCACCAGCTTCGCCGCCGGCACCTCGGCCCAGGCCCCGCTGCCCGCCATCCGGTTCACCGCGGCCAAGAATCTGACCGTGGCGCGCCACGACTTCACCCACCAGACACCGCGGGTCGAGCTCCTGTTCGACAACGGCGCGGGTGCTGTCGGCGCCGGCGACCCCCAGTCCACCTACACGGCCGGCTTCAACCAGTGGCCACCGGCGGGGACAGCGGAGGCGTGGAAGCTCGGGTCGGGTGGTTCGTTGGCGACGGGGGGACGGACGCAGGAGAAGTCGGGCAGGGCCTCCCTCCGCCTCGACCCGGGCGTCCGACCGGCGACCAGCTTGCCCTCGACGGGCAACGCCTGGGCCGCCGATCCGGGGTGGGACTGGACACCGGTCCCGGCGGCCGACGGGGCGGCCTTCCAGACGGCGCCCTTCACGTCGTCCACCACCATCGCCGGGCCGGCGACCCTCGACCTCTGGGTGGAGTCGGCCTCGCCGGTCGTCGACCTCCAGGCCACCATCACCGAGGTGCGACCGGCCAGCGGACAGGAGGAGTACGTGACGTCCGGTTTCCTGCGCAGCTCGAACCAGGTGGACCGACGGTCGTCGACGGCGCTATTGACCCTGCCGACCTACCTGCGCGCCGATTCTCGGAGGCTGTCGGCGTCGAAGCTCACCCTGGTCAAGATCCCCGTCGACCCGATCGTCCACACCTTCCGTGCCGGGACCGAGCTCCGGGTCGTGCTGTCGGCACCCGGCGGCGACCGCCCGACCTGGGAGTTCGCCACCCTCGACAATGGGAGGCAGAGAGTGTCGGTCGGCTACGGAGGGGTTGCGGCCTCGAGCCTCGAGGTCGACGTGGTCCACGGGGTGCACGCCACGGCGTCGCTGCCGGCATGTGGTTCGCTGCGGGGCGAGCCGTGCCGCACCTATCAGGCCGAGGGCAACCAGTCCTGACCGGCCGCCAGCGGCGGGACCAGCGGTGCGACCGCGCCGGGTCAGTCGGCGGGTCCTCCCCGGTGAGCCTGTCGACCGGCTCGCGGAGCAGGTCGGCGTGGCCGCGGTGGGCGTACTCCTCGACGAGTGCCAGGTGCTTCACCAGCCCGCCGAGCGTCATGGCGGAGGCACCGACGGCTGCCCGTAGGCCCGCAGCATCCAGACCACCGCACGTCCAGGCGCACGTGGCCCGGTCGTCACCCGGTTCCGGGCAGGTCGACGGCGGCTGCCGCGGATGGAAGGTGCTCAGTCGAAGTGTGCGAGCTCGCGGGCCCGGAAGCACGTCGGGTGGTGGTCGTTGACGAGGCCCGCCGCCTGCATCAGCGCGTAACAGGTGGTGGGGCCGACGAACCGGAAGCCCCGCCGTTTGAGCTCCTTGCTCATGGCCGCGGCCTCCGGGGTGGATGCGGGCAGCCCGTCGCCCGCCGACCAGTCGTGTTGCCGGGGTCGGCCGTCGACGAATGCCCAGAGCACGGCGTCCAGACGCTCACCGGCGTCCCGTAGGGCGACGAGCGCGGCGGCGTTCGTGACCGTGGACTCGATCTTGCCCCTGTGACGAATGATGTCCGGGTCCTCCACCAGCCGGTCCACGTCCGCCGACGAGAAGCGGGCGACCACTTCCGGGTCGAAGCCGCTGAACGCCGAGCGGTAGCCCGCCCGACGACGGAGCACGATGAGCCAGCTGAGGCCTGCCTGGGCACCTTCCAGTGTCAGTAGCTCGAAGAGACGGGAGTCGCCGTGGACCGGTACGCCCCACTCCTGATCGTGGTAGTCACGGAGCTCGTCATGCTCCGCCCAACTGCACCGCGCCACCACTGTCGACCTCGTTCATGTCGGAGCCCCGGACGCCCCGGATCGTACCGGGAAGGCCGGTACCCGTGAGCGTTGCACGGGGCTCCAGGTGGTCAACAGCGCCCGGTGAGCACCTGGAGGCCCTCGCCCCCGAGGTCGGCCAGGGCGGGCGTCCGGCCCGACATGGCGAGGATCATCGAGGTCAGCGGCCCGCTCACCTCGGGGCCGTCCCCGTGGGTCCAGTCGACGTCGGTCGCCCGTAGCCGGAGTCCGGCGATGCGCCGCTTGGCCCCCAGGAGCAGGTTCGTCCTGACGTAGTTGTCAGCCACCGCGACGAGCGTTTCCGCCGGCACCTCGTGGGCGATGCCGAGCGGTCGGCGGATNNCGGATGTCCTCGCCGTGGACGACGATCTCCCCGAGCATCACGACGACGGGAGCGGGTGGGTGGTTCGTGGTCGTTGTCCGCGCCCGCAACCGGCGGACCATGTCCTCGGGGGACACTTCGGCCAGCCGCCGGGCGGCCCGGTCGGCGAACACGTCGAACCGGAAGCCGGCCAGGACGAACTCCTTGTAGAAGTTGGAGTACGTCTGCTCGGCCGCGGCCAGGACGTGACCGGCGGTGACGTGGACCGACCAGCCGTCGCACCACGATTCCATCGACCACTGGTCGGGCCCGAAGCCCTCCCAGGTATCGGCCATGGCGGCCCGCTCGGTATGGATGTGCTGCCAGGTCTCGGCGGTAGTCACGGACGGCTCCTCGTTGCGATCGGGGTGGGAGTGGGGATACGGGTGTCGACGGCCGCTCGGGACCGGACGGCGGGTACCGTTCAGCCCATACGGTCCGGTCCGGCGTCGCCGCCCTGGGCGACGACGGACAGCCGGGCCAGATAGTGGTCCCACCCGCCGGTGTGGTCGCCCACCGCGTCCTCGGGCAACCCCCGATGGGTTAGCCGCACCGTGGTGCCGGTTCCTTCAGCGGCGAGGGCGATCTCGACGGTGGTGGACCCCGGTGGGATCGGGTGTCCGGGCTCGGCCCAGCCGAAGCTGAAGACCACCCTGCGGTCGGGGTCGACCTCGAGGAACTCGCCCTCACCCCAGTGGGTCCCACCCATCAGGGCGCGGTAGGTACCCCCGGGCCGGGGGTCGAGTACGGCCTCGGTGCCGCCCCATTCCACGTACTTGGCGGGATCCACGAGGTACTCGAAGATCACTTCGGGGGTGGCCTCGATGAAGACCTCCCGGACGAGTTCAGCCATGGGTGTCGCTCCTGTCGTTTCGTCTGTCCGATGTCCGGTTCTGCTGCTCGCGCTCTGCGGCCAGGCGTAGGCGTTCCAGCCCATCGGCCCAGAAATCGTCGAGGAACCCCCGCAGCCGGGCCATCTCCCCGTGGTCCGCCCGGTAGAGGCGCCGGGTGCCGTCCCGACGTTCCACGATCAGGTGGGCCCCCTTCAGGACGGCGAGGTGTTGGGAGATGGCGGAGCGGGAGACCTGGCCGACACGCTCGGCGATCTCGGTGGCCGGCAGCTCGCGCGACCAGATCAGGCGGAGGATCTCCCGTCGTCGGGGCTCGGCCACGGCCTTCAGCGCTGCGTCCATGCCTTGACTGTAAGCAGTAGCTTACGTAAGTGTCAACTGAACTATGGGGGTTCCAGTCGCGACCGGGCCGGTGAGGTGTCAGGATCGGGTCAAGTGGCGGGGGAGCCACCGGAGTCGAGGGGCACCAGGGGGAATCACGTGCGCACCCAGCATCGCCGTCCGTTCGTCAGGCTGGCCGCGGCCGGCGTCGCCGCACTCACCATGGGGCTGGGGCCCGCGCTGATGGGGGGTGCCCCGGATGCGGGGGCCACGGCAACCCACGACCTCCAGTTCAACGGATCGATCGACGAGGCCTTGCTGACGGGTGCCGGTGCCGCTGACTCGTTGACGCTCCTGCAGAACGGGAACCCGGTGTCCGTGACCGGCAACCCCGGAGTCGCGGACCCGCTCGGCTCACTCGTGATGCGTGAGCTCACCCCGGGTGCCGGTTATGCCTGGGACGACACGACGACCGGCCAGACGACGTCCACCTTCTCGGTGCTGGCCCCTGACGCCGACCCCGCCACGTCCTCGTCGCTCTACACCGGCCAGACCATGCACCAGGGACTCA
>PLRX01000116.1 GCA_003164095.1 Acidimicrobiaceae bacterium | reverse complement strand
GCATCGCGCTGTTCGTGGTGGCACGGCTCACGCTGCACGAATCGCGCGCCGAGGGACCGCGCAGCCGGCTCGACGTGGCCGGTGCGGTGACCGTGACCGGGGCGCTCTTCCTGCTCGTCTACGCCATCTNNCCCACACCGACGCCGTGCCGTGGACTGCGGCCTCGACCCTCGTCGTGCTCGCGGCGGCCGCGCTCCTGCTGCTGGCCTTCGTGGTCATCGAGGCCCGGGTGGCCTCGCACCCGCTGGTCCCGCTCCGGCTCTTCCGCGTCCGCTCGGTCACGGGGGCCAACCTGGTGANNTGTTCGCCATGTGGTTCTTCCTCTCGCTCTACCTCCAGCAGGTGCTCGGCTACAGCCCGGTCGTGACCGGTCTCACGTTCCTGCCCCAGACCGCGGCCATCGCCATCGGCGCCACCCTCAGCGGCAGGCTGGCCCCCCGGCTCGGCCCGCGCAACGTCCTCATGCTGGGCGCCGTGCTCGCAGCCGGAGGGCTCTTCTGGCTCTCGTTCATCCAGGCCGGCGACTCCTACTGGACCGGTGTCTGCGGCGGCGGGATCCTCGCCACCTTCGGGATGGGCCTGGCCTTCACCCCCATCGCCCTGCTGGCCACCGGCGGCCTCCCCCACCAGGAGGCAGGCCTCGCCTCGGGCCTGGTCAACTGCAGTCGACAGATCGGGGCGTCGGTCGGGCTGGCCGCACTGACGACACTGGCGGCGTCACGCACGGCATCGCTGCTGGACCACCCGGTCGCGCTCCATCACCAGGGTGGTGACGCGGTGGCAGTGGCCATGACGTCCGGCTACGCCCACGCCTTCCTCATCGCCTCCGTGGTCGTGCTGGCCGGCGGCCTGCTCGGACTCGTAATCCCGCCACCTCGCGCCCCCGGCGAAGCGGGCCGCGCTCATGCGCCCGAGCCGCTGGCCGTCGAGGGCTGACGGCCCGGCGCGTCGGACGACGCGCCCTGGCGCCCGGCACCCCGGCGGAGCGACCTCGGCCACAGCCTGCGCTGGACGACGACGTCGAGCTCGGCGGCGAAGGCCGTCACGAGGGTCCCGAGCCCGATCCACCACACCAGCACGATGAACGTGGCGAACGCGCCGTACAACGTCCGGTAGTGCCGTAGTTCGTGGTTCACCAGAAGGGTGTCCACGAACTGGAGCACGGTCCAGCCCGCACCGGCGACGAGCGCGCCCCGCCACAGCGTTCGGCCTTGCTCGGGCACGGACAGCACGACGGTGAAGCCCGCCCAGAACATGGCGACGTTCACGCCGAGCGAAGCGGCGAAGCCCACCAGTGCGGAGGCCGGCCCCAGTCCACCGAAGGTCCCGACCCCGGAGAGCACACCACCGCCGATGAAGCCGACACCGAGTACGACGAGGAATCCGACGGCCCTCGGCAGCCACCGCCGGAACGTGGGCAGGGCCTCACGGGGTACCGACCACACCGTGGCCATCAGGATCTGGGCGCTGCGGCTGAGCCGCAGGCAGCCGTAGACGAGCCACAGGAGCACCACGACGAGGAAGACGGCGCTGCGGTCACCCAGCCCGTTGATGTTGGCACGCAGCTCGGAGCCGATCTCGGGGAACTGGCGGAGGGCGGCGTCGATCACGTCCTGCTGGGCACCCTTGTGCCCCACCAGGAGGATCTCCACGAGGGTGAGCAGGATCAACAGCAACGGGAACACCGCCAGGAAGGCCGAGTACGCCATCAGGTTGGCCAGTCGGCCGGCACCGTCGTCGTACCACTTGGCGAGCACCGCGGACAGCACGGCCGTGGGACGGTGGCGCTGCAGCCGGTCGTCGAATCGGTCCAACCACCCCGGTGGGACCGGGTCGGCTGCGGCCGGCGTCCCGGCCGTCGTGCCCGGTGCGGTCGGGGCGGCCGGAGTGCTCATCCGCCGACGAGCCCGAGACGGCCGTGGGCGGCCAGTTCGTCCCGCAACGCGCCGACGGCGTCCGGGCCGAGCAGCTCGTAGGCAGGCCGGGTGGCGGAGCCGCCCGGGCGGAGCCGGTAGAGGACGTCGTCGCCCGTCCACCAGCCGTCTGTGCGGAGCGACGACTTGGTGACCTTGCCGTTGGCCGTCTGGGGCAGCGCCCGGGTCACTCGCAGGAAGGCCGGGACCCACTTCGTGCCGAGGTCCCCCTGTGCCGCCAGAAAGGTACTGAACGCCTCCGGGTCGAATCCCGACCCGGGCAGCAGTTCCAGGGCCGCCATCACCTGGTCGCCCGAACGCGGGTCGGGCACCCCGTAGACGGCGACGGCCGCCACGTCGGGAAAGCGGACCAGCACCCGCTCGATGGGGCCTGCCGTCAGGTTCTCGGAGTCGACCCGCAGCCAGTCGCCCCCGCGTCCGGCGAACCAGAACCACCCGTCGGCATCGCGGTAGGCGAGGTCGCCGGTCCAGTACCAGCCGTCGCGCAGGCGTTCGGCCGTCGCGGCAGGGTCGTTGTAGTAGCCCTCGAAGCGTCCCGACCCCGAGCGGTTCACGATCTCGCCGACCGCGTCGTGGCCGTTGCGCAGCGCCCCCGAGGCGTCGAACTCGGCGGGTGGGCACTCGCGCCCCGTCGCCGGGCCGACCACCACGACGTCGTCCGAGGGCAGCCCGAGCGAACCGGTGGGCGTGCCCGGCACGCGGTTGATGGCCACACCGCCCTCGCTCGACCCGTAGCCCTCGGTCAGGACGCAGCCGAAGCGCGCCTGGAAGGCGGCGTGGTCGGCCACCGACGCCTCCGTGCCGAAGCCGCGTCGCAGGCTGCAGTCGGCGTCGTCGGGCGCCGGCTCGGTGGCCAGCACGTACGCCAGGGCCTTACCCACGTACGTGAACGTCGTGACCCCGTAGCGGCGGACGTCGGGGAGGAATCCCGACGCGCTGAACCGCCGGGCCAGGGCCACGGTCGCACCGACGACCAGGCTCGGTCCCCACAGGACCATCAGGGCGTTGCCGTGGAAGAGCGGCATGGCGCAGTAGGCCACGTCGTCACGGTCGTAGTCGTAGGCCTCGGCCGACCGCAGGGCGATGGAGGCCAGGCGACCCTGGGTGCAGCGGACGGCCTTCGGCGCGCCGGTCGTGCCCGAGGTGAAGAGCAGCAGGTAGAGGTCGGCGGGCCGCGGTCCCCAGCGGGCCACCACCGAGGCGGCGTCGACTCCGGCGTGGGCCGCCACACGGCTGCCGTACGCCGGATCGTCCACCCGGATGACGCGGTCGGGCGGCACCCCGGTGTCGAGGCCCTCGAGCAGCTCGGCACCGGCGGCGTCCGTCACCAGGACCCGGCAGTCGGTGCGCCGGACGTCGCCCGCCAGCGCCTCCCCCCGTCGGGTCGGGTTGATGCCCACCACGACCGCGCCGGCCAGCGCCGCCGCCCCCAGCCAGAACAGGTACTCGGGCTCGTTGCCGAGCAGGACGCCGATGTGGGGCGGCTCGAGTCCCTCCAACGACCGCAGCAGGTCGGCCCGTGCGGCAGCGGCCGCCACCGTCTCGGCCCAGGTCCACGCCCGGTCGTCGACCACGATCGCGGTGTGGTCGTCGACGGCGCGGGCCACCAGCAGGTCGGCGACGCTCGGCGTCCCCTCCGGGTACCCGTCGAACGTCATCGCCCGATCTCGATGTAGAGACTCTGGAGGGCACGACCGATCCGCCCGCGGACGTCCCACAGGGCCGACTCGGCCATTCCCGTGCCCGGTGGACCGAACCGGGTGCGGGCGTCGAGGCAGACCCACTCCCCCTCCAGGGGCCGGTGGAGGTAGACGGTGAGGTCCGGGTTGATGAAGAGGTGGGACCCGAACTCGAGCTCCGAGCCGATCCCGTTGCCGAAGTCGGACACCGCCATCGCCCGCTGTGCGGGCGTTGGCTCCTCGCCGGCGACGACGGGGACGCGCAGCCGGAACCACGCCGTCGCCGGGCCGGGCCGGTCGATCCTGCCCCGTACGTAGCGGATGTCCACCCCGGCGTTGTGGAACCCGGCGTACTCGCTGATCCGCGATGGCACCTCCGTCCCCGCCGAGGGCGGGGCCGGTGCGTCGTCCTCGGGCACCGTCGGCTCCGGTCCGACCCCGGACGGGTCGACCCGGATCCGTACGGCACGGCCCCAGGCCACGTCCGTCCCTGCCTGCGTGACGACGGTGTCGACCACCTGGACCTTCCGACCGGGACGGGACAGGCGGGCCGCCACCGTCAGCGGCGCCGTGCCGACGGGGCGGACCAGCTCGAGGGTGAGCCGCACGATGCGCAGGCCGTCATCGGCCGGCACCGCCCGTTCGGTGGCCCGCGTGACCGCAGCCGCCACCGGGCCGCCGTGGAGCGATTCCGGCGCCCACGGACCACGCGCCAGGTCGGTGGGGACCAGCGCGTCGCCGTCGGGGACGAACAGAGCGACGGCGCCGTCGGCACCCGGGGTCGGGCCGGTCATGGCTGCGACGCTAGCGGTGGAGCGACGGCACGACCGCGCCTACCATCGGTCCGCTGCCGGTCCGAGGGGCCCGGCACGCATCGCGACCGTCCGGCACCGGACCAGAACCAAGGAGCACGATGGCAGAGCGCACCGCAGAGATCGACGTCGAAGGGACCCCGGAGGCCGTGTGGGCACTGGTCGGCGACTTCGGCGGCATCGCCGGATGGATGCCGGGCATGGAGTCCTGCCGCGTGGAGGGCGACAACCGGATCCTCGAGACGATGGGCATGACGATCACCGAGAAGTTGGTGAGCCGCGACGACGCGACGCGTGCCATCACGTACGGCATCGTGGACGGCGTACCGGTCGAGTCCCACGAGGCCACCGTCACCGTGACGCCATCGGGCTCGGGGAGTCACGTCACGTGGGTCGTCGACGCCGCACCCGACGAGATGGCCGACCTGATGCAGTCCGTCTACCAGCAGTCCCTCGAAGCGCTCAAGGCACACGTCGAGGGATGACGGGAGCCACACCGCCGACCGGGTCGGACCCGGTCGGCGGTCACCGGTACCGGGTCGGGGCCACCACATCGGCCCCCGTCCACGTGGTGTGGCCGCTCATCGGCCGGGCCCGCCGGTGGAGCGACTGGTCCTTCCTCACCCGATCGGTACTCGAGCGCCAGGGGGCGTCCGATCCCGACGGAGTCGGCGCCGTGCGGCACTTCACCCGCTACGGGGTCGGCTCGCGCGAGGAGGTCGTGACCTGGGACCCGCCGCACCGTCTCGGCTACCGGGTCCTGAGCGGCTTCCCGGTACGCAACTACCTCGCGGAGGTGACCCTCACGTCCGAGGGCACCGGCACCCGCATCGACTGGACGGGCACTTTCGACCCGAAGTGGCCGGGGTCCGGGCGCGTGCTCGACGCCGTCCTGCCGGCCATGATGCAGCGCTTCGCCGACGGCCTGGCGCGCTACGCCGACGGTCTGGGGCCCACGAGCTAGCTAGTCGGCTGCTGCCAGGCGCGCCGCCCGGCGGCCGACCTCGTCACGTGCCCGCTCGACGTCGACGGTCCGGTGTTGCCGGTCGACCACCACGGGCACGCCGCCGACCCACACGTCGGTGACCAGTCGGCTCGATGCCGACCACACCAGGTGATCGAGGAGCATGTCGTCGTCCAGCAGGGGTACGAACGCCGGGTCGTCGAGGGACACGGCCACCATGTCGGCCTTGGCCCCAGGGGCCAGCACACCGAGGTCCGGTCGACCGAGGGCGCGACCGGCCCCACGCGTGGCGAGGTCGAGGGCGGTGGCGGCGGGAAGTGCGCCGGCATCGCCCGTGCGCAGGCGGGCCAGCATGGCGGCCAGCCGCATCTCCTCCCACAGGTCGAGGTCGTTGTTGGAGGCAGGCCCATCGGTGCCGAGCCCCACCCTCACCCCGCGGGCCAGGAACTCGGTCAGTGGTGCGATGCCGGAGGCGAGTTTGGCGTTCGACTGCGGGCAGTGGGCCACCGCCACGTCGCGATCCACGTAGACATCGAGATCCGCCGGCGACAGCCAGATGCTGTGTGCCGCCAGGACCCGGCCGTCGAGGACCCCGGCGTCGGCCAGGACCTTCGGTACCGATCCGCCGTGCTCCGCGCTGAACGCATTCCCCTCGTCCTCGGTCTCGGCGAGGTGCACGTGGAACAGCGCGCCGCGCGCCCGGGCCGCCTCAGCAGTGGCCACGAGCCCGGGCAGCGGCACCGTGTAGGCGGCGTGGGATGCGAACCCGACCTCGATCCGGCCGGCCTGGCCGTCCCGGCGTTCGTGGAAGTCGGCGAAGCGCTCCAGGCACGGCTCCCACCAGCGGGCGCCCCCGTCGTCACCCGGCAGCTGGAGCACCCCGGGGGTGATGAGGGCGCGCGACCCGGCCTCGAGGATCGCGTCCGCCATGGCATCCTCGTGGAAGTACATCTCACACGTGGTGGTGACGCCGTAGGCCAGCAGCTCAGCGGCCGCGAGCGTCATCCCCCAGTAGACGTCATCGGCGACCAGGTGGGCTTCGCGGGGCCAGAGGACCTCCTCGAGCCAGCGCAGGAGAGGCAGGTTCTCCCCCGTCCCCCGGAACAGCGTCATGGGCGAGTGGCAGTGCGTGTTCACGAAGCCCGGGAGGAGGGCACCCTCGACCCTGATCTCGCGCACGGCCGGACCGTCCGACCGCAGCTCACCCGGACGACCCACCCGCACGACCGAGTCGCCCGTCACCTCGACGGCGCCGGGACGGAGCACGGCCACCGTGCCGTCACAGGGGACCACGGCATCCGCCACGTACCGGACCGTCGCGATCGGCTCGTGGCGGATCCGTGTCGGACCGCTGCTCGGTGGCTCCTCCACGCAACCACCCTAGGGCTGCCGGTCACCGGCGGTCGGGGCGTGAACTGCCAGGTGACCGACGTCAGTGGTGACATGACCACGGAGCGTCGTCCAGGTTGTCATCAACTCGTGAATGTCTGATGCTGCAGGGGTTGCACCACGTGCACGACCCACGGGGGTGGGCAAGGGTCACGGTTGTTCGGTCGATCTTCAGGCAGTGTGTCATGCGACATCCACCGGACAGGGCAGCAGAGGGGGACGAGCCATGACGAGATGCCGGCAGTCACGGACCGACGACCTCTCCGGGTCGTTCGTCCCAACCGATGCGATCCATGGCACTGACACCGCCCGTGCGGACGCACAGGGCGCCACCGAGATCGACCCGTCCGCTTCAGCCGGAGCCCACTGAGATGTCCACCTCGAAGACCCGCACGTCCGGAGGAGGTCATCGCCTGCGGCTGGCCCTCTATGCACTCGTCGTCCTCGTCCTCGGTGCCGTCGCGGTCATCGGACTCGCGGGGCCATCGCCGAGCGCCGACAACGGACTGACGAAGGCGAGTCTCACGACGTTCGACCCGCTCATCATCGCTCCGATCGCCGACCAGTCCTCGAGCACCGGGGTTCCGGTGCTCCCGGTCTCGCCGACCGCCACCTTCAGGCAGGCAGCACAAGCCCTGGTGGTCACCTGGACGGCCGACGGGCTGCCTCCCGGGCTCGCGATCTCGAGCGTCTCAGGTCTCATCGGAGGCACGCCCACGGGCACGGGCACGTACTACGTGACCGTCTCCGCCACGATCGACACACAGCCGCCCACCTCCGCGTCGCAATCGCTCGACTGGTATGTCCGCGACACGGCCCCGCAGGTCGTCCAGGTCGTTCCGAGTGACGGCGCAGGGGGCACCCGGGTCCTCATCGCCGGCAAGAACCTCCTGCACACCACCTCGGTCCACTTCGGGACAGTGGCCGCCACCGACGTCACCGTCGAGAAGAGCGGGACCACAATCATCACGCATGCCCCGACGCAGATGGCCGGCGTCGTCGACGTGACGGTCACCTCCGCAGGTGGCACCAGCTCACCGGTCACGGCCGACAGGTTCACCTACCTGGCCCCGAGCATCACCTCGGTGTCGAATCGCTTCGGATCGACCACCGGGGGGACCCGGGTACGGATCGTTGGCGTGGGACTGGCCGGCGCGACAGCGGTGCGCTTCGGGGGCGTCGAGAGCAAGGACTTCGTGGTCCGACTCACCGGGAACCTACTGACGGCGGTCGCTCCTGCCGGCACGGCCGGCACCGTCCAGATCGACGTCGTCACTCCCGAGGGCGTTGCATCGACAGCTGGGCGCAGCGGCTTCACCTATGAGGTGCACGTGAAGTCGGCCCGCACCCGACACAGGAAGAAGTAGTCCACGGGGCACCACCCCAGGAGTATCGGGCGCCACCCGGTCACGACCGCCGTGCACTTCGGCTCGGTGGAGGCCACGAGCTTCATCGTCAACACGACCGGTAGCGAGATCACCGCCTACAGCCCGGCGCAGCCCGTGGGACAGGTCGATGTGACGGTCACGACGCCCGGTGGCACGAGCCCGACCAGCAGCGCCGATGTGTTGACCATCGTGAGTCAGTGACGCCACCGGCCGGTCGATCCGGGCCTCAGGCCCCCGGCCAGGTGCAGCGGGCGACCCGCTCAGGGCGCACGGCTCCGGACCCGACGAACCAGCGGGCCGCCCGCTCGAGGGCCCCGGCGGCCGGGCGCGACGTGTAGCCGAGTTCGGCCCGGGCCCGGCTGTCGTCGAAGGACATGTGCGTCGTGGACATCCGCGCCCCTTCGAGGGGGACGGAGGGCTCGCGACGGAGCAGGCGCCCCTCCACCAGGTCCGAGACGTGGCCGGCGGCAAGGGCCAGGGCGCCCGGGAACCGACGTGTGGGGGCGGGCAGGCCGGTGACGGCGGCCAGCGTGCCCAATACGTCCCGCAACAAGAGGTTCTCGCCCCCCAGGATGTAGCTCCGTCCGACCCGGCCGTGGTCGGCGGCCAGGAGGTGGCCGGCGGCCACGTCCTCCACGTCCACGATGTTGAGGGTGGTGTCCACGTACCCCGGGATGCGCCCGTCGAGGAACTCGAGGACGGTACGGCCCGTGGGTGTCGGGCCGATGTCGCGCGGGCCGACCGGCGTGGTCGGCTGCACGAGCACGACCGGCAGACCTTCCGCTCCCGCCCGCAGGACCTCGTGCTCCGCCACGTACTTGGACTGCTTGTAGAGCCCGAAGAGGTGGTCGACGTGGGCGAACGACCGCTCGTCCACCGGGGCGTCGGTGGTCGCACCGTGGAGGCCCAGGGTGCCGACCGTGGAGGTGTAGACCACGCGGCGGCAACCGCGGGACCGGGCCGCCTCGAGCACGTGGCCCGTGCCGATGACGTTGATGTCGTAGAAGGCGGACGGGTCTGGTGCCCAGAACCGGTAGAGGGCGGCCACGTGGAAGACGACGTCGCACCCGGCGACGGCCCGGTCCACCGCGTCGGCGTCACGGAGGTCGCCGGTAGCCACTGTCAGCTCGAGGCCGTCCAGGTTGGCCGTCGACCCCCCGGGCTCGACCAGTGCCACCACCTCGGCGCCACGGTCGAGCACAGCGCGCACCACCGACGAACCCACGAAACCGGCCCCCCCGGTGACCAGCACCCGGTCGCCCGGACCGAGCCCTCCCGCGTCGCCGCTCACGTGCGGCTGCGTGCCCGGCCGCCCGGTCGATGCCGGTCGCGCCGCAGCGTGTTGCGGGCCATGGTGGTGCCCACCTCGACCAGCAGGCCGGCGCTCTTCGTGGCGTCGGCCAGGACATCGTCCAGGGCCGACACGAAGGCGTCGATCTCCTCGTCGCCGATGATCAGGGGCGGCAGCAGCTTGATGATGTTCACGTTGTCGGCGGCCACCTGGGTGAGGATCCGGTGCCGGTGGAACAGGGGCACCACGATCAGCTGCGAGAAGAACCCCTTGCGGGCGAGCTCGAGCATGCGGAAGCGGGCCCGACCCGGCCGTGACGACGGCGGTCCGAACACCAGGCCGACCATGAGCCCCATCCCACGGACCTCGTGGAGCAGCTCGTACTTCTCGACGAGCGGTGCCAGGGTGGCCATGAGCTTGGCGCCCCGGTCGGCGCTTCCGGCCACGAGGTCCTCGTCGTCGAGCACCTGGAGCGTGGCCAGGCCCGCCACCATGGCCAGCTGGTTGCGCGAGAAGGTCGACGAGTGGACCACGGCCCGGTCCATCGAGCTGTAGACGGCGTCGAACACCGCCTCGGTGGTGAGCACCGCTCCGACCGGCACGTAGCCGCCGGACAGCGCCTTCGACAGCGTGATGATGTCCGGCTCGAGGCCCCAGTGCTGGTGGCAGAACAAGCGGCCGGTCCTGCCCATGCCGGTCTGGACCTCGTCCAGCACCAGCAGGGTGCCGAACCGGCGGCACAGTGCCTGAGCCTTGCGCCAGTAGGTCCCGGGAGCGAGGTAGACACCTTTGCCCTGGATGGGCTCGAGCACCACTGCGGCCACGTCGCCCCGCTGGAGCTCGCGCTCGAGGGCGTGGGCGTCGCCGAACGGGACCGGGTCGCAGCCCGGCAGGAGGGGGCCGAAGCCCACGCGGAACTCCTTACCCCCGTTGAGGGAGAGCGCGCCGTTGGTCAGACCGTGAAAGGCATGGTCGGCGTAGAGGACGCGGGTTCGCCCCGTGGCGCACCGGGCGAACTTGATCGCCGCCTCGATCGACTCGGCTCCCGAGTTGGTGAACACGGCCCGCTGGATGCCGGGGTGGGACCGCTCGACCAACGCCTGGCCGAGCAGCCCGGGCAGGAGGGCGCAGTCGAGCTGGGCCAGGTTTGGCAGGTCCGCGTCGAGGGCCTGGTGGAGCGCGTCCTTGACGACCGGATGGCTGCGCCCGAGTGCGAAGACGCCGAAGCCGGACAGCATGTCCAGGGTCCGACCCCCCCGGTCGTCGATCAGGTAGGCCCCCTCACCCCGCACGTAGGTGCGGTCGAACCCGAGGGTGGTGAGGACCTTCGCCAGCTGCGGGTTGAGATAGCGCTCGTGCAGCGGGTAGGCCTCGCCCCGATGGGCGTGGAGTAGTGCGCCAAGGTCGAAGGACAAGTCACGCTCCGGTCAGGTCAGGTGGTTCCGAACTCGGCCGGGCGGCCGGACCGCCTCGACATCCCCACGTTACCGGGCGACGGTTCATCACGGCCTCTCCACGCCGGTCCGGGTGGTGCCCACCGGCGCCCCTGGCGCCGCGCGGCCCTGTTATCGTCCATCCCACGGGCCGGCGCGTGCCTGTGGAGACCTCCACGGAGCCGCCGCACGATGCGATTCGGAGGTGGGACATGGCGCTCGGACCGGTCGAAGTCCTGGTGTTGAGCTTTCCCGGCAGCCAGTTCAACGGGGCGGTCATCCCGGAGCTGGAGCGCCTGACGTCGAACGGGATCATCTCGGTCATCGACGGGGTCTTCGTCACCCGCGACGAGGCCGGCGACGTCACGTTCGTGGAGTTCGAGGAGCTGGGCGAGAACCACGACGCGGCCCGTCTCGCCGCCGTCCTGGACCAGGTCGAGTCGCTCATCTCCGACGAGGACGTCCTGGAGCTGGCCGACGGACTCTCTCCCGGCGACTCCGAGGCCATCCTGGTGTTCGAGCACACCTGGGCCAAGCCGTTCCGCGACGCCATCGTCGAGTCGGGCGGCATCCTGACCGGCGAGCTCCGCCTGCCCGGCCTGGCCGTCGACGAGCTGCTCGACGAACTCGCCGCGCTCGACTGACCCACTTCCGACGACGACCACGAACAACTAGCAACCACAGGAGGCACCAACGATGATGCGCCGCATGGGACGACCCGGGCTGGTCGGCACGATGGCCCGCACCGCAGTGATCGCCGGGACGGCCACCGCCGTCGTCGGTGGCGTCCACAACCGTCAGGAGCAGAAGGCCACGGCGGCCCAGCAGGCCCAGGCCCCGCAGGCCCCCCCGCCGTCACCGCCCGCCGCCGCACCGGCCGGTGACGTGGACATCACCGGCGAGCTGACGAAGCTCGCCGAGATGAAGAACAACGGGCTGCTGACCGACGAGGAGTTCGCCGCGGCCAAGGCCAAGCTCCTGAACGCCTGACAGTCCTCACTGCCCCACACGGGCTGACCACACGCGACGATGCCCCGGGACCGGGACCGGGGCATCGTGCTGTCGGCGGTGCCGACGTAGGGGTGATGCCTCAGACGTCGAAGGCGACGATGCCGCGGATGTTGGTGCCGGCGGCCAGGTCGTCGTAGCCGTCCTGCACCTGGTCGAGCGAGTACTCCCGGGTGATCAGGTCGTCGATCTCCAACATGCCCGCCTCGTAGAGACGGAGCAGGTTGGGGATCTGCACCCGTGGGCTGACCGAGCCGAACACCGTACCCAGCAGTGCCTGGTTGAACATCGAGAAGTTGAACAGGTTGAGGTCGACCTGGTTCTGGTTGAACGGAGCGATGGCCGTGGCGACGACCCGTCCGTCCTTGGACGCCAGCGCCATGGCGGGGGCGATCAGGTCGCCGGTCAGGACGCCCGGCGTGAGGATGACCACGTCGGCCATCCGGCCCTCGGTCAGCTCGGGCAGCAGGAGGTTGGCCTCGAGCATCGACGCGGCGGCGTGGGTGGCGCCCACCTTCATCGCCTTCTCGAGCTTGAAGGGCAACGGGTCCACCGCGATGATCTGGCGGGCGCCGGCCAGGCGGGCACCCTGCAGGGCACCGGAGCCGACACCACCGCACCCGACGACCACCACGGTCTCCCCCGGCCTCACCTTCGCCCGGTCCACGGCCGAGCCGAAGCCGGTCGAGATCCCGCAGCTGATCAGTGCGGCGGCCTTGAGCGAGGCATCCGGATCGATCTTCACCAGCGACGCCTCGTTGACGACCATCTGCTCGGCGAAGGTGCCGAGCTGGGTCATCCGGTTGACGTTGGCGCCGTCGAGGTGGTGCCGCCAGGTCATGTCGCTCATCATCGGGCCGGCCAGGGTGAACATGCCGAGGTCGCACAGGTGTTGGCGCCCCGAGGCGCACCAGAAGCACGTGCCGCACGCCGGCATGAACGCTGCCGCCACGTGGTCGCCGACGGCCACCGTCTCGACCCCCTCGCCGACCTCCACCACGACACCGGCGCCCTCGTGGCCACCGATGCAGGGGAAGAGCGAGTCGACGCCGAACACCGAGAGCACCTCGGGCTCGACGCTGATGTCGCCATGGCGGAGGTGCTCGTCGGAGTGGCACATCCCGGCGTAGGCCAACTGGACGACCACCTCATGGGCGTGGGGAGCGTCGATCTCGACCTCCTCGGTCTTCCACGGCTCCTCGAGACCGGAACAGACGGCGGCACGGATCTTCATGTGGTCCTCCCCTAGGGTCGGCGCCCCCCTGGCGCCTCGCATTCAGGGGACCAGCATCGCACCGTCCCGGCGGTCCCGTCGACACACCGCCGTGTGGCGGGCAGGTGACCGCCCGGTTCGGGGCCGCACTCAGGCCGCGTCGCGTCCGTCGTCGGCGAACCCGGTGGCCAGCAGCCGGAAGGCCCGGTCCACCTCGGCCACCAGGTCGCCCCCCTCGCTGCGGGCCCAGCAGGCGAACGCGGCCATGGCGGCGCCGAGCGCCGCCCGTGCCACCGTCTGGGGGGCGAGGTCGCCGGGCGACCCCCCGAGCCGGCCGGCGGCGAACCCGGCGACGACCTCGCACCACTCCTCGTAACGGACCGCCGAGTGGGCCACCAGGGTGGGCACGGTGCTGATCAGCACGATCCGGATGCGCAGCTCGTCGAGCTCGCCCGCACCGAAGCGGTTG
Organism: Acidimicrobiaceae bacterium; assembly: GCA_003164095.1. Taxonomy (GTDB): domain Bacteria; phylum Actinomycetota; class Acidimicrobiia; order Acidimicrobiales; family RAAP-2; genus Bog-756. The sequence continues at coordinate 40,003 of PLRX01000116.1, read as the reverse complement.
GTGGCGATGACCGACCGCCGGAGCACATCCATCAGGGGCTCCGAATCCGGTGCCTCGGCCAGGCGGTCACGCAGGCGTCCCAACTCGGCGTCGAACTCCCCCCACACGACGTCGGGCTTGGACTCGTAGTAGCGGAAGAAGGTCCGCCGCGAGATCCCGACCGCCGCCGCGATCTCGTCGACCGTGGTCTCGTCGTAGCCCTGGCGGGCGAAGAGGTCGAGGGCGGCACGGGCGACGTCCTGACGCGACGTCGCGGCCGGACGACCACGCGCCGCACCGTCCCTGCCGGCGGGTGTGGTGGAACCCCCGTCTGCAGTCGTCATCAGGCCCGCCCGGTCGTCACGCTTCCATTTTGGCATCCGGTGCACTAAATTGCACCCACTGAACGTGCCCGGCCCCGCGCCGGCTGACCCACCGGAGGACCCATGACCATCACCACGACCAAGGAGCCCACCGCCGTCATCGTCGCCGACGAGGCCGCCGTCGCCACCGAGCCCGCCACGGTGGAGCTGGTGGAGAGCGATCTACTCGTCGAGGACGTGTCCATCGACGGGATGTGCGGCGTCTACTAGACCGCCGACGGCACCCTCCGACCGGACCCGTCCCGCCATGCCCCCCACCCCGCCACCGGCCGACGCAGCGTTCGACCCCGCGCGGCCCTATGCCCTCCATCCCCAGGTGGCGCTGCGCCCGGAATCGTTCGGTGCCCTCGCCTACCACTTCGGCACCCGGCGCCTCTCGTTCCTGAAGAGCCGGACCCTGCTGGCCGTGGTCGAGTCCCTGGCCGACCAGCCGTCCGGGCTGGCCGCCTGCCGCGCCGCCGGCGTGACCTCCGAGGAGCAGGGCGCCTACGAGCAGGCCCTCGCCACCCTGGTCGGCTCCGGGATGATCTGCGAGCGGGTGGCGTGACGACCGTCGCCCCGGCGGAGGGGACCCGACTGGTCGACCGGTTCGAGCGGGGGCTCGACGCCCCCATCTGCCTGACCTGGGAGCTCACCTACGCCTGCAACCTGGCATGCGTGCACTGCCTGTCGAGCTCGGGACGCCGTGACCCGCGCGAGCTCACGACGGCGGAGTGCCGTGCGCTCATCGACGAGTTCGAGCGGATGCAGATCTTCTACGTCAACATCGGCGGGGGCGAGCCGACCATCCGGTCCGACTTCTGGGACCTGGTCGACTACGCCACCGAGCACCACGTGGGGGTCAAGTTCTCCACCAACGGGTCGCGCATCAGCGAGGCCATAGCCGCCCGACTGGCCGCCAGCGACTACGTCGACGTCCAGATCTCCCTCGACGGGGCGACCGCCGAGGTCAACGACGCCGTGCGCGGCGAGGGTTCGTTCGCCACCGCCGTCACGGCCATGGAGCGCCTGGCCGCTGCCGGCTTCGCCGGGTTCAAGCTGTCGGTGGTCGTGACCCGCCACAACGTCGGCCAGCTCGACGCGTTCAAGTCCATCGCCGACCGGTACGGGGCCCAGCTCCGCCTGACCCGCCTGCGCCCGTCCGGCCGCGGGGCCGATGTCTGGGACGAGCTGCACCCCACCGCCGACCAGCAGCGCCAGCTCTACGACTGGCTCGTCCTGCGGGGCGAGGAGGTACTCACGGGGGACTCGTTCTTCCACCTCGCCGCCTACGGCGACGCCCTGCCGGGCCTCAACCTGTGCGGCGCCGGACGCGTGGTGTGCCTGGTCGACCCCGTCGGCGACGTGTACGCCTGTCCGTTCGCCATCCACGACGAGTTCCTGGCCGGCAATGTGCGCGGCGCCGGTGGGTTCACCTCGGTGTGGCGTGCGTCCGACCTGTTCCTCGAACTCCGGGAGCCCCAGAGCGCCGGGGCGTGCAGTTCGTGCGGCCACTTCGACGCCTGCCGGGGCGGGTGCATGGCGGCCAAGTTCTTCACCGGGCTCCCGCTGGACGGCCCCGACCCCGAATGCGTCCTGGGGCACGGCGAGCACGCGCTCGGCGCCCGCGGCGACGTCGAGACGCCCCGCCCGTCACCCGACCATTCCTCGCGTCCCCGCACGGTGGCCGTAGCCCTGACCACCCGCGGCGGGACGCCCGACCGGCGGCCGGACCGCAGCTGCGACGAGCACCCGCTCGCCGGGTTCGCGCCCGGCTCCGCTCCCACCGCCAGGTGACGGGGCCCACCGGCCCGGTCGACGTCGGGCCGCGCCTCGCACCGTCCCGGGTGGTGTTCGGCCCCCACGAGACCAACCTGGGCGACGGCCGGTCCATCGGCCCGCGCCACGTCGCCTACTACGAGGCACGGGCGGCGGGCGGGGCCGGCGTGATCATCACCGAGACGGCCTCCGTGCACCCCTCGGACTGGCCGTACGAGCGCGCCCCCCTCGCCTCGGCGTGCGGGCCGGGGTGGCGGGCGGTCGCCGAGGCCTGTCGGCCCCACGGGACCGTGGTGCTCGCCGGGCTGGGACACGCCGGCGGCCAGGGGTCGAGCGCGTACTCGCAGTCCGTGCTGTGGGCCCCGTCACCGGTGGCCGACGTGGCCAGCCGCGAGCTGCCGATGGCCATGGGGCGACCCGAGCTCGGGGCTCTGGTGGAGGGGTTCGCCGCCTCCGCCCGTGCCGCCGTCGACGCCGGCCTGGACGGCGTGGAGCTCGATGCCGGGCCCCTGTCGGTGCTCCGCCAGTTCCACTCGGGCCTGACCAACCAACGCGAGGACGAGTACGGGCAGGACCGGCTGCTCCTCACAAGTGAGGTACTCGACGCCGTGCGCCGGGCCGTCGGTCCCGACCGCGTCGTCGCCCTCCGCCTGTCGTGCGACGAGCTGGCCCCGTGGGCGGGTGTGACGCCGGAGCACGCAGCCGCGCACGTGGACGCGCTGGCCGACGCAGTGGACCTGCTCACCGTCGTGCGCGGCGGGCCCTACTCGGCCACCGCCTACCGACCGGACGCCCACACCCCGGACGGGTTCAACCTGGAGCTCTGTGCCGCAATGCGACAGGCCGCCGCCGGTCGCGTGCCCGTCGTGCTGCAGGGCAGCGTGGTCGACCCCGCCATGGCCGGCACTGCGCTGGCCGACGGCACGGCCGATCTGGTGGAGATGACCCGGGCCCAGATCGCCGACCCTCGGCTGGTGGACAAGGTCCGCGCCGGTGCGCCGTCGACGGTCCGGCCGTGCGTCCTGTGCAACCAGGCCTGTCGGGTGCGCGACAACCGCAACCCGCTGGTCAGCTGTGTGGGCGAGCCCCGCTCGGGCCACGAGACGGTCGACATCGACCCCGAGGCCGTCGGCGGTGGCGGTGGCGGTGGCGGTGGCGCGGACCAGGCTGTCGACGCCCTCGTGGTGGGTGCCGGCCCGGCCGGTCTGGAGTGCGCCCGGGTCCTGGCGCTCCGGGGGCACCGGGTCCGCGTGGTCGAGCGCACCGACCGCACCGGCGGCGCCCTGAGGGCCGCCGCCGTCGGGCCCGGTCGGCAGCGTCTGGCCGACCTTCCCGCCTGGCTCGCGTCCGAGTGCGACCGGCTCGGCGTGTCCGTTACCACCGGGGTCGAGGCGAGCGCAGCCGACCTCGACGCCGCCGTCGGGGCCGGCACGACCGTCGTCCTCGCCACCGGCGGGCGCCCCACACCTTCCGCCGTGCCGGACGACGGCAGCGTGGTCGTCGTCGACGCCGCCTCCGCCCTCACCGGCGACCCGGGCTCCCTTCCCGACGGCCCCGTGCTGGTCCACGACACGGTGGGCGGTCCGATCGGCGTCGGAGTGGCCGAGTGGCTGGCCGCCGCCGGCCGGGACGTGGCGCTGGTGACCGCCGACCAGATCGCGGGCACCCTGCTGTCACTGACCGGCGACCTGGCCGACGCCAACACCCGCCTCCAACAGGCGGGTGTCCGACGCGAGCTGCGGTCACTGCTGCGCCGCTTGTCCGACGGCCGTGCCGAGCTCCAGGACCCCTGGACGGGAGCGACCCGACAGGTGCCGGTGGCCGTGGTCGTCGAGTGCGGCCACCGGCTCCCCGACGAGTCCCTCTACCTCGACCGCCCCGGGACCCTGCGGGCCGGGGACTGCGTCGCCCCCCGCACGGTGCTGGAGGCGGTCCTCGAAGGGCGCCGCCTGGCGCTCGAGCTGTGCGGGCTGGTGCCCGCTCCCCGGATCCACGCCACGACAGGAGCGACCACATGACGACGAACGACCGCACGACCGGCCGGCTGGCCGGGAAGGTGGCCCTGGTGACCGGCGCGGCCCGTGGCCAGGGTCGCAGCCACGCGGTCCGGTTCGCCGCCGAGGGGGCGGACGTCATCGCCCTCGACGTGTGTGCTCCCGTCGAGGAGGTGGACTACGTGACCGCCTCCGCCGACGACCTCGCCACGACGGCGCGCCTGGTGGAGGAGGCCGGTGGACGGGTGGTCACGGCCGACGTCGACGTGCGGGACGCAGCAGGCATGGCTTCCGCGGTGGCCGGCGGCGTCGACGAGCTCGGACGCCTCGACGTGGTGGTCGCCAATGCCGGGGTGTGCGCCATCCGGCGGTGGGACGAGGTGACCCCGGCGCTGTGGGACACCGTCGTCGGCATCAACCTGACCGGCGTCTGGAACACGTGCACGGCATCCATCCCCCACCTCCTGGACGCCGGGGCCGGGTCGATGATCCTCATCAGCTCGACCGCGGGCCTGAAAGGGCAACCGTTCCTCACGGCCTACGTGGCCTCCAAGCACGGCGTGGTCGGGATCATGCGCAGCCTGGCCAACGAGCTGGCCTCCAAGCACATCCGGGTCAACTCCCTCCACCCGACCGGCGTCGACACGCCGATGCTCAACGGGATGGTGGGCCTGACCGAGCGCATCGAGGGCGATCCCGACGTGGGCGCCCTGTTCCGCAACTCGCTTCCCGTCGACCTCGTCCGATCCGACGACATCTCGAACGCCGTGCTGTTCCTGGCATCGGACGAGTCCCGCTACGTGACCGGCCTCACCATGACCGTCGACGCCGGGGCGTCGGCCCGATGAGCCCCGGACGCCCGGTGGGCGCGCCATGAGCTCCGGCGGCCGCTACCGGCACCTGTTCACCCCGCTGCGCCTCGGCCCGGTGACGGTGGCAAATCGCATCGTCTTCTCGGCGCACCTCACCAACTACGCCACGGACGGGCTGCCGACCGAGCAGCACGCCGCCTACTACGCGGCGCGGGCGGCCGGCGGCGCGGGCCTCATCATCACCGAGGAGCACTCCACCCACCCCACGGACTGGCCCTACGAGAAGCTCATCCACGGGTTCCACCCCGAAGTGGTCGACGGCTACCGCCGGATCACCGATGCCGTCCACGCCCACGGCACCCCGATCCTGGCCCAGATCAACCACAACGGCGGCCAGGCCTCGTCGATGTACTCGCGCCTGCCGGTGTGGGCGCCGAGCCCGGTGCCCGACCCGCTCTTCCGCGAGGTCCCCAAGGCGGTGGAGGTCCACGAGATCGCCGAGATCGTCGACGGCTACGCCACCGTTGCCGCCCACTGCACCGCTGGCGGGTTCGACGGCATCGAACTCCAGTGCTCCCACTCGTCCATCGTGCGGGGGTTCCTGTCCCCGGCGACGAACCGCCGCACCGACGGCTACGGCGGGTCGCTGGCCAACCGGGCCCGCCTGCTCCTCGAGATCGTCGACGCCGTCCGTTCCACCATCGGAACCGACCGGGCCCTGGGCGTGCGCATCTGCGGCGACGAGCTGATCGAGGGAGGCACGGGCATCGACGACGCGGTGGCCGTGGCCCGCATGGTGGAGGCCACCGGCCAGGTCGACTACATCAACACGTCGATCGGCGTGGCGACGGCCACCCTCTACATGATCGAGGCCAGCATGCAGGTCCCGCCCGGCTACGCCCTGTTCATCCCGAGCGCCATCCGGGCCGCGGTCGACCTGCCGGTGGTGGGTGTCGGCCGGTTCAAGGACCCGCTGCAGGCCGATCGCGCCCTGGCCGACGGCGTGTGCGATCTGGTGGGCGTCGTCCGGGGGCAGATCGCCGATGCCGACTTCGCCGGCAAGGCCCGCTCCGGCCACGCCACCGACATCCGCACCTGCCTGTCGTGCAACCAGGAGTGCGTCGGCCGCATGGGGCTCAACCGCTGGCTGGGCTGCATCGAGAACCCGCGCACCGGACGCGAGTCCGCCATCGTCGCCCACCCCCGACGGCGGCGGAAGGTGGTCGTGGTGGGCGGTGGCCCCGGGGGGCTCCAGGCCGCGGTGACCGCAGCCGAGCGGGGTCACCGGGTGGTCCTCTTCGAGCGGCACGAACGGCTCGGTGGCCAGGCCCACGTAGCTGCCACCGTGCCCAGCCGGGCCGAGTTCTTCGACATCGCCCGCAACCTGATCGTGGCCGCCCGGCGCGAGGGGGTCGACATCCGCATCGGCGTCGACGCCACCGCCGACACCGTCCGGGCCGAGGCACCCGATGCCGTGATCCTGGCCACGGGTGCCCGTCCGGCGCGCCCGTGGTGGGCGGGCGACGACGAACGGGTGGTCGACGTGCGCGACGTGCTGGAGGGTCGGGTCCACCCCGAGGGCCGTGTCGTGGTCGTCGACGAGCTCGGCTTCCACCAGGCCACCTCGACGGCCGAGCTGCTGGCGGACCGGGGCTGCCGGGTGGAGATCGTGACCAACGGGATGGTCGTCGGGCAGGATCTGGGCATCACCCTCGACCTGGAGACATGGAACGTGAAGGCGCACGCCCTCGGCATCGCCCAGGGTGTCGACCTCGTCCCCATGGGGGTGTCCCGACCCGGGGACGCCGGACCGCCCGTGGCCCTGCAGCTGCAGCACCACCCGACAGGCACCGACCAGGTGCGCCGGTGCGACTGGGTGGTGTGCGCCGTGCACCAGCAGCCGGAGGACGACCTCTGGCGGGCCCTCGACGGCGCCCCGTTCGAGGTCCACCGCATCGGCGACTGCCTGGCCCCCCGGCGGGCCCACGCCGCAGTCATCGAGGGCAACCGTGTGGCGGTGGCGCTGTGAGCTCCGCACGGGTCCCCGACGCGACCGATCCGATGGCCGTGGCCGTGGTCGTGGCCCGCGACGGCAGGCTGCCCGTCGGCGCCGTCGAAGCGGTCGCCGAGGCCGGGGGCCGGGTGGTCGTGGTCGGCAGCGGCGCCGAGGACGCGGCCCTGGCCCTGACCGGGGTGACCCACGCCCGCTGGGCCGACACCGGCTTCCGTCCTGCCGCACTGGCCGCCGCACTTGCGGTGGTCGTCGCCCGCGACACCCTGGTCGTCCTGCCGGCCTCGCCCGACGGCCGGGACCTCGCGCCCCGACTGGCCGCGGCCACCGGTCGGCCCCTCCTGGCCCGTGCCATCGCGGCCCGGGTCGTGCACGGTGACCCGCCGGGTGTCTGCGCCCAGGTCAGCCGGGTGGACGACCGCATGCTGGTGCCCGTGGACGTGCGGGGCCCGGCCGTGGTCACCCTGGCCGTCGGCGGCCGGCCCGCCGGCCACACCGGAGCATCGGCCGACGCCCTTGGCTCGCCCGACGCCTCCTACGAGGCACTCGACCTCGGAGGACCACTCGACGACCCGGCCGAGCCCGAACTGGTCGCCCTGCTCGAGCCGGACCTCCAGACGATGGACCTGGCGGACGCCAGCCGGGTGGTCGCCGGAGGGGCCGGCCTGGTCGCGGGGCTGGACGACCACCGGGCGACGGGGGTGTTCGACCTGCTCGTCGGAGTCGCCGCCGCGCTCGGCGGATCGGCCGGGGCCACCCGGGTGGCCACCGACGCCGGCTGGACGGGCTACGAGCGCCAGATCGGCACCACCGGGGTGACCGTCGATCCGGACCTCTACGTGGCGCTCGGCGTGTCGGGCGCCGCACAGCACACCGGCGGGCTCGGTGCCCCCCGGCACGTGGTGAGTGTCAACACCGATCCGTCGTGCCCCATGACGGCCATGGCCGACCTGGGGCTGGTGACCGACGCCCATGCGCTGCTGGTCGAGCTGGCCCGACGGCTGGGCGTCGACGACACCGGCGGCCCGGAGGTGGCCCGTGCCTGAGGTGCTGACGTTCGACGCCGTGGTGGTCGGGGCGGGACCCGCAGGTGCCGCGGCCGCGCTCGCCCTGGCCCGGGCCGGTCGCTCGGTGGTGCTGGTGGAACGTGGGCCCTTCCCGGGTGCCAAGAACGTCTACGGCGGTGTCGTCTACGGCCGGGTGCTCGACGACATCGTGCCGAACTGGTGGGAGGAGGTGCCCGTCGAGCGCTGGGTGGTACGGCGCTCCACGATGATGATGACCGGCACCCAGTCCCTGTCGGTGGACTTCCGCACCGATGCCTGGGGGTCGGCTCCCTACAACGGCATGACCACGCTGCGGAGCCACTTCGACGCATGGCTGGCCGGCAAGGCCACCGGGGCCGGGGCGCGTCTGGTGGCGTCGACGGTGGCCACCGGCCTCGTGCGCGACGGGGCCGGCCGCGTGGTGGGCGTCCGCACCGACCGCGACGGGGCCGAGCTGCACGCACCGGTGGTCATCGCCTGCGACGGCGTCAATTCGTTCCTGGCCAAGGAGGCCGGCCTCCTGCCGCGGGCGGAGGCGTCCCATCACACCCTCGGGGTCAAGGAGGTACTCGACCTCCCGCACGGCGCCATCAACGAGCGGTTCGGCGTCCAGGACCACGAGGGTGTCGACATGGAGATCCTGGGCTGCACCCGCGAGATCCCGGGGGGCGGCTTCCTCTACACGAACGCCGACACCGTGAGTATCGGGGTCGTGGTGTCCCTCCCCCAGCTGGCGGCGTCGGGGGTGCGACCCGAGGAACTCGTGGCCGACCTCAAGGCCCACCCGACCATCGCCCCGCTCCTGCGGGGGTCCAGCCTGCGCGAGTACGCGGCGCACCTCATCCCGGAGGGCGGGTACGACACCATGCCGGCACTCGCCTCCGACGGCATGCTCGTCGCCGGCGATGCCGGGGCCATGACCCTGGCCGCAGGTCTGTGGCTCGAAGGCGTGAACTTCGCCATCGGCTCCGGCTACGCCGCGGGTCGGGCCGCCGACCGGGCGCTGGCCGCCGGCGACTGCTCGGCCCGGGGGCTTGCCTCCTACCGCACCGACCTCGAGTCCCAATTCGTGCTGGCCGACCACAAGCGGCTCCGCAAGGCGCCGTCGCTCGTGCTGTCCGACCGGGTCCAGCAGCGCTATCCCGGCCTGTTGTGCGACCTTGCGGAGGGGATGTTCACCGTGACCAACCCGACCCCCAAGGCGGGCGGACTCAAGCTGACCCGGGCGGCCGCGGCACGGTACGGGGTCAGCCTCCGCCAGCTGGCGACGGACACCGTGCGCGGCCTGAGGATCTTCGGATGAGCGCTCCCCCGCCCGCCAGGCGCCGTTGGGACGGCATCTCCTTCGAGGAGCGGATGGCCACCGTCGACTTCCGGGTCGGCGCCCGGGCCCACATCGCGGTGGACGCCGACGTGTGCCGGTCGTGCACCACGAAGGCCTGCGTCACCGCGTGCCCGGCCAACCTCTTCGCGCCCACCGCCGACGGCGGCATCCTCTTCAACTACGAGGAGTGCTTCGAGTGCGGTACCTGCTACATGGTCTGCAACTCCGAAGGTGCCCTCACCTGGACCTATCCCGACGGCGGCCACGGCGTCGTCTTCCACCACGGATGACCGGCCCCGACGTGCTCCCGGGCAGCCACGTCCCCGCCCCGCAGGCCGGCGACGGACCGCTGGTGGTGGCGTGCCTCCGCATCGGCGACCTCCGCCCTGCCGTCGACCCCCTCGACGGGAGCGTCACGCGGGACCGGTGGGGCGTCGGGCTCCCTCCCGCCGATGCCGCGGCCCTCGAGCACGCCCTCCGGGTGTCCGCCGCCTGGGGCGGTCGGGTGGTGGGGGTGTGCGTGGGACCCAGGTCGGTCGAGCCGGTCCTGCGCGAGGTGGCGGCCCTCGGCGTGGCGGTCGTCCGGGTCCCGGCGGCGGACGAGGCCGACGCCCACCGCTACGTCACCGAGCTGGCGGACGACGAGCGCGCCCTGGCCCGCACCCTCCTGGCCGCCGTGCGTCCCTTCGGCCCACCCGACCTCGTGCTCTGCGGCGACCGCTCGGTGGACCGCGGCACCGGCGCGCTGCCGGCCTACCTCGCCCACGAGCTCGGTGCCGCACAGGCGCTGGGCCTCGTGGCCCTCCAGCCGAACGGTCCCGGTGCACTGCTGGTGGAACGGCGCCTCGACGCCGGCTGGCGCGAGCAGCTGCGCGTTCCCCTCCCCGCCGTGTGCTCCGTGGAAGGCGCCGGGGTGCGCCTGCGTCGGGCGTCCTTGGCCGGTGCGCTGGCCGTCGACGGCGTCCCGACCCCGGTGGACCGCTCGCTCGAGGTGGAGGCGGCAGGTAGCCCGACCGGTGACCCGGGATCCGTCCACCTCGGGCCCACCCGGCCCTACTCCCCCCGCACCCGTGTGCTCCCGCCGCCGGAAGGGGACGACCCGCGGCTCCGCCTCCTGGCGCTGACCGGCGCGCTCGTGGCCCACGACCCACCGACGGTCGTCCAGCCGGAGAGTGCCGCCGAGGCCGCCGACGTGCTCCTCGACTTCCTCGTGCGCCACGGCTACCTCGACGCCGTGCCCGGCGGGGGCGTCGCACCGTCCACCGGGGATCCGACCGCATGACCCGGCTGGACGGGAGCTGTTGGCCGTCACTCGCCGACCTGGCCGACGCGGGCGCCGTCCTCGTCGTGCCCGTGGGGGCGACCGAGCAGCACGGGCCCCACCTGCCGGTCACGACCGACACCGACATCGCGGTCGCAGTGGCGGAGGCCGCGGCCGCACTCGACCCGTCCGTCGTGGTCGCCCCGCCGGTGGCCTACGGGTCCAGTGGCGAGCACGACGGCTTTGCCGGCACACTCTCCCTCGGCCGGGAAGCGACCGAGTCGCTCCTCGTCGAACTGGGCCGCTCCGCGTCGGTCACCTTCGCCCACGTCGTACTGGCCTGCACCCACGGCGGCAACGCCGTCCCCCTCGCCCGGGCACTGGCGCGCCTGGCCGACGAGGGTCACCCGGTCACCGGCTGGTGGCCGCGTTGGGAGGGCGACCTGCACGCCGGTCGCACCGAGACCTCCCTCATGCTCGCCATCGCCCCGGACACGGTCCGGACCGACCGCATGGTGGCGGGAGACCTGCGTCCCGCCGACGAGCTGCTCCCCCTGCTGCGTACCGGCGGGGTGCGGTCCGTGAGCGCCAGCGGGGTACTGGGCGATCCGACCGGCGCCACGGCCGACGAGGGACACCGACTGATCCGGGCGGCGGCTGCCGACCTGGCCACCGTGGTCGCCGACCTGCGTCGGCGACCTGCCGCACAGGAGGTCACACCATGACGACGCAGCCGACCGACGCACCCCGGGGGACCGGACGGGTCGCCCTGGTGACAGGGGCGGCGCGGGGCATCGGCGCCGCGACCGTGCTGGGCCTGGCCGGTGCCGGCTGGTCGGTGGTGGCGGTCGACAGGTGCGCCGACGACCGCCGGATCCCCTACCCGCTCGGCACCCGGGCCGAGCTCGACGAGGTCGTCCACCACGCCGGGCGCCTGCGCGGCGACGCGCCGGGCGGCGTGGTGGCCCACGTGGCCGACACCACCGACGAGTCCGGCCTCGGTGCCGCCGTGGCCGACGCCGAGGCCCGCTTCGGCGGCCTCGACGCCATCGTGGCCGTGGCCGGAGTCATCGCCGGGGGCGTCCCCCTGTGGGAGATGCCGGCCGATCAGCTTGCGGCCGTGCTCGACGTCGACCTGCTCGGTCCGATCGTCGCCGCCCGGGTCGGGGTTCCGGCCCTCCTCCGTCGTCCGGCGCCACGCCAGGGGCGCTACCTGGCCGTGGCCTCTGCTGCCGCCATCACCGGCCTCCCCAAGCTCGCTGCCTACGGTGCGGCCAAGGCCGGAGTGGCCGGACTCGTGCGGGGCCTGGCGGTCGAGCTCGCCGGAACCGGCGTCACGGCCAACGCCGTCTGCCCCGGGTCGACCGACACGGCGATGCTGGCCGAGAGTGCCCGCCTCTACGACCTCGCAGGTACCGCCGCGTTCGCCGACCAGCAGCCCGTCGGACGGCTCCTCGCCCCTGTCGAGGTGGCCGACGCGCTCGTGTGGCTCGCCGATGCCGATCGCGGCGCCGTCACGGGCGCTGTTTTGCCGGTGGACGGTGGGCTGGCCCTGTGACCCCGGGGTGAACGCACCGCTGCCCGAGGGGTTCGGTCTGGCACTCGACCGGTCGCTCCTCCGGTTCCGGGAGGGAACCGTGCTGGCCGGAGGTCGACCCGGTCGGATCATCACGCTGACCGCCGTCGGCGCCGCGGCGCTGGACGACCTCGTGGCAGGGAGCGGACCTGACAGTGCCACACGTGAGCTGGCCGGTCGGCTGGTGGCGGCAGGCATGGCCCACCCTCGGCCGCCCCGCGCTGACAGCCCGTCGGGTGCCACCCGCTCCCCCCCACGCCCGTCGGTGACCGTGGTGGTGCCCGTTCGGGACCGGGCCGGAGCGCTCGCCCGCTGCCTCGCCTCCCTCGGCCATGATCAACCGGTCGTCGTGGTGGACGACGCCTCGGCCGACCCGGGCGCCGTGGCCGACGTCTGCCGGGCGCACGGTGCCCACCTGGTCCGCCGCGAGGTGAACGGCGGCCCTGGCGATGCCCGATCCACGGCGCGCCCACTGGTGCGCACCGAGCTGGTCGCCTTCGTCGACAGCGACTGCACCGTGCCCGACGGATGGCTCGACGGCCTCACCTGGCTGTTCGCCGACCCCGACTACGGTGCGGTCGCACCCCGGGTACGTCCGCTCCCGGTCCCCTCGTCCGGCAGCCGTGCGCTCGACCGGTTCCGTGACGCGCACTCCCCCCTGGACCTCGGACCCGACGAGGGGTATGTCGGGCCGGACCGGGCCGTCCGCTACGTCCCCACCGCCGCCCTGGTCGTGCGCCGGTCCGCCCTCGACCAGGTCGACGGGTTCGCTCCCGGAATGCGCATGGGCGAGGACGTCGACCTGGTCTGGCGACTGGTCGACGCCGGTTGGCGCGTCCGCTACGTCCCCTCGGTGACCGTGTCCCATCAGGAACCGGACCGCTGGCGGGACCTGCTCGCCCGCCGTTTCGCCTACGGCACGTCGGCCGCCCCCCTGGCCAGGCGCCACCCGGGCCGTCTGGCTCCCGTCGAGCTCCGCCCCCGGCCCCTCATCGCCGCGCTCGCCCTGCTGGCCGGCCGGCCCGTCCTGGCTGCCGGGGTCGTCGCCGCCTCCGCCGTCCCGCTCGCCCGGACGGTCCGGCCGCTCGGGATCCCGGCCGGTCGGGCGTGGCGGTGGTCCGCCGCGGGCGCCGGATGGACGGTCATGGGCCTCGGCCGGGCGTCGACGATGGTGGCGTGGCCGGGTCTGCTCGCCCTCGCCGCCGGTGGGCGACGCGGACGGCGAGCGGCCGCGCTCCTCGTACTGGCGCCCCCGGTGGTCGACTGGGTGAGGCAACGCCCGGACCTGGACCTTCCCCGCTGGATCGCCGCGTCGGTGGCGGATGACGTCGCCTACGGCGCCGGGGTGTGGACCGGGTGCCTGCGCGTGCGCACGCTCGGCCCTCTCGTGCCCACCCTCCGTGGTGACGGCCAATCATGATACTCCGATCTCCCCAAACCTGATGAGGTTCAGGGCACTGCAAACGCCCTTGTCCACCTGCAGGTATCGGTTCTTCTGATATCTTGCATCACCTTCCAGGGCTCGCCAATTGCAGTTTCCACTTCCTGTGGATAAGGGTCTAATCATCCGGGCGGATTCTCCGGGATCGAGTTGGGCGAATTCCACACAAATGACACGGTCCCAGGTGGGGGCATTTTGCGGTACCCCCGAACGGAATCGACCGACTCGCCATCGCATCGGTCCAGTTCAGAGGTCTGGCAGCCGATCTGACCACAGCCCCCCGCCGGCTCGCTATACTCGTCACAACGCACCCCTGCCGAAGTGGTAGCAGTATCTGATGACCACCCGGTCCACACGACGGATCACATCTGGGACCGGCACCATCGGAGGGATCGACACAGCATTCGATCCTTCTTCGTCACACCCCTCAGGCAGGGTGGCGCATGAAGACAAAGGTCCTGGCGATCCTTAGAGAAACGAGTGATGTCCCCACGACGCAATCCTGGGCATAACAACACCGGCCGCACACCCTGAGGCATCACGCCAGGACGAACTGAGCCTGCCCGCTCGTCGTCCGGGGACCGCATGCGATGGCCGTTGCCCGCCAACACCAATCAGAGGAAGGCGCCCCGTGCGCCCTACGAAGGGAGGTGCCATGCGGACCCGCATTGCACTCGTGGCGGCCGTTTCGGTCGCCGTCATCATCGTCACATTCCTGTCCCAGGCCGCCACTGCGCAGCCTGCTCGGGCAGCCATCCGGTCACCTCATCTGTCGGTGACCCGTACCCCGGCCCACAAGGCCGACCGTCTCACGTCGTTCGTGAAGCCGGACGCCAGCCCCACCACGTCCACCACCTCCACGACCGTGCCAGAACTGCGCCTGGCCGACACCCTCCTGTCGGGCCGTCCGGCCGGGCACAAGGAGGTCGCCCCGGTGATCCCGCCTCCGCCTCCGCCCGCGCCGGCGCCGGGCCCGGTCGACACGGTGACGCCGTACCAGCGCGCCGCCTGGGACCGGGTCGCCATGTGCGAGGAAGGTGGCAACTGGCAGTCCGACGGGTCGCGCTTCAGCGGCGGCCTCGGCATCACCCGGTCCAACTGGGCGATCTACGGCGGCGAGCAGTACGCGCCGGAGGCCGCCGAGGCGACACCCGACGAGCAGATCATGGTCGCCGAACGCATCCAGGCGAGCCCGCCCGACCAGGGCGGCTGCTCGAGCTGGTAGTCACGCACCGCTTCCCCTGCCCCTCACAGCAGTAGGACGCACGCACCGTTCCGGGCCCCGGTCACACGGCCGGGGCCCGGTCCCGTCACCGGGCGGTCGGCCTGGCCTGGCGGGCCGCCCACAACGGCGGCAGCTGGAGCGGCATCCGGCCCCATGCCACGGCGGCAGAGTCCATCGCCCCGGGGTTCCGACCGAAGCCTGCGTCGACCGCCATCTGCAGATTCGCCGACCTCTCGCCCGTGGGCCCGGGACGTCAGACGTTCCTGGCCGACCCGGCCGGTAACACGGTCGAGCTCTACCAACTCGTCGAGGCGGCACCCGCCCCCCCGAATTGCCACACCGGGGGCCGAAGGCCCCCGGTGGTCAGACCCTCTGGGGGCAACGGCCCGGCACGACCCGGCGGACCGGGACGGTGCCGGACCGGAGCCCGACAGAGTGGGAATCAGATCTTGCGGACCTGGCTCGCCTGGAGGCCCTTCTGGCCCTGCTTGGTCTCGAACTCCACACGCTGGCCCTCCGCGAGGTCGCGGAAGCCCTCCATCTGGATCTCGGACTGGTGAACGAAGAGGTCATCCCCGCCGCCGTCAGGCGTAATGAATCCGAAGCCCTTTTCGGCGTTGAACCACTTAACTGCACCTACACCCATAACTGAGTCTCCTTGAAATTCACGCACGAAAACGCGGGGATCCACTTCGAAGCCCTACCTACATGGACCCGCGTGATAGGGCCTATGTACCACCTACTCTAGGCGGTGTAGCGCGGTCCTGCTCACCAGGGGCCCGCGCTGGCCCGAGCCCGGGTCCCGCCACGCTGGTACGTTCGGCGCCCATGCCCGCCTTCCGTCGCATCCCGACTCCCCGCCGCCCGAGGGCCCGTGCGGTCGGCGGCGTCCTCGTGGGGGTGCTGGTAGTGGCGACGACCGCCTGCTCGTCGGCATCGACGTCGACCACGGCCACCTCGACCTCGCCCACGTCGACAGCGGCCACGACGCTGCCCTCCGTCGCACCACCCGCGCCGATCGCGTGGACGACGTGCCCGACCCAACCGGAGCTGCAGTGCGGCACGGTCACCGTACCGCTCGACTACCGCCACCCGACCGCCGGGACGCTCTCCATCGCCGTGGCACGAGCGCCGGCCACGAGCGGGAGCACTACCGACGGGACCCTGGTGTTGAACCCCGGCGGCCCGGGCGAGAGCGGCCTGCAGATCCTGCCGATCGAGTTGCCGCTCCTGCCGGCGGCCGTTCGCGCCGACAGCGACGTGGTCACCTTCGACCCACGGGGCACCGGGGCGAGCGACGCCCTGCAGTGCGGCACCGACCCGTCGACGGTGACAGCGGTCGTCCCCGTGCCCGCCGCTCCCGGGCTCCCGCTCCCGGGCACACCGGTCTTCGCCGGACTGGCCCGCGTCTGTGCCGCCACCCATCCGGCCCTGACGGCGGCGGTCGACTCCACCGACACGGCCCGTGACATGGACCGCATCCGCCAGGCCCTAGGGGTGTCGACCATCAGCTTCTATGGGCTCTCCTACGGGACGGTGCTCGGCACGGTCTACGCCGATCTGTTCCCTCACCACGTGCGGGCGATGGTCCTCGACGGTGCCGTCGACATGGACGCCACCCTGGCCACCCAGGCCACCGAGCAGGCCCCGGCCGCCGAGCGCTCGCTCGACCACCTCCTGGCGACCTGCCAGGCGACCCCGGGCTGCCCGCTGGGCGCCGATCCCACCGCGTTCTTCACCAAGCTGTCCGCATCGATGACGTCCCACCCGCTACCCGCCCCGGGTGACGGCGACGACGTGCCGGTCACGGTCGGCGACCTCGACACCGCCACACTCCTCGCCCTCAGCGTCACCCAGTTCACCCCGGCCTACGAGGCGGCACTGGTGGCCGCATCCGACGGCGACGGTTCCGAGCTGCGCACCCTGGCACGCGAGTTCGTCGTCGACATCGACGGGGCGCCGTTGGTCGACGCCCAGTGGGCCATCACCTGCAACGACACCGTGGACCACACCGGGCCCCGGGCCGCCGGCACCCTCGCCCGGTCGTTGGCCGCCCGGTACCCGCTCATCGGCGGCTACGCCGTCACGTACAACCTCGGTGGGTGCGTGACGTGGCCGGACAGTCGTCAGCCCGTGTCGGACACCCATCCGTCCGCCGCGCCGCCGGTGCTGGTCATCGGCAACACCGGCGACCCCAACACGCCGCTCGTCGGTGGCCGCCACCTGGCCGCGCTGTTCCCGCACGCCAGCCAGCTCACCTGGGTGGGCTGGGGACACACGTGGCTGCTCAGCGGCGCCTCCGACACGTGCGTCAGCACCGCGGTCACCCGCTATCTGTCCGGCGGGGGGCTCCCACCGGCCGGGACCGTCTGCCACTGAGGGCCGCACCCGCTCAACGCGTGCGACCGGCCTCCTCGACCAGGAACGCCCGTCGCGGGCACTCGGCGGCCGACCTGGTGGCGAGCTCCACCAGGTCGGCGCCGACCGCCGTGCCGTCGACGACGGGATACCCCCACTCGTCGAGGGTGACCCGCTCGGGCAGCAGCTCGGCGCAGTAGCCGTAGGCCTCGCACGCCACCGGGTCCACCCGGACCCGCAACGCCACGGCGACCCGCGTGCTCATGACGCCTCCCCCACCAGTGCGGGTGACGTCGGGAACGCCAGCACGCTCGGCGCGTGCCGTCCGGCGCACGGTCGACCGGCCGCGTGGGCCGCGGCGTCCGATGCGAATACCGCCAGTGCGCTGCGCACCATGCGCGCCACGCCGTCCGGGTGGCGGCATGCCCCACGTGCGACGATCGAGCGGGCCCGTTCGTCGATCCGGCCGACGGCCCCGGGGTCGGCGCGGCCGCCGGCCAGGAGCTCGAGGTCGTCGGCGATCGCCGGGAGCCCGTACACGCAGGGACCGCACTGGCCGGCACTCTCCCCGGCCATCCACCGGGTGATGCGCGCCGTCTCGGCGATCCCGCAGGAGTCGGCCGGCAGCGCGACGATGATGCCGACCCCGAGGGTGGCCCCCGCCCGAGCAAGGGGTGCCGGGGCGAGGGGGGTCGACGCCTGCTCGGGTGCCAGCCACGCGCCGCCGTAGCCACCGACGAGATACCCCGAGACGGGGCCGGTCGGACCGCAGCGGCGGACCACCTCGTCCACGGGCGTGCCGAGTCCGACCTCGACGACACCGGGGGTGCACACGGCACCGGACACAGTGACCAGGGTCGACCCCGGGGCGTCCCCGGTCCCGGCGCCCCGGAACCACGTCGCCCCGTGACGGGCGATGAGTGCCACCTGGGCGAAGGTCTCGGCGTTGTGCACCAGCACCGGGCGCCGGCCGAGGCGGAGGGGGACGGACTTGTCGACACGGAGGACCGGACGGGCGTCACCCGAGGAGAGCCAGTTGACCAGTGCCGATTCCTCGCCGGTCACGTAGCGGGCCGGCGGTTGCTGGACCGTCACCTCGCGGACCGTGCCTGCGGCGGACCGCTCGGCCGCCGCCATGCGCACGGCCCGTGCCGATGCGTCACGGTCGTCAGCCACGCACACCACCACGGAGCGGGCACCGGACAGGGCGGCGACCAGCTCGGCCCCGTCCAGCACGAGATGGGGTGACCAGGCGAGGAGCGCGCGGTCCTTGGCGCTGGCCGGCTCACCCTCCATGGCGTTGACGACCACGACAGGCCTGCGGCCGCCACGGCGGAGCGCCTCCCACTTGGCGGCGGCCGGGAACCCACCACCACCACGGCCGGTGAGACCGGCGGCGGCCACCTCGGCGAGGAGCGCCTCGGACCAGGCCGGGTCGTGACGGGCCGGGACCGCAAGTGAGCCGTGCAGTGCCACGTGGCCGGCCAGGCCCGGATCGGTCGGGCCGCCGGGACCGCTGTGGAGCAGACGCTCGACGCGAGGAAGGGTGGAGGTGGTCATCGGGGGTCCCTTTCGAGGAGCTGGGTGGACGTGCGGGGAGTCGAGGCGTCGGTGCGCCCTGTCGGTGGATGGTGCCGCGCCTGGGGTGACGGGTGCCCGGCGTGCCGTCCCGGGCCGGCGACGGCCGGACGGTGCCGGACCGGGACGGCACGGGTCGAGGCGCCCAGCCGATCGGACTCGGCCGCAGTCGTCCGGTGGTAGCCGATGCGCCAGGTCAGCGCACAGAGCACGGCGACGACGCAGACCGCGGCGATGGCGTCCATCCACAGCTGTCCGGCGTCGGTCCCGGTGCCCAGTGCGTGGGCCATGGCGAAGGGCCAGCAGCCGTAGGCCAGCCAGTGGAGGCGCCGCCACAGGTCGGGTGCGATCCGCTGGCGCAGTGCGCTCGAGATCGCCACCGCGGCCAGCAGGTCGACCGCCACGGCGCCGAGGCCCGTCCAGAAGGGCTGGTACGCGGACGTGAAGGGCACGATGACCGACAGCAGGCCCACGTGGACGTAGCTGTCGAGCACGGCGCCCGCCACGTGGAGGGCGAGGAACACGAGAGCCAACAGGGTGGCCCGCTTGTGCAGGTCCACCTGGGCGAAGGCGGGCCACCGCCGAGTACGGACCCGGGCGGCGGACAGGAGGCCCAGCACCGTGGTCAGCGTGAGGAGGATGAGGGCCATGATCCCGGTCGCCCGGATCATGTACCAGACGGCCTCGGAGGTCGACGTGGTGACGACGGCGGACATCAGGCGGCCTCCGTCCCGGTCGTGCCGGCGACACCCGGCGCCACGCCGGGCCAGTCGCCGACTAGCAGGATTCGGCCGTCAGGCCGCACCAGACGGGCCGCCACGCCGTGTCCGGCCAGGTTGCCGGGGGCGTCCTCGCCCCACACCACCGACGCGGTGGTCCATCCGTTGGCCTCGACGCAAGTGGCGGCGGCGACCGACACGAGCGCCCAGGTGGCCGGCGCCACCTCACCGGTCCACGGGTCGACGATGTGGTGGAGGGTGCGCCCACCCCGCGACCAGGTCCGGGCCGTGGTACCCGACGTGGCGAGTCCACCGGACCACAGGGCCACCACCTCGTCGGCGTCCGCGGGTGCCGCCGTGCAGCGTGCGGCGATGCCGACCCCCCAGCCGCCGGCCGGTGCGGGCCCCGCCACGGCGACGTCGCCGCCGAGGTTCACGAGCACGCCACAGCCGAGCGTCTGGGCGATGCGGCCGGCGGAGCGGTCGGCGCCGAAGGCCTTGCCGGTCGAGCCGAGATCGACGTGCACCCCGTCGGGCACCGACACGGTCCGTTCGGCCCGGTCGAGACCGATGCGCCACCATCCGGGCGCCGGCCGGGGCGCCGGGAGTCCGGCACCGTCAGGGTCGACTCGATCGGCGAGCCCGGCGAAGTCCCGGTCGTAGCCGAGGTCGACGAGTGCGGAGCCGATGGTCGGGTCGACGATGCCGGCGGTGGCGGCAGCCACCGAGCAGGCCGTCTCGAGTGCGTCGAACAGAAGAGGGCTCACCCGGGTGGGCCGGCCGCACCGTCCCGCGACCCGCCGGAGCTCCGAGTCGGGCCGGAACCGGCTGCACGCCTCGTCGAGGGCCCGGAGGTCGTCGGCCAGGAGCCCGAGTGCCTCGTCGGCTGCGGCAGCGTCGTCGACCACGACCGTGGCCGTGGTGCCGATGGCCTGCATCGACCGCACGGCCGGCTGGGCCCGCAACCTCGTCGGGGCGCTCATGACTGCCCCGAGGTGGTCGAGGCGGCCGGGGTGGTCGTCGGCGTCGAAGTGGCGGCCGCGGTCGACCCTGTCGAGGCCGAGCCGGACGGCGAGGACGCCGTCGTGGTCGAGTTGGTCGACGTCGTGGTCGAGCCGGTGGTTCCGGTGGTCGTGGTCGTCGATGTGTGGTGGGTGGACGCTCCGGCCACGGCGACGCCGATACCGGCCGCTGCCACCGTGGCGGTCAGTCCCATCGCCACCGTCGCGCGACGAATGCGGACGAGGGCGGCGTCCCGTGAGCGGACGGCGTCGTTCGCGTGGCGCTGATCGGGCGGGAGGGCCATGGCTGCACCTTTCAATCGTGGGGCCGGCCGGTGGGCCGGGCTGCGGTCTACGGGTCAATCACACATGGCTGCCCGCAGAGCCCCCTTGACGCCACCTGAGCGTCTGCTGTGAATGCCGGAGCTCCGCCGACGGCGACCCGATGGCCCCGGATCGGATGGTCCGGCGCTCACAGCTGGCCCACAGCCGGGTCACACCAGCGCTCCAGACCACGGTGCGATGCTCTACGGCATCACCCCGGTACGACGAGGCAGGAAACGGGCGCTGCGGCGTCCGGAGGAGATCCCGTGGAGCCAACCCGCAACCAACGCATCCTGGTCGTGGACGACGAGCCGTCGATCATCGACGCCGTCGCCACCTCCCTCCGCTACGAGGGGTTCGAGGTGACCGAGGCGGTCAACGGGCGTACGGCACTGTCCTCGGCCCAGGAGGACCCGCCCGACCTCATCGTGCTCGATGTGATGCTGCCCGACCTCGACGGCATCGAGGTGACGCGCAGACTGCGCCAGGACGGGATCCGCGTGCCCATCCTCTTCCTGACGGCGCGGGACGCCGTCGAGGACAAGGTGGCCGGGCTCACCGTCGGTGGTGACGACTACGTCACCAAGCCGTTCGCCCTCGCTGAGGTCGTGGCACGCGTGCACGCCATCCTGCGCCGTGTCGGCGCCGAGGACCAGGACACCGGGATCCTGCGGTTCGCCGACATCGAGATGGACGAGAACACCCACGAGGTGACGCGCGCCGGCCAGGTCATCCCGCTGACCGCAACCGAGTTCAATCTGCTCCGCTTCTTCCTACTCAACCCGAAGCACGTGCTCTCGAAGTCCCAGATACTCGACCACGTCTGGCACTACGACTTCGGTGGCGACGGCAACGTCGTGGAGACGTACGTCAGCTACCTTCGCAAGAAGCTGGAGGTGGCCGGTCCCCCGGTCATCCACACCGTCCGACTGGTGGGGTACGCCCTGCGCGAGTCCGTGCAGGCCTGAGGATGTCGCTGCGGACGCGTCTGCTCGTCGCCATCGGCGTCATCGCCCTCGTGGCGCTGGCGATCGCCGACATCGTCACCTACTCCGCCCTGCAGTCCTTCCTCTACCAGCGGATTGACCAGCAGCTCACCGCCGTGCACCCGGACTACGAGCAGGCGGTCGACTCGGGGCGTGGCTACCCCTGTTTCGGTGGACCCAACCAGGCCCTTCCCGCACCTCCCCAGGGTGCCGGGGACGGCCACGACGGAGGCGCGTCGAATGCGTTCCAGACCCAGGCGGTCGAGCTGCGCACGACGTCGGGCACCCTCGTGCCCGACAGCAGCTGCCCCGTCTACGTCAACGGCAAGGCCTACACGCCGGTCATCACCGGCCCGATCACGGGATTCACGACGGCGTCCGACGGCACCCAGGTCGCCTTCTTCGATGCAGCCTCGATGCCTCTGGGGGGACCGACCCTGCGGGTGCGGGCCTCGACGGTGGCCAACGGGGACATCCTGGTACTGGCCCAACCGCTGAACGACATCGAGAGCACCCTGAACCAGTTGCGCGAGATCGAGCTCATCGTGACGGCGGGTGCCGTGCTCATCGCGGTCGCCGCCGGGTACTGGCTGGTGCGCATCGGCCTGCGGCCGCTCCGGGACATGGAGACGGCGGCCGAGTCGATCGCCGAGGGCAACCTGACCGAGCGGGTGCCGGGGGAGGACGACAGGACCGAGGTCGGGCGACTCGCCCGCACCCTCAACATCATGCTGGGCCGCATCGAAGGAGCGTTCCGGGCCCGTGTGGCCTCCGAAGAGCGCCTGCGCGAGTCCGACGCACGGCTGCGCCGGTTCGTGGGCGATGCCTCGCACGAGCTGCGCACCCCGATCGCCGCCATCAGCGCCTATGCCGAGCTGTTCGGGCGTGGCGCCTCCGAGCACAAGGGGGACCTCGAGCGTCTGATGGTCGGGATCCAGTCCGAGACCGGGAGGATGGAGCACCTCGTCGCCGACCTCCTGCTCCTGGCGCGACTCGACGAGGGTCGTCCCATGGAGCTCCACCCCGTCGACCTGACGGCGCTCTGCGGCCAGGCCGTCCAGACGTCGACGGCCGTGGGACCGGCCTGGCCGGTCACGTTCTCGGCGCCCCGTCCGATCGAGGTGACCGGGGATGCCACCAGCCTCCGGCAGGTCGTCGACAACCTCCTGGGCAACGTGCGGTCCCACACGCCCGCAGGCACGACCGCCCACGTCTCGGTCGAGCCCGACGGGGACGGCGCGGTCATCGTCGTGGCCGACGACGGCCCGGGCATGACCCCCGACCAGGTGGCCCATGCGTTCGAGCGGTTCTACCGGTCCGACCCGAGCCGGTCGCGCCTCCACGGTGGCGCCGGGCTCGGGCTGTCCATCGTGTCGGCCATCGTGGCCGCCCACGGAGGCACGGTCACGGCAGCGAGCGCGCAGGACCGCGGCACGACGTTCACCGTGCGCCTGCCCGCCGTCCCGCCGACCACCCCGGCCACCCCACTGCCGGCCGGGGGCTCCCCGGCCGCGACTGCGCTGGCCGGACAGGGCGCCGAACGTGGCACCACCCCGGACGGCGGACCGGCTGCGGACCCTGCCTGAACGCTCTCTGATTCACAGGTGGCACTCAGGTAGCTCCCACGCAGGCTGCATCACTGGGGCGGAGAGTGGCCCCATGAGCGAACCGTCCCTCCCCCCGACCGACGGCGACCACGTCGATGCGGTGCCCCAGCTGGAGATCGTCGTGCCCGTCCACAACGAGGCGCAGCAGCTGGCCGCCAGCATCACCTCGCTCCGGTCCTTCCTCGACCGGTCCTTCCCCCTGACCACCGTCGTGACCATCGCCGACAACGCGAGCACGGACGACACCTGGACCATCGCCACCGGCCTCGCCGCCAGCCTGCCCGGCGTCAAGGCCCTCCACCTCGACCAGAAGGGTCGCGGGCGGGCGCTGCGGGCGGCCTGGTCGGCGAGCCGGTCCCCCGTCGTCGCCTACATGGACGTCGACCTCGCCACCGGGCTCGAGGCACTCCTCCCCCTGGTGGCACCCCTGCTGACCGGCCACAGCGACGTGGCCATCGGGACCCGTCTCGCCCCCGGTGCCCACGTGGTGCGGGGCGCACGCCGGGAGATCATCTCCCGCTCCTACAACCTGTTGTTGCGGACAGCGCTCGGCGTGTCGTGCTCCGACGCCCAGTGCGGCTTCAAGGCCCTGCGCCGTGAGGCCGTCGAGGTCGTTCTTCCCCTGGTCGAGGACCAGGGGTGGTTCTTCGACACCGAGGTCCTCGTCACCGCCCAGCGCCTCGGGCTGCGCATCCACGAGGTCCCGGTCGACTGGGTCGACGACCTCGACTCCCGGGTGGCCATCGCCCACACCGCCTGGCTCGACCTGTGCGGCGTGGCCCGCATGTCGGGCCCGACCGCCCGTCGGCGGGCCGCAGACGCCCGCCGGTCACTTCCCGCCTCGCTCGGCCACACGTCGCCCACGACCACCGGTGCGCCTGTCCCGACCCGGGCGCGGGACACCGACGGGTCAGACCGGGTCGTCGACGAGGTGTTCGCCGACGAGCTGCTCCGCTTCGCAGGGGTCGGCATCGTCAGCACACTCGCCTACGTCGCCCTCTTCGCCCTCCTCGAGCCCTGGATCGGCGGCTACGCGGCCAACGCGGTCGCCATCGTCGCCTGCGGACTCGGCAACACCGCCGCCCACCGCGGCATGGCCGACAGCGCACGCCACGGCCTCGACCGGGCGCGCCGGATGGGGGTCGGAGCGGCCCTCCTCGGCGTGAGCCTCGGCTTCACCACCGCGGCGCTGGCCGCGACCCGCGCCCTGGGCCTCGATGCACTCGCACCCGAGCTGATGGCGGTCACGCTCGCCAACCTGGTGGCGGCCGCCTTCCGGTTCGCCATCCTGCGCACCTGGATCTTCCGCCCCCGCTTCGGCACCCACCTGGGCGCCGCCGACGACCCCGCCCGCCCGGCCTCCTTGCCCGACACCCCGGCCCGCCTGTCCGCCCCGTTCGACTCCGACCGCATCCCCACGAGGACCACCCGATGACCGACCTCCGGACACCCGACGACCACACCGTCCCGAACGGGGCGCCCACCGCACTGGTGGACGGTCCGGGCTGGGACGTCTACGCACGGGTGCCGGCGGCGGACCTCCCGCCGGCACCTGACGCACCCGCCCACGAGGAGCCCGGGGCGCAGACACCCCGTCCCGGTGTCGGGCACCGCTTCGTACGTGGCCGACCCGAGGACCCGGCCTGGGTGCGCCCCGCGCTCCTGGTCCTGCTCCTCGGCACCGCCGTCCTCTACGTGTGGGGACTCGGCGCCTCCGGGTGGGCCAACAGCTTCTACTCGGCCGCCGTCCAGGCCGGCACGAAGAGCTGGAAGGCCTTCTTCTTCGGCTCGTTCGACTCGTCCAACTTCATCACGGTGGACAAGCCGCCCGCCGCGTTGTGGGTGATGGAGCTGTCGGCACGGATCTTCGGGCTCAATTCGTGGAGCGTCCTGGTCCCCCAGGCCCTCGAGGGCGTGGCCACCGTCGGGCTCCTCTACCTGTGCGTGCGCCGCTGGTTCTCGCCCGGGGCGGCGCTCCTGGCCGGTGCCGTCATGGCCACCACGCCGGTGGCCACCCTGATGTTCCGCTTCAACAATCCGGACGCCCTGCTCACCCTGCTCCTGACCGGTGCGGCCTATGCGACGATCCGCGCCGTCGAGGCCGGCCGGACCAAGTGGCTCGTGCTCGCCGGGACCCTCATCGGATTCGGCTTCATCACCAAGATGCTCCAGGCCTTCATCCTCATGCCGGTCCTGGCCCTCGTGTACCTGCTGGCCGGACCACCCAAGCTCGGCCGACGCATCGTCCAACTCATCTGGTGCGGCGTCGCACTGGTGGTGGCCGCCGGATGGTGGGTGGCAGCCGTCGTGCTCACCCCCGCCGCCGACCGGCCGTATGTCGGAGGCTCGACGAACAACAACATCCTCAATCTCATCTTCGGCTACAACGGCATCGGTCGCCTGAGCGGTAGTGAGACGGGAAGCGTCGGCGGAGGAGGGACGGCCGGCTCGATGTGGGGGCCGACCGGTTGGGACCGGCTGTTCCTCAAGTCCTTCGGCGGACAGATCTCGTGGCTCGTCCCCGGCGCCCTCATCGGCCTCGTGGCCGCACTCTGGATGACCCGTCAGGCGCCGCGCACCGACCGGACCCGAGCCGGCTTCCTGCTGTTCGGTGGCTGGCTGCTGCTCACCGGTCTCATCCTGAGCTACGCCCAGGGCATCATCCACCCGTACTACACCATCGTCCTGGCGCCGGCCGTGGGCGCCCTGGTGGGCATGGGTGCGACGTTCCTGTGGAAGCGCCGGGTCGAGTTGTTCCCGCGGATCGCCCTCTGCCTGGCCATCGGTGCCACCGCCGCCTGGGCCTTCGTCCTGCTGGGCTGGAGTCCGCAGTGGTACCCGGCACTCCGGTGGGCGATCCTCGCCGCCGGCGTACTGGCCATCGTCGGGATCGCCGTGTCCCCCCGGGCACGTGGCGTGCTGGCCGCCGGCATCACCGGCCTGGGCATCGCGGCGATCATCGCCGGCCCGGCCGCCTACGCCGTCGACACCGCCTCGACCCCGCATGCGGGCTCGATCCCGTCGGCCGGTCCCACCGTCCAGGGCGGCGGATTCGGTCCCGGAGGAGGCGGCGGCCGGGGCGGATTCGGTGGCTTCCCGGGTGGCGGCACACGAGGCGGGTTCCCCGGCGGCGGCACCGGCACGGGCGGCTTCCCGGGTGGCGGCACCGGCACGGGCGGCTTCCCGGGTGGCGGCACGCCACCCACCGGATTCGGCGGCGGCACCGGTACCGGCACGTTCACCCGGCCCGGCGGATTCGGCGGTGCGTTCGCACGCGGTGGCGGGGTCGGGGGCGCCGGTGGACTCCTCAACGCCTCGACCCCGGGCAAGCAACTCGTCGCCTTGCTCGAGGCCGACGCGTCCGGGTACACCTGGGTCGCCGCCACCACCGGGGCGAACTCGGCGGCCGGCTACCAGCTTGCGACCGACGACCCGGTCATGGCGATCGGCGGCTTCAACGGCACTGACCCGGCGCCCACCCTGGCCCAGTTCGAGCAGTACGTCGCCGAGGGCAAGATCCACTACTACTTCAGCGGTGGTGGTGGTGCTCCTGGCGGCAACTCGTCCACCTCGCACTCGTCTGCGATCGCCACCTGGGTGAGCTCCCACTACACCGCCAAGACCGTGGACGGCGTGACCGTCTACGACCTCACGGCACCGAGCAAGTGACCCGCTGCACCGTCACGGCCCGCCTTCGAGGTGGACCGTGACGGACGGCACCGCGCTGACCGGCGCCTCTCGGTCGAGGTCCTAGCGGACCGGACGGGTCATGGTGAACAGGGCCGGGCCACCCGGGCTGGGCGTGAGCCGGGCCGTCTCCTCGAAGCCGAACCGCCGGTAGTAGGCGACGTTCGCCTCCTTCTGGGTCTCGAGATAGGCGGGCAGCCCGTCCCCGTCGACCGTGGCGAGACCCGGCTCCAGCAGGGCGGTGCCGATGCCGCGTCGCCAGGCCATCGGGTCGGCGGCCAGCAGGCACAGGTACCAGTGGTCCTCGCGGGGCCGGGCCTTCTCGACGGCCATCGTGTACCGGAAGCCTGTCACCAGTGCCGGCGGCCGGGGGATGAGCGCGCGCAGCGCCCCCACCATCTCGCCCACCTGGGCGGTCACGGGGAGCGGGTAGGTCCCCGGCTTCTGCCACACACAGATGCCGACCAGGTTGCCCGCACGGTCACGTGCGCCCGTGGCCACCGCCGTGTCCCGCAGAGCCGCCAGGTGGCTCCGCATGTACAGGGCGAGTCCCCGGGCCCGCAGCATCGGCTCGGCTGACAGATGGATGAAGAACGGGTCGTCGTAGAAGCTGCGCGCGCCCAGGACGGCAGCCTCGTTGCGGGTGGGGCGGTCGAGGGTCAGCGGACCGTAGGTGAATGGGATGGGTGGCATGCCGCGCACAGTAGCGCCCGGGAAGGGTGACTTCGCCAGGATCGGGACTTTCGGCCCGTTTCACGGCCGTGCGGCTCAGTGATGATG
The DNA here is from genome assembly GCA_003164095.1 of Acidimicrobiaceae bacterium. Lineage (GTDB taxonomy): Bacteria > Actinomycetota > Acidimicrobiia > Acidimicrobiales > RAAP-2 > Bog-756. The sequence goes on along the minus strand of PLRX01000116.1, from coordinate 12,153 downwards.
AGGACCGACCATCCAACGCCCCACGAAGGAGTCCCCCGTGGCGATCACCGTGACCCCGATCCCGGGCCTCGACCCGGCCGTCAATGACGTACGGCTCCGGACGGCCGCCCTGATCAACGCCGAGATCCTCCCGAACGAAGAGGCGCTGTGGCGGACCCAGCGCTCGGGTGAACTCGACGGGGACGAGCGCGAGCGCGCCCGCCACCGCAGCATCGAGCTGCGCGAGGAGATCAAGGCCAAGGTGAACGAGGCCGGCCTGTGGGCCCCCCATCTCCCCGAGGAGCACGGCGGGATGGGGCTCGACTTCCTCGAGCTCGCCTACATGTACGAGATCCTCTCCTACGCGGTCGGTGCCAGCGCCCTGTTCGGCATCGCCGCGCCCAACTCCGGCAACGCGAGCGTGCTGGTGAAGTACGGGACCGAGGAGCAGAAGCGGAAGTGGCTGCTGCCGCTCATCGAGGGCGAGATGCAGTCGGGCTTCTCCATGACCGAGCGCGACCATGCCGGGTCGGACCCGCGCTCCATCGCCACCGAGGCGGTCCGCGAGGGCGACGAGTGGGTCATCAACGGCCATAAGTGGTTCACCTCGAACGGCATCGACGCCGACTTCTTCATCGTCATGTGCCGGGCGAACGACCCCTCGGGCGAGCTCGGCGCAACGGGCCAGATGACCCAGATCATCGTGCCGACCGCGACCCGGGGCGTGCGCATCGTCCGGGGCATCGGCATCTTCGGGCACGACACGTCAGACCACTGCGAGATCCGCTACGAAGACGTCAGGGTGCCCGTCGAGAACACGCTCGGCCGGGTCGGCGAGGGGCACCAGGCGGCCCAGGACCGGCTCGGGGCGGGCCGGGTCTACCACTGCATGAACTCGGTCGGCCAGATGTGGCGGGCCTTCGACCTGATGGTGGAGCGGTCACTCACACGCGAGGTCCACGGGGGCCTGCTGAAGGACAAGCAGTTCGTCCAGGGATTCATCGCCGAGTCGTACATGGACGTGCAGTCCGCACGCCTCATGACGATCGACGCCGCCCAGAAGGTGGCGGCGGGCTCACCCGACCTGCGGACGGCCATCAGCGCCATCAAGGTCTTCGTTCCGGCCGCCTTCCACCGGGTCGTCGACCGCGCCATCCAGGTGTGGGGCGGCGCCGGGGTGAGCAACGACCTGCCGCTCGCCGGCATGTACCTGACGGCGCGGGTCCTGCGGATTGCCGACGGTCCGGACGAGGTCCACAAGATCCTCATGGCCAAGAACATCGTCCACCACTTCGAGACGGGCGAGGGCTGGAACTTCGGAGCCTGACCGGCCCGAAGGGCGGCCGCGGCCCTGCGCGGTCCAGGGGCGCTCCACTACGCTTACCGTCGTGAACCAGCCCCGGATCAACCAATCACGTCGTATCGTCACCGAACTTCCCGGCCCGAGGTCGAAGGAGCTGGACGCCCGTCGCCAGGCTGCCGTCGCGCCCGGTGTCAGCTCGGTCTTCCCGCTCTACATCGACCGCGCCGAGGGGGCGATCCTCGTCGACGTCGACGGCAACTCGCTCATCGACCTCGGCTCCGGGATCGCCGTCGTCAGCGTCGGGCACGCCGACCCGGCGGTCGTCCATGCCGTCCGGGACCAGGTCGCCAGGTTCACCCACACCTGCTTCATGGTCAGTCCCTACGAGCAGTACGTGGCCGTCTGCGAGGAGCTCAACGCCCGCACCCCGGGCGAACACGAGAAGCGGTCGGCCCTCTTCAACTCGGGCGCCGAGGCGGTGGAGAACGCCGTGAAGATCGCCCGCCACGCCACGGGGCGCGACGGCGTCATCGCGTTCGACCACGCCTACCACGGCCGCACCAACCTGACCATGGCGCTGACAGCCAAGAACATGCCGTACCGCAACCGGTTCGGCCCCTTCGCCCCCGAGGTCTACCGGGTGGCCATGTCCTATCCCTACCGCGATCCCGAGGGCATGACCGGCGAGGAGGCGGCGGCGCGGGCCATCGAGCAGATGGAGCGCCAGGTCGGGGTGGAGAATGCGGCCTGCGTGCTGATCGAGCCGATCCAGGGCGAGGGTGGCTTCATCGTTCCCGCTCCGGGGTTCCTGCCGGCCATCGCCGCGTGGTGCCGGGACAACGGCGTGGTGTTCATCGCCGACGAGATCCAGACCGGCTTCTGCCGCACGGGCGACTGGTTCGCCTGTGACGACGAGGGAGTGGTGCCCGACCTGATCACGACGGCCAAGGCCATGGCCGGCGGCATGCCGCTCGCCGCGGTGACCGGTCGGGCCGAACTGATGGACGGCGTGCACGTCGGTGGCCTCGGTGGCACCTACGGCGGCAACCCGGTGTCGTGTGTGGCCGCGCTCGCCTCCATCCGCACGATGATCGACCACGACCTGGCCGGTGCCGCACGGGCGATCGCTGCCACCGTGACGGAGCGCTTCAGCACGATGCAGGTGGACCACCCCGGCATCGGCGACATCCGCGGCCGTGGGGCCATGCAGGCCATCGAGCTCGTGCGCCCCGGCACCAAGGAGCCGGACCCGGATGCGGCCAAGCGCATCGTCGCCGCGTGCCACCGGTCCGGCGTGGTGACCCTGTCGTGTGGCAGCTACGGCAACGTCATCCGGCTCCTGCCGCCCTTGGTGATCACACCGGAGCTGCTCGACGAGGGGCTCGTCGTCCTGGCCGACGCCGTCGCCTCCGAGCTCTGACCTGACAGGAGCCGGCGCCCCCGCTCTCCCGGAGCGCAGGCTCAGGGGTTGAGGCCGGGGCGTCCCGTGGACCGCATCGAGGCGAGGCCCGCATCGAGGAGCGTGAGTTCGTGGCCGGCGTCCTGGGTCAGGTCGGCCAGGCGCTGCGCGCTGGCCTCGCCCGCCGAGGTGACGGCGGCCTGCTGGACGTCGGTGGCCGCACGGATGACCTCGAGCACCTGCTCGCCCACAGGTCCGGGCACGGGTGCCGCCGGATCGACGCGCAGGACCTTGTCGATGTCGACGGCTGCGGCCTGCAGCCGACGGCAGAGCGACGGCAGCTCGGCGGTCGGCCCACCCAGGTCGTCAGCCGCCCGCACCGCGGTGGTGGCCCGGTCGACCGACCGCCACATCTCCTTGGCCACGCGGGCCGAGGACCACTGTGCCAATTCGGCGGCCGTCACCTCGGCACCGGCACGGTTCCAGCGGTTGGAAGCGGCCATGTCCCACAGTGCGCCGGCGCCGACCACGGCGCCGTGGGAGCGGAAGGCCCGCAGCTTGCGCCGGGCGTACCGCCAGAGCAGGAAGCCACCCGTCGCCACGGTGAGCATCAGCAGCCCGGCGACCAGGACCATACCCAACGCCAGCGATTCGAGGATCGACCCTGTCATGGGCCCATCCTAGGGGCGCGTGCTGCCAGGCGGTCGTCCCCCACCTGCGTCGGCATGGACCCCGGAGCCGCTCAGGAGGGTGGCCCGACGAGCAGGTCCGACATCCGGTCGAGGGTGGCCGCCTCCACGCCAGCGCCCAGCGCCCAGGACCTGGCCCCGCCGTACCTGGTCTGCAGCCCGTCGAGGAAACCGACCATGGTCGCGGCCTCCACACTGAACCGGGACGGCGGGACCTTGGCCATCCGCTCGGCGAACCCCGGCTCGGCACGCCAGCGATCCAGGATCAGTCGGATCCGCTCGGCGGTGATGACGTAGTCGGCGACGATGGTGTCCCGGTCGACGCCGAGGATCCCGAGCACCAGAGCGGCGAGTACGCCGGTCCGGTCCTTGCCCGCCGCACAGTGGAAGACGAGCGGGTAGTGCTCTGCACCACCGAACAGGGTGAGTGCACCGGCGATGGCATCGCCGCCCACGTCCAGGTACCAGAGGTAGCGCTCGGCCAGGTCGTCGCCCACCGGGGCGGGGGCCCCCACCGCCTCGCGGCCGGCCGCGCCTTCGGCCGTCCCGTCGCCCCGCACGCCCTCCTTCACCACCGCCAGGTGATGGAAGGCGATCCCCTCGGGCTCGAGCGGCCCCCGTCCGGAGCGGTCCAGCTCGCGCTCGGTCCGCAGGTCCACCACGGTCCGCAGACCCAACGCCCGGAGGTGGGCCACGTCGGCGGGCGTCAGCTCGTGGAGGGCGTCGCTCCGGTAGAGACGGCCCCACCGGACGGTCCGGCCGTCCCCCGTGGCGTAGCCCCCGAGGTCCCGGAAATTGAACGACCCCTCGAGGGCGACCAGACGTGCGGTGGAGTCCATGTACCTATCTTGGCCCGTCGCCACGGGGGGTGCCCCCGCCACGGGGGTTCAAGGTCGGGCGCCGGATGGGCGACAATAGAGGGAAATCCAGCCGTACGGACCGTGCCCGCCACCGTGGTGCGGTCGCCGCCTCCCCCCGGGGCGGCCGTCGGCTGCCTGGCCCGTCCACCCAGAACAGGAGCCCCTCCCCCATGAAGTCCCTCGCCACCTGGTGCGTCCGACACCGTCTCGTCGTGGCCCTGCTGTGGATCGCCGCGCTCGTCGGCATGTCGGTGCTCTCCAACGGCATCGGCACCGCGTACTCGAACAACTTCTCGCTGCCCCACACCGAGTCGACCGAGGCAGTCCAACTACTCCAGGCTGCGGCGCCGAAGCAGGCCGGCGACCAGGAGCGCATCGTGCTCCACACCACCGACGGGACCTCCGTGACCTCTCCGGAGGTCCAGAGCTCGGTCGACACCATGCTCACCAAGGTGGCCGCCATCCCCCACGTCACCACCCTGCAGTCACCGTTCGCCACCACGCCGACCGAGCTACCGGGAGCCACGTCGGGCCAGACGGTCACCGTCCTGCCCGGGCCCACCCAGGTGAGCGCCAACGGCCACACAGCGTTCATCAACGTCACTTTCGACGTCCAGGGCCAGAACGTGGACGTCACCCAGTCCAAGGCGTTCGTCAACGCCGCGCTCTCGGCCCAGGGCCCCCACCTCCAGGTGGCCGTGTCCGGACAGATCGCCGAGCAGGCCGACCGCCAGTCCTTCGGCGGCACCGGCCTCGGCGTGCTGCTGGCGGCCCTCGTGCTCCTGCTCGTCTTCGGCTCCGTCTTCGCCATGCTCCTGCCCATCCTGTCGGCCATGGCCTCCCTCGGCACGGCCATCGGCGTGATCGGGCTCCTCAGCCACGTGCTCAAGATGCCCGTGTTCTCGACCGAGCTGGTCCTGCTCATCGGCCTCGGCGTCGGCGTCGACTACGCCCTCTTCATCGTGACCCGTCACCGACAGGGGCTCCTTGCCGGCAATGACGTCGAGACGTCGATCGTCACCGCCGTCAACACCTCGGGCCGCGCCGTGCTGTTCGCCGGGATCATCGTCTGCATCGCCCTGCTCGGCATGTTCGCCCTGGGCGTGTCGTTCCTCTACGGCCTGGCCATCGCCGCCGCCATCGGTGTGTCGTTCACCATGATCGCCGCCCTCACCCTGCTCCCCGCCATGCTGAGCTTCATCGGGCCCCGGGTGCTCAGCCGAAAGCAGAAGAAGGACCTGGCCGCCAACGGCCCCCGCATCGTCGGTTCCGGCACCAAGGGGTTCTGGCCCCGCTGGGCGGACTTCATCCAGCGGCAGCCGATCGTGCCGGCCATCGTGGCCCTCATCGTGGTGGTCCTCGTGGCCATGCCGTTCTTTTCGCTACGACTGGGCACTTCCGACCAGGGCAACGACCCGACGTACACGACGACCCGCCAGGCCTACGACCAGCTGTCGGCGGGCTTCGGTCCAGGCTTCAACGGTCCGCTGCAGCTGGTGGCCGAACAGAAGGGCCAGGTCGACACCCAGACCCTGGACAAGCTGGCCACGGCCGTGCGCGCCCAGCCGGGTGTCGCCGCCGTAGTGCCCCCTGTCACGCTCCCGGCGCACGACGGGCGGCAGGTGGCGCTCATCAACGTCTACCCGTCCACCTCGCCACAGTCGTCGGACACGAACGACCTCATCAACAGACTCCGCCAGACGACCATCCCCGAGTTGACGTCGGGCACCGGGGTCACCGTGTACGTGGGTGGGACGACGGCGATCTTCGCCGACTTCGCCAAGGTGCTCACTTCGAAGCTGCCGCTCTTCATCGGCCTGGTGGTCCTGCTCTCGTTCTGCCTCCTGGCCATCGTGTTCCGCAGCCTGGTGATCCCTCTCACTGCCGCAATCATGAACCTGCTGTCCATCGGCGCCGCCTTCGGCATCCTCGTGGCGGTGTTCCAGTGGGGCTGGGCCGGCTCGGTGTTCCAGGTGGACCAGACCGGGCCGATCGAGGCCTTCCTGCCCGTGATGATGTTCGCCATCCTCTTCGGGTTGTCGATGGACTACGAGGTCTTCCTCATCACACGGATCCAGGAGGAGTACTTCAAGTGCGGCGACAACCGCACCGCCGTGCGCAACGGCCTGGCCGCCACCGGAAAGACGATCACGGCCGCCGCGCTCATCATGATCCTGGTGTTCGGGGCCTTCATCCTGGGCGGGATCCGGGTCATCAAGGAGTTCGGCCTGGGCCTGGCGGGCGGCATCCTCGTCGACGCCGTCATCATCCGGATGGCCGTCGTGCCCTCGGTCATGATCCTGCTCGGCAAGTCGAACTGGTGGTTCCCGAAGTGGCTCGATTGGCTGCCCCACGTGACGGTCGATCCCACTCTGCCGACGGGCGGGCCCGCGACCACGCCGCCCGCCGAGGAGGAGCAGGAGTCCGTCCCGGTCTGAGCCCGGCCGCATCCCTGGACCGGTCGGTGACGCCACACCTGTTGTCGGCCGGCGAACGGCACGCCCGAGACACGAGTCGGACACAGGTGTAACTTCGCGCGGAGGAACCACCGGACCCCAGGGGGATCACCATGTCCGATTTCGTCATGACCATCGGCGGCGACTCGGTGCCGGCAGTCGACTCGTTCGGGGTGGTGAACCCGGCCAACGGCGAGGTCTTCGCCCACGCGCCGGAGTGCACCCGGGATCAGCTCGATGCCGCCTTCGACTCCGCCGCCAAGGCCCACCGGGACTGGAAGCTCGACGAGGCGGCACGCCGGGAGACGGTGCTCAAGATCGCCGACGTGCTCTTCGCCTCCGCCGAGGAGGTGGCACCGATCCTGACCGCCGAGCAGGGCAAGCCGCTCGACCAGGCGGCCATGGAGGTCTTCGCCTCCGGCATGTGGTGCCAGTACTTCGCCAACCTCGAGACCCCTCCCCAGGTCATCCAGGACGACGCCGACGCCTACGTCGAGGTCGTCCGCCGGCCGATCGGTGTGGTGGCCGCCATCACCCCGTGGAACTTCCCGGTACTGCTGGGATTCTGGAAGATCGCCCCGGCGTTGGTGGCCGGCAACACGCTGGTGCTCAAGCCGTCGCCCTTCACACCGTTGTCGACGCTCAAGGTCGTCGAGCTCCTCCGCGACGTCGTGCCGCCCGGGGTGATCAACGTGGTGAGCGGGGGTGACGAGCTGGGCGCCTGGATGACCAGCCACCCGGTACCGCGCAAGATCAGCTTCACCGGGTCCACCGCCACCGGCAAGCTGGTGGCCCAGTCCGCGGCCCCCGACCTCAAGCGGGTGACGCTGGAGCTCGGCGGCAACGATCCCGCCATCGTCCTCGATGACGCCGACCCCGCCAAGGTGAGTCATGCGATCTTCGCCGCGGCGTTCAACAACAACGGCCAGGTCTGCTCGGCCATCAAGCGGGTCTATGTGCCCGAGGCCATCTATGGCGACGTCCTCGAGGGCCTGACCGCCGAGGCGGCGGCCGTGCCGGTGGGTGATGGCACCGTGCCCGGCACCAAGCTGGGCCCGATCAACAACGCCCCGCAGTTCGCCCGGGTCAAGGAGCTCGTGTCCGACGCGCTGTCCCACGGTGCCACCGCCACCACGGGCGGGGCCGCCCGGGACGGCGCCGGCTACTTCTTCGAGCCGACCATCCTGACCGACATCAACGACGGCACCCGGATCGTCGACGAGGAGCAGTTCGGACCTGCGCTGCCGGTCATCCCGTACCGGAACCTCGACGAGGTCGTGGAACGGGCCAACGCCACCCACTTCGGGCTGTCGGGCTCGGTGTGGGGCGCGGACGAGGACCGGGCCGCCGAGGTGGCCGGACAGCTCGAGTGCGGCACGGCGTGGGTGAACACCCACCTAGCGTTGGGGCCGGCCCAGCCGTTCGGCGGGTTCAAGTGGAGTGGTATCGGCGTGGAGAACGGCCCCTGGGGCCTCTCCGAGTTCAGCGAGATCCAGGCCGTCCACCGTTCACGTTCGGCCGACGGCCTGAACATAGGCACCTCGGGGATCTACTCGTAGCCGGACCCCCCGGCCGCTGGGCCGCCGTCCTGACACTGCTGGCACTGGTCGGCTCCGTCCTCGGTGCCTGTGCGCAGACCACCTCCGCGACCCGGGCCGGCACGGACGCGACCCCTGTCGCGACGCCGAGTGCGGGGTGCGGACGGGCACCCGTGCCCGGGCCCACCGGCACCGCCGAGTTCGGTGACGTCGCCCAGACGATCACGGTCGATGGGACCCTCCGCACCTACCGACTGGCCGTTCCCACCACGTACCGGCCGGAGCGGCCCACGCCCCTGATCCTGCTCTTCCACGGCAGCGGGTCGAACGCCGTGCAACAGTCGGCCTACTCGGGACTGCCCGCCGCCGGTGCCGCCGCGGGCTACCTGGTGGCCACGCCGGATGCCCTCGGCGGAGACTGGGACCTCGCCGCACCCGGCACGCCGACCGCGGATCAACGCCTGGTGGCGGCCCTGGAGCGCGACCTCGGGTCCCGGTACTCCGTGGACCGGTCGAGGATCTACGCCGCCGGGATCTCGCTCGGGTCGGAGTTCGCCACCATCGCCGCGTGCGACCCGGCCGACCACATCGCCGCGGTCGGACTCGTCGCGGCCGAGTACCTGCTCCGACCGTGCCCCGGCCCCGTGCCCGTCCTGGCCTTCCACGGCACGGCCGACTCCATCGTCCCGTACGCCACCGGTGCGACGGGCCGCTCGGTGCCCGGCCTCCCGGTGGTCGGCGCGCTCCAGAACCTGGAGGCGTGGGCCCGGCTCGACCGGTGCCGCCCCACACCGGCAGTCAGCACGCCGGCGCGGGCCGTCGTGCGCCGGGTGTGGTCGGGGTGCGCGGCCGGCTCGTCCGTCGAGCTCTACACGGTGGTGGGCGGCGGTCACACCTGGCCGGGGTCACCGGTCGTGCTGTCGGCCGCCGCGTTCGGCGCCACCACCGAGGCGATCAGCGCCACGCAGCTGATGCTGGCGTTCTTCGACGCCCACCCGCCTCACCCGGGACGACAGGGTGCGTGATCGACCTACCGGTTTCATTCGATAGTCTAACTATGTGACCGCCGAAGCAACTCACCCCCTCGCCGCCGCGCCCGACGCCGACCGCCGCAAGTTGGGCCGCACCGCGGCCTGGCTCGCCAAGCAGGTCGAACTCGGCCTCGGCACCGTCGACCTGACGCTGTCCCAGTACCGGATCCTCGGGCTCCTCGACGAGTCCTCGGCGGCTTCGTCGCACCTGGCCGAACGGCTGGCCGTCCGCCCACCCACCATCACCGCGGTCGTCGACGGACTGGTGGCCAAGGGACTGGTGGAGCGGCACCCGGTCGAGGGCGACCGCCGTCGTGTCGACCACGTCCTCACCGCCGAGGGCCACCGCCTGCTCGATGCGGCCGATGCCGCAATCGACGAGCGCCTCCACGGCATCGCCGGTGCCATGGGCGATCCTGTCGCCGCCGAGGAGGCCATCCGCGGCCTGGCCTCGTGGCGCCGGGCGTTCGTGGCCTACAGCCTGGCGAGGTGGGGCAAGTGAAGACCCCCACACTCCGTCCCCGGCCGTCGGGCCCGGCAGAGTCCGGCACCGAGTTCGTGCCCATCGCCGAGGTTGCCCGCAACGAGGCCCCGCCGGCCGGGATCGACCCGGACAAGTCGCTCAGTTGGCTGCGGCGCGCCCTACCGATCATGCGGGCCCACAAGGGCATCTTCATCACGTCGCTCACGCTGTCGTTCATCGGGTTGATCCTGCAGGTGCAGATCCCCAACCTGTTGAACCACGCGATCTCCAACTCGATCGAGAAACACACCGTGGGGCTCAGCTACTACGTGTGGTGGATCGTGGGACTCGGCGTGGTGGGCGGCATCCTCGGGTACATCGCCAGGCTCTTCCTCTTCGAGACGGCCTACGACATCGAGTACGACCTCCGGAACATCATCTACGAGCACCTGACGAAGATGTCGTTCTCGTTCTACGACCGGGTGCAGTCGGGCCAGCTGATCTCACGGGCCAACAGCGACATCCGCTCGGTCCAGATGTACATGACCTTCGCGCCGCTGATCCTGGTCCAGTGCTCCATGGCCGTCGTCGCCTTCGGGTTCATGCTCTCGATCGACGTGCCCCTGGCCTTCGTGGCCATGGCCACGATGCCGTTCGTCTACTGGACGGGCGTGCGCATGCGGAAGTCGATGTTCCCGGTGTCCTGGATCATCCAGGCCCGACTGGCCGACGTGGCCACCATCGTCGACGAGAACGTGAACGGCGTCCGGGTGGTCAAGTCCTTCGCCGCCGAGGAGCAGCAGCTGCGGTCGTTGGCCGGGGCCGCCGAGCGGGTGCAGTGGGGCTACATCAAGGACGCCGACCTGCGGGCCCGGTTCACCCCGATGGTCCAGAACCTGCCACAGCTCGGCCTGGCGCTGGTCCTGCTCTTCGGTGGCTACATGGTCATCCACGGGTCGCTCGGCATCGGCGCCATCCTCGCCTTCAACTCCTACCTTCTGATGCTCCAGGCGCCTTTCATGATGCTCGGGATGCTCATCATGATGGGACAGCGGGCAGCGGCCTCGGCCGACCGCATCTACGAGATCCTGGACGAGCAGCCCACCGTGACCGACTCGGCCGACGCGGTCGACCTCGTCGACTGCCGGGGCGACGTGCGCTTCCGCCACGTCGACTTCGCCTACGACGCGGAGGCCGAGGAGCTCGTGCTGGCCGACTTCGACCTCCACGTACCCCCCGGGCAGACCGTGGCCATCGTGGGGCGGACCGGCTCCGGCAAGTCGACCGTGGCACGACTGCTGACCCGGTTCTACGACGTGAAGCACGGGTCCGTGGAACTCGACGGCCACGACGTGCGCGACCTGACCCTGGCCAGCCTGCGGGCCAACGTGGGCGTGGTGCTCGACGAGCCGTTCCTCTTCTCGGTGTCGGTGCACGACAACATCGCCTACGGCAAGCCGTCCGCCACCCGCCAGGAGATCGTGGCCGCCGCTGTGGCGGCCGGCGCCGACGAGTTCATCACGCAGCTCGCCGACGGCTACGACACCGTGGTCGGCGAGCGGGGCTACACGCTGTCCGGTGGTCAGCGCCAGCGCATCGCCATCGCCCGCACCCTGCTCGTCAACCCGCCCGTGCTGGTCCTCGACGACGCCACGAGCGCCATCGACGTCCAGGTCGAGCAGACCATCCACGCCGGCCTGCGGGGCACCATGGAGGGCCGGACCACCCTGATCATCGCCCACCGTCTCTCCACCATCTCGTTGGCCGACCGGGTCGTGCTGCTCGACCAGCACAAGGTGGTGGCCGACGGGACACATGCCGAACTCCTGTCCTCGACACCGCTCTATGCCGAGGTCCTGGCCCAGGCCGCCGAGTTCGAGGCGGAAGAGGAAGGTGACCGATGACGTGGGGCGGAGGATTCGGTGGTGGTGGCCTGGGCGGCGCGCAAGGTGGCTTCGGGCGGCCCTCGGCGCCGGGGCTTCCGTTCGCCGGGATCCCGTCCGAGCTGCAGGCGGGGGTCGACCGCCTGGTCGCCTCCGAGCCGGAGTACGAGGAGTCCACGCTCACCTTCGAGCAAAACGCCGACGAAGGCGAGCTGAAGCGCCTGACGCTGTGGAGCCTCCTGGTCAAGTACCCCGGCATGCTCGTCCTGGCCGGCCTGCTGGTCGTGGTCATCTCCGTGGCGGGCCAGGTGGGCCCGAAGCTGACCGAGTACGCCATCAACAACGGCATGACGCCCCCGGGCCACCTCGACTTCGGGGTCGTGGTGGCCATGGCCGTGGCCTACCTCGTGTTCATCGTCATCACCGCGATCGCCCAGCGGTTCCAGGTCCAGGCGACAGGGCGCCTGGCCGCCTGGGTCATGAACGACCTCCGGGTCAAGGTGTTCGCCCATCTCCAGCGGCTGTCACTCGGCTTCTTCACCGAGGAGAAGG
>PLRX01000029.1 GCA_003164095.1 Acidimicrobiaceae bacterium | reverse complement strand
CCGCTGCCGCCCAGGTCCTGCACGTCACCCCCCCGGCGGTCAGCCAGCAGCTCCGCCTCCTCGAGCGGAGCACGGGCCTGCCTCTCATGGAGCGCACTGGCGACGGCTTCCGCCCGACCGACGCCGGACGCGAACTGGCCGAGGCGACGGCGCGCATCGAGGCCGAGGTCGCCCGCTGCTCCCGAACCCTCGAGGCCATCGCCAGCGGATCGGGCGGGCGGGTGGTTTTCGGTGCGGTCAGCACCGCCAAGTACGTCGCCCCGCAGATCCTCGCCTCGTTCTGGACCTCGCACGCGGACATCGAGGTACGTCTCGAGATCGGCAACCGCGAGGAGACCATCGCGCTCCTCGAGCACGGTGACGTCGACCTGGTCATGATGGGCCGCCCCCCGGATGAGCTGGACCTCGAGATCACCGCGATCGGTGACCATCCCCACGTGGTGATCGCCCCACCGGGCCACCCGTTGACCGTGAGCAGGGGGATCGCCGTGACCGAGCTGGCCAGCCACCCCTTCCTCATCCGTGAGCGCGGCTCAGGCACCCGCCAGGTCTTCGAGGAGCTGTTCCAGCACCGCGGCATCCGGGCGCCCGGGGGCATGGAGATGTCGAGCAACGAGACCATCAAGCAGGCGGTGATCGCCGGGCTGGGGATGGCGCTGATCTCGGCGCACACCATCGCGGCCGAGATCGGCGACGGCCGGCTCGTCGTACTCGACGTCGAGGGCCTGCCGATCATGCGCCGCTGGCAGGTGGTCCGACGGGCCGACCGACGCACCCTCCCCCCGGCGTCCGCCATGTGGGACTTCCTCGTCGAGCACGCGGCCGAGCACTTCCCGGCGCTCCCCACCGGTGCCGGAGCCGCCCCAGCCTGACGGTCAGCGTGGCGCCAGGCACCGCTGTCGGAACACGTCGTAGTCCTCGCTCCACGCGTCCGCACGTCGGGGCTCGGGATGGAAGTGGGAGCGCCAAGTAACCAACGCGTCCACCGCGGCCAGAACCCCGCCGAGGGCGGACGCCGACGCCACGATGGCCGCCCCGAATGCCGAGCCGGGCTCTACCGGGACACGGAGGGGGACCTCCAGGACGTCGGCTCGCAGCTGCGTCCACACGGGGGACCGGGTGGCTCCCCCGGTGGTCGCGACGGACCTCGGCTGATCGCAGCCGAGCTCGACCAGCCGCTCGCATCCCCAGCGCTCGACGAAGGCCGCCCCCACCAGTTCGGCCCTGTAGCGGTCTGCGGGGGAGGTGCCGACCTCGACGGACCAGGGCGCGAACCCGAGGTCGACGAACGGGAAGCGCTCGCCGCGGGCGGTGGACGGGTACGCCACTTGGCCGTGCGGTTCGATCGACACGGTGCGGGCGAGGTCGTCGAGCTGGGCGTTGCTGGCCCAGGTCGAAAGGATGCCGCCCCCGGCGTTCGACGCCGCTCCCGGAAGCCACCACCCTCCCGGCCCACGGTGGCTGTAGACGCCGTCGGCCACCGAGGTGATGTTCCGCAGGGCCACGGTCTTCCACACCATCGTCGTGCCCACGGCCGTCGCCCAGCTCCCCGGTGACGGCTGGCAGGCGAGCTGGGCGGCGACGCCGTCGGTGATCCCGGCGACCAACCGGAGGTCGGTGGGGAGGCCGGTGGCGGCGGCCGCTCCGGAACCGATCGTCCCCAGCAGTGTGCCCATCGGCACGACGTCGGGGAGGGCGTCGGGGCCCACGGGCAGCTCCGTCCATGCGCGGGTCTCCGGGTCGTATCCGAGCTTCAGGGCCTGGGTCTCGTCAATCGGTGCCGTATGTCCGAGCAGGCGACCGGTCAGGTAGCCCCCGGGGGTGGTGAACATCCGGCCCAGCTCGAGCAGCGATGGTGCCTCTGCGGCGAGCCAGGCCAGCTTGGCCACGGCCCAGCTGGCGTCGACGTCGGTGAGACCAGAACCCCGTGTGTCCGAGTAGAGCATGGCCGGCACGACAGCGTCCCCCGCTCGGTCCAGGATGCACAACGTGCCCGATGTGCAGGACACCGCCAACGACCTTGACGTGGCACGGGCGGGCCCGAGGCTCCGCAATGTGGTGATCACACCCTCCCACCAAGCGGCCGGGTCCTGTTCCTGAACGGGGCCGGGAGGAGGGAGGGCTAGGGCCTGGTGGGCGCGGGAGACCACGGCGCCCCGTTCGTCCATCAGCACGGCCCGGATCCCCTGGGTGCCGACGTCCAACCCCACATGCGTCGGGCCGGTAGCCATCACGGGAGCACGTCCATACGAACCGGACCCTAGGGGACGCGGGTCGGCCACGACCCGCCCCGTTCCGCACGCCGAATTCGGGATCTGGCTCGAAGCCCTGCTGCGCCAACGCGGCGAGCCCGGTTGCGAAGGGCGCGTGCTGCTGATCCTCGCCAGCCGGCCCGGTCGGGAGGAAGAACGCATGGATGCATCCGTCGACGGGCTATCGCATGGCGAGGCACTCGGTCAGCACCGGGACGGCCTGAATCCCTGATTCAGACACTCCACACGAGACATGGGGTAACTGAATGCTGAGCAACCTCCGGACCGTGGGGATGGCGGCGGAGGATGGCCCATGCCTCGGTGGCTGTTTCGCACCGTTGAGATCAGTGCTTGATCCAGTACCGCAGTGGCCGGGTAGCCCCAGGGCTTTGCACCTTGGAATCAGCCTTCCGGGTACGCGGTCGGCCTGCCCTCTGGCTATCCCCAGCCCAGCTCCTGCAGGCGGGGGTCGCTGATTCCGAAGTGGTGGGCGATCTCGTGGACCACCGTCGTGTGCACCAAGCCCTCGACCTCCTCCTTCGTCCGGCAGTGTTCGCAGATCGTCTTGCGATAGATGGAGATCTGGTCGGGGTTGGCGTACCACGTGCCGTAGTACCGCTTGGTCAGGGGGACGCCCATGTAGAGGCCGAAGAGGTCTCGTCCGTCGGCCTCCTCCTCGACCGAGATCGCCACGTTCATCATGGCCTTGAGGAACTCCTCCGGGAGCGAGTCGAGGGCGTCGCCCACCAGCTCCTCGAACTCCTTCAGGGGAATGTCAATGCCCGGCTTTCCGTTCACCTCGGAATGGAGAGCATGATGCGGCTCCCGGTCGATGCTGTGGAGGATCCCCAGCATCGTCCCCCTGATCCCGAGTGAGGTGGCGATCGACAGGAACTCGTCCCGGGCCGACGGAGGGACCGGCAGCCGCGAGTCCACGGTCCACGTGGCTAGCGACTCGAGGGCCTGCCGGTAGCGCCCGCCGTCCAGGTGGCTGTCGAACCAGTGCCGCTGGGACTCCGACAGGTTCGGGGCGAGGGTCTGCTCGAGGTGGCGCAAGCGTCGGCGCGTCACCTTGTCGCTGTCAGGTGCCGGAGCTCCCCGCGGATAACGGGACAACCGATCCGAGAGCGCCTTCTGTCCGGCCGCATGACGCTTCTGCCGTCGGACGGGGCCCGCTGGGTGGACCCGGCGGACGACCAGGATGGCCAGCACCGCCGCGACGCCGACCACGGCCGCGACGAGGAGGGAGACTCCTGGCATGCCGACTGCCGTGGCGTCGATGGTCCCTGCTCCCATGGCTCTACGCCCCCAAGATGGCTCGGGCCGGATCTTGCTGACGGACAGCTTCGGCGGCTCCCCTGTGCGATCGGTCCATCGAACAACGGTACCGGGCGCACCGAACGTCGCGGCCACGCTGCGGCAACAATCCTGACCAGTGCCACGACCGGAAACGATTGCCGCCGAGGGTGGAGCGGTGGGTCGCCTCGCAGCAGGCCCACCTCGTCGAACACACTGAGTTAGCGCTGACCCGTCAATTGACCGCGCAGCTTGACGGACAGCGGATCGTGCTTCGGTACCTGCCCGACCAGGGCGCTCACCCCGGCGCCATCATCGTCGATGAGGAACGCCGATCGGCGCGACGACGGGACTACGAGTCGCTCGGGTTGAGCCCACGGGAGGCGGAGATCACCGAGCAGGCGGTGCTCGGCGCCGGCAACGCCGCCATCGCCGACCAACTGCACATGGCCCCGGGCACAGCCAAGAAGCATCTCGACAACATCTACGGAAAGCTGGGTGTTCGCAGCCGCGGGCAGGCGACCGCCTTCGTGCTCCACCTCGTGGACAGCTGATGGAACCCCGGGGGCGATTGCACCGAAGGGCGACATCAACCCTCAGGTCCGAGGCTGGGTCAACTACTGCGCGGCCTTCGACAGCTCCGAGTTGAGCTACCTGCGACGACGCCTCAACAAACATCTCAATCACTGGGCGATGCGCAAGTCCAAACGGATGAAGGACAAGTGAGTGAGGGCCCGTGAGTGGCTCACCGCCATCATCGAGCGAGAACCTCGCCTGTGCGCCCATCGGGGGTTGTTCTGATCACCGGAGGCCAACCCGTAGGAGCCGGATTACGGGAGACTGTCACGTCCGGCCCCGAGAGATCCGGGGGGATGCGACTCCCTCCGGCTACTCGACTCTGGAGCGCGGCGGTCACGGCGAGGACCGGCGTCTACCCGTCCGTTCGGGTCACCCCGACGATCGGGGCACCGCCCGTCGTTGCCGGCGCTCCACCGGAGAACTTGGCGTCGCCGAAGTTGAAGACGCCCCCGTCGTCACCGACGAGCCAGTATCCGCTCCCGTCAGACGTGGCCGTCACCCCGACGATCGGGCCGCTCAAGCTCTTGCCGCCCATCGACCCGTAGAACGCGGCGTCAAAGGAGAAGATGCCCCCGTCGGACGCTGCCAACCAGTAGCCACCGGTCGGACTCGCCGCAATCCCGACGACGGGAGCATTGAGCCGCGTGTCTCCCGTCGAACCGTGGAACGCGGCATCCCCGAACGCAAAGACACCACCGTCGGCGGCTGCCAACCAGTAGCCGCCCCCGTCGGGTGTGGCGGCGATGCCGACAACCGGGGACGCGAGCCGCTTCCCGCCCATCGACCCGTGGAAGACGGCGTCACCGAAGGCGAAGACCCCACCGTCGGCCGCCACCAGCCAGTAGCCACCACCGTCGGGGGTCGCCGCCATGCCGACGACGGGCGCAGCGAGGGGTTCCGCCTCGGCCGAACCGAACAGGCCGGCGCCACCGAAGGCGAACACCTGGCCATCGGCAGCGGCCAGTCGGTAGCCCGAGCTGGCGATCACCGTGAAGGCGGCTGCGGTCATGTGACCCGACGTCTGGCCGACCAGGACCAGATCGTGGGTCCCCGCCGCCAGGTCGGCCGGGACGGTGAACGTGAGGTGGACACTGCCGTCGGGAGCGGCGACGACCTGGCCGACATCGATGGAGTTCGAGTGGACCGTGGCGTTCACTGTCTCACCGGGGGTGAACCCGGTGGCGGTCGCCGTGGCCGTGGCGTTCTGCTTCACGGTAGTGGGTGTGACCAGCGACTCCCCGGGTACGACCAGCGAGCAGGAGGGCGTGAACTCCGTGGTGAAGTCGTTCGCTGGGTTCGCGTTCGTGGCGGTGGTTAGCGTCGCCACCAGCGGGGTTCCCACGGCCAGCAGGGGAACCGTGGTCGTGAGTGTTCCCCCCGTGCTGATGGTGTCCGTCTGCAGAAGGGTCTGACCCTCAGGGAGCGTGCCGCAGTCGGCCCCTTGGTAGATCTGCACGATGGTCCCGGGGGACGCCTTCGGGATCGCCACCAGCACGGTGGTCCCGTTCTGCCCCGGCAGGTTCGCGCCCACGATCGCGGGGCCCGCGGACGCCGGCACGGTGGCGATCCCGGCATCATTGTCGTAGACCAGATTGCTGAGGAGAGGACCCCCTCCTGTCCCGATGCCCGTCCCCTTGTTGTCGGCGACGGTATTGCCGCCGACCGGGTCGGCCGGCCATACGCCGTCCCCGACCGGCGCCCCGGCCGTTGGGCTTCCGCCGATGATCGCACCGGCCTTGCCGGCGAGGTTGAGGATCCCGTAGCCGGCGTTCGGAACGGCCGTCGTCCCGTCCGCCCCCACCCCGATCTTGTTGCCCTGCACGGGGCTGGGCCCGTAGACATCGAGCCCGTCCGCGCCGGGCGAGCCGGAGATGACATTGCCGGATCCCGGGGTCGGGCCCCCGATGACCCCGCCCAGGGCTCCCACCGTCACGAGTGCCACCTGCGAGGGAGGGAGTGCACCGGAGCCGAAGGTGGTGGTGCCGATGGTGAAGGTGGCGGCCGCGGTGATCGCCGCGCTCGGAGTGCCCGCAGCGGGGTTGATGGCGGCATTGCCGAGGGACGTCGTGCCGATGAGGTTGTTCTGCACCGTCGCCGACTGGATGAGGGCCAGGTTCTCCAGATTCCCCGAGATGGTGTTCGCCTTCTGGCCCGGGATGCCGATCCGGGTTCCCGTGCCCTTGAGCACATACACCCCCAGACCGTTGGGCAGGGCGGTCGTTCCGAGTTTGTCGGTGCCGATCTGGTTGCCGATGACCGACTCGTTGACTCCCGAGTTCACCTGGCCACCGATCTGCACGCCGACACCGTTGTCGGAGATCTGGTTGTTCGGCCCGAGCGTGTCGCCGGTCCCGGTGAGCGCCACTCCGTACGCCTGGGTGCTCGTCGGTGTCGTCACCCCGTCGGCAACGGGTCCGATGACGTTCCCCTGGATGATCGAGCTCAGTGGGGTGGTCTGGGTGGTACCCGATCCCGGATAGGCGCCGCTCGGTCCTGTGAACTTGGACGCGACCATGGACGTCAAGACCCCGATGTTCTGAGCGGTGATCACGTTGCGACCGGCTCCGGCGATGCCGACCGTGGTCGTCGTGGCACCGTTGATCGAGACGCCGGTCGGTGATCCACAGACGTCGGGTAGGGCAGTCTGGCCGGTGATGTCGGTTCCGATCAGGTTCCCCTCGACACTGGTGCCCGAGACCCTGGTCCCGTCAACGTCGACCTGGGCGTTGGCCGCACCCGTGATCACGTTGCCGGCGCCGGCCGACGTCCCGCCGATGGTGTTTCCGAGTGCCCGCCCGTCCACCACGACACCGAGAAGGGGCTCCTGCCAGAAGTCGGTGTCGCTGGGCCGGCACTCTGGGAGGGCCGTGCCCCCGTTGACGAGGCCGATGATGTTGCCCTGGACCGAGTTGTTGTTGGCCCCGTTGGTGTAGCCGGCGATGGCCACCCCCGCGGTCCCGTAGGCGGCAGTGGCCGGCACGGTCGAGCCGCTGTCGACCGAGGAGGACGCAGCCTGAGTGAAGAGGGTCTCGCCGTCGATGATGTTCCCGGGTGCCTGCCCGGGACTCGCCGAAGGCCCTCCGATGAAATTGCCCGAGGCGCTGTTGATGAACACCGGCTCGAGGTCAGCATCCCCGCCGACATCATACGAATCGACGCCGATGGAGTCGCCGTAGACCTTGTCGCCCGTCGACGTACCCCCGATGTAGATACCGGTGCCGGTCCTGTCGATGTAGTCCCTGTCGACGGCGGTCAACCCTCCGATCAGATCGTTCGAGGAGTTCGTGACGCTGATGCCGAAGAGGACCGGAGTCGTTGCGGTGTTGCTGTGCAGTCCGACGATGTCCCCGGCGATGGTGTCGTTGCCACCGGCCGCGTCGACCAGGATCCCGGTGCCAACGTTCTCCACGTCCATCCCGCGGATCGTGTCGTTGGCCCCCGAGACGTGCAGACCGATCCCGGTGGCGCGGTCCAGGGCGGTTCCGTCGATCGTCAGGTACCCACCGGTCACGGTGGAGGCATCAATCGACACATTGGCCGGCGTGATAGTCGGGAGCGGTGTGGCCGGGGCCAGCGTCGGCGTCGTCCCGGTCGGCAGGTTGAAGGTGATGGCGCCCCGGCCGGCCGCGTCGACGGCCTGGATCGCA
The DNA here is from genome assembly GCA_003164095.1 of Acidimicrobiaceae bacterium. Taxonomy (GTDB): domain Bacteria; phylum Actinomycetota; class Acidimicrobiia; order Acidimicrobiales; family RAAP-2; genus Bog-756. The sequence goes on along the minus strand of PLRX01000029.1, from coordinate 10,836 downwards.
GCACGCAGCGTGCACTCTGGCACGGTGGTCGCATTGATGACCACGGTGGACCCGGTGTCACAGACGGGCTGGGTGGTGTCCTTGGCGGGCCCGTCTCCGACCGAGTTGACCTCATAGGCGGCGACGGTCACCTGCTTGGCGAGCAGCGGGCTGGTCTGGCCGTCGGTGTCGGTCACCGAGAGTGTGGCGGTGTACACGCCTCCGGCCGCGTAGGCATGGGTGTAGGTGGTCGAGTGGGTGCTCACCGGCTGGCTGCCGTCGCCGAAGTTCCAGGTGTAGGTGGCGACCGCGGTCCCTCCCGAGCCGGCGGAGGCCGACGCGTCGAAGTCGAGCGCTTTGGGATTGGACGCGTCGGGGACGTAGGAGAACGCGGGAACGGGGAACTGGAGGGTCTTGGTCAGCGACGCGGACTTGCCCGCACTATCCGTCACGGTCAGTGTGACCTGCTGGCTCCCTGGTGTGGCGTAGACGTGTGTAGTGGTGGGAGTCGTCGTGGTCACGGGGGCCGTGCCGTCCCCGAAGTTCCAGGTGTAGTTCTGGAGGGCCGCCCCGGGCGATGGCGCCGATGCCGACGCATCGAAGTCCACGGCCCCGGGAACGGTCGTGTCGGCGGTATCGGTGAACGAGGCCGTCGGCGCTGTTCCGCCCGTACCCGCACTGAAAAGCGGGGTTTGGGAATCCCCCGATGGATTACCACCCATCCCGTAGTTCCATAAGGTCCCGATGCTGAGGCACGAGGTGCAGATCACGCCGAGCGAGGTCACCGTGCTGTTCAGGGTGAACACCTGGCCGGCGGAGAACGCCGTGAACCCATTGGTGACGGGCTGCGACCAGGTGACCGAGAAGCCGGTGACCGATACGGTGATCCCGCCGCTGGCCTGAGGCGAGTAGGAGGTGATCGCCCCAGGGAAGGATGTCTCCATCGTCACGTCGAACACGCCCGGATCGGTCATCACGGTGGCGGTCTGCACGAGCGAGGTGCCCACCTCGACGTCGGAGGGCGATTCGGTGCTCTCCCCGGCCAGCACCGAGGCCCCGTCCTGGGTTATGTAGTAGCCACAGCCCTCTGTGGCCGTCTCCAGGGTGGTGGTACAGTTCGGGAGCGAGTCGGCGCCCGCTCGTGCCGCGCCGAAGCCGATCGATGCCAGTGAGGCCGTCACCAGAACGGCCACCGCCAGCAGGGCCATCGGGACCACGCGGGCTCGCGGTCGGTCGGGACGACACAGTGAATGCACGAAGCGACCCCCGCCAGACCGTCTCATCGTCTACCTCCGCTCGTTCGAGCCAGATGTGGAACGCAACGTATCGCAGGCAATGAGTGGCTGCCCGGCGTTGGCCGCCGCGTGAGGCGTCGCGGGTTGGACGACTGAGGCGGTGATCTTGAGGGGAAGAGGAAGTATCGGAGTGGCCGCCTCGGAGGGTTGCGCCAACTCGCAGGTCGACGTGGTGTGTTCGGCTGGTCGCCTCGAGGGAGCCCGCTCCGACCTACCCGCTGCCATTACCGCCGTGACGGCGATGCCGGGAGGTTCCCCTGTAGCCATGGACGAGACCAGCGCGACCTCGGACTCTGTCTTGACCAAGGGTCGACAGCTGCACCGGTTCGAACCGAAACATCTGCGCACCCGCATATCCGCCTTCTTCCGCTCGACTGCCAACAGCTGGCCAATCCTGCTCGCCTGTCCACCCGGATTGCAATACGCCGATCAGCGTATATTCGTGTCTCGCACTGCCACCTTCTCGGGCGTAGATGAAGGTCGGATTGCTATGGCGAGCAACCCTGTCGTCCTCGCCTGACTGGCCGGTGCCTGCTTCAGCGAATCGGAGCAGCATCCGTCTATTGGCTCTCTGACCTGGGGGTTCAAGGCCCCAAGCCAAGTCTCGGGCGCCCCGCAGAAACCCTGATTCTACCGAATGCTGAGAAACCGCCGGGCCGAGGGGATGGCGATGGAGGATGGCCCACGCCTCAGTGGCGGCTCGAATCAATGTTTCATCCCACTCAGCACCGGCGCCCGCGAAAGTGCGGCCGCTACGAACAAGAGGCGTTGATGTCCCTCCAGGTCAAGTGGTCTAGTTCCCGGGGGCCACCATCGTGTGATCGGGCCCCTGAACTGATCCAGGTCAAGGCACAATGCGAGTCCGAGTCCCCAGAATGAGGCAGCAGAACCCTTCGGCAGATGGACTTCCTTCCAGCAGCGCCTCTCGACACCGCAAATCAGATGCCACCGGATCGTGCAGCAGACCCCAGGTGGAGTCGTGGGACCCTGATCGCTCAAGTTGCGATCCGTGATTGCCGAGTCAACTCTCCATGACTTGGCATCAGATGACATCACAGGACCAGACACGCAGGTCAGGTGGTCGAGGCACCGCCGAACGCACCGGGCGACCCACGGGTCGCCTCCGGCGGGCGATCACGGTGTCCGCCGTCACCGTCATTGCCCTCGCCACCAGCGTCGCCGCGCCACTCGTCACCGGGACGGGAGCACCGAGCGCCGGGGCCTCCACGCCGCTGACGGTGACCCAGACCTTCGGGTTCGACAACGACACCCTGCAGACATTCACGGTGCCGGCCAACGTGACCTCCCTGACCGTCACGCTCGCCGGTGGCCAGGGCGGATGGGGTGGCGCCGACTCGTCGGGCTCACCGCCGGCCGGTGGCTACCAGGGCCAGGTGACCGGCACCATCGACGTGACACCTGGTGAGATCCTGACCATTGGGGACGGATCCGGCGCGGACGAACCGTTCTACACGGCGTGCACCGGGGGCCTGGACTCCGCGTCACCCGCCGACCAGTACGACGCCGTGGCGGGCGTCAACCCCCTCATGCAGTACAACGGTGGCCAGGGCGGCGCCCCCGGCCCCAACGGGTGCTCCGGCTACGGCGGGGCCGGTGGTGCGGCCACGGTGGTCGAGCTCGGCAGCTCGTCCAGCTCGACCAACGACCTCGGCACCGTGGTGGCCGGTGGCGGCGGGGGCGATGGCGGCTCCGGCCAGTACTCACTGGTCAAGGGGCAGATCGGCCTGGCCAGTTATGTCGCCCAGGGCACGCCCACCACTATCACCTACGGAACCCCGGCCGGGTGCACGACCAGCTGCACCTCGACGTCCACGATCCAGAGTCCGAGCCCACTGTCGTCGCCCACCACCCAGGGTCAGCAGGGCACGGCCGTGTTCACCATGTGCGGCGGCACCACCAACAAGAACAACTCCAACCAGTACTTCAACGCCAATGCCCCGTCCGGTGAGGCCGGGTGCGACGGCGGCGGCGGCGCGGGCGGCGGCGGCGGCGCCGCCGGCGGATCGGCCGGCAGCGTCCAGTTCGGCTCCGGCTCGTCCGACGAGTGGTACGGCCAGGGCGGTAGCCCGGGGCAGAGCTCCACCGGCGGCCTCGCCGGGCTGTCCGCCCAGTACGTGTACTACTCGGACACCAACACGGGCCGGCCCACCGGCTCGAACACCTTCCAGGATCCCGGCGCCGCCTACGACGGCTCCGTGTCGGTGACCTACTCGACGGGCGTCCCCGGGGCGCCGACCGCGGTGTCCGGCACGGCCGGCAACGGGAGCGCCAACGTGACGTGGACGGCCCCCAGCGCCGGCGCTGATCCGATCTCCGACTACATCGTCCAGTACTCGAGCAACGGCGGGACCACGTGGACGACGGTCGACACCGGGTCGACGTCCACGTCGACCACCGTCACCGGGCTCTCCAACGGCACCGGGTACCTCTTCCAGGTCCAGGCGGTCAACGCCATAGGTAGCGGGCCGTTCTCGGCGTCGTCACCGACCATCACCCCGTCAGGTCCCCCCGGTGCGCCCACCGTCACGTCGATCACCCCGGCCGATGGCGGCCTGGGGGTGGGGTTCACCACGCCGACGAGCTCGGCACCCATCACCGGGTACCTCTACCAGCTCGACGGAACTGGGCCGTGGCTCACGGCGACGGGGACGACGAGCCCGCTGGCCATCGGCGGCCTGACCGACGGGACGACCTACTCGGTGGCCATCGAGGCGGTGAGCACCATCGGCACGGGGTCGCCCTCCAACTCCATGTCGGGCACCCCCGAAGCCGTGCCCGGTGCGCCGACCATCACCGCCATCCAGACCGGAGCGGGCTCTGCCCGGGTGGCCTTCACGCCGGGCGGGAGCGGTGGCGGGTCCATCGCTGGCTACCGGTACAGCACGGACGGTGGATCGAGCTGGACCTCGGTCGGCACCACGAGTCCCCTGTCCATCACCGGGCTCGCAAACGGCACCACCTACAGCTTCGAGCTCGAGGCGGTGAACGGCAGCGGCGACGGTGCGGCTGCCACCGCGTCATTCAGCACCCCGTCGGCCCCCGGTGCGCCCAGCATCACCGGCATGACGCCCGGTGACGGGTCCCTCCAGGTCACCGCCACCGTCCCGAGCAGCGGCGGCTCACCGGTCACCGACGTCCTGTGGTCGACCGACAGGGGGGCCACGTGGGCCTCCGAGGACGCGGCGGGCACCCCTTGTGTGACCACCGGTGCCACGATGGCGTGCTCCATCACGGCGCTGTCGACCGACGCCGTGACGGGCCTGGACGACGGCACCGGCTATCCGATCGAGCTCCGCGGCGTCAACGCCGTGGGCGCGGGCGCGGCATCGCCCAGCGTGACGGGGACGCCCTCCACGGTGCCCGGGGCACCGACACTCACCACCGGCGCGGACGGGATGGTCGCCGCCGACCAGTCGCTGACCGTGTCGTTCACGCCGCCGGCATCCGACGGTGGTTCGCCGGTGACCGGCTACCAGTACTCGACCGATGCCGGGGCTACCTGGCACGACCGCACCGACGACGCCACGGCCACGACGATGACCATCTCGGCCCAGTCCTCCGACGGGACCACCCCGCTGGCCAACGGCACCACCTACGACGTGGAAGTCCGCGCGCTCAATGCTGACGGGAGCGGCCCCGGCTCGGCCGTGGCCGTGGGCATCCCGGTGACCGCGCCGTCCGCGCCGACCCTGGACGGCCTGACCCCGGGGAACGGGTCGCTGGCGGTGACCGTCACCTCCGGCGCCAACGGCGGTTCGCCCGTCACCGCCTACCAGTGGTCCCTCGACGGCGGCCAGTCGTGGACCTCGACAGGCTCGGCTGCCACCTCGTTCACCATCGGCGGGCTTGTCAACGGCGCCGCGGACACGGTCATCGTCCGGGCCGTCAACGCCGTGGGCCCGTCCGACGCCTCCAACTCCCTCACGGCAACCCCGGCGACGGTGCCGGGCCAGCCCGCCATCACCACCACCTCCCGGGGGAACGGCACCATCAGCATCACCTGGGCGCAGGCCTCCGACGGTGGATCGGCGGTGACCGGGTACCAGTACTCGACCGACGGGGGCACCACCTGGTCCACGACCGTGGCGGCCAACGAGCCGCTGGGTATCACCACCCTGTCCACCGACGGCGTGACGCCGGTGGCCAACGGGACCCAGTACCCCGTGGAGATCCGTGCGGTCAACGGCATGGGCGTCTCGCCCGCCTCGACGCCGGTCTCGGTATCGCCCGCTGCGGCCCCGGCGGCACCGACGCTGGCGCTCACCTCGGGGAACGGCGCCCTGACGGTGCAGCTCACCCTCACCGACAACGGCGGGTCCCCGATCACCGGGTACGACTACTCACTCGACGGCGGTCCCTTCGTGTCCACCGGCACCTCGGGCACCAGCTTCACCGTCACCGGCCTCACCAACGGGACCTCCTACACGGTGTCGGTGCGGGCGGACAACGCTATCGGCGACGGCTCCCCGTCGGCGCCGGCCAGCGGGACCCCGGCCACGGTGCCCGATGCCCCGACTACGGTGCTGGCCGCCAGCGACTCGGCCTCCGCGGACGTGTCGTGGACGGCACCGGTCTGGAACGGTGGGAGTCAGGTGACGGGCTACAAGGCCACCGCCTACACGTCGACTGCCGGCACGACCACCGCCGGTACCGCGTGCACGACCGCCTCACCCACCACGGCCTGCACCATCACGGGACTGACCAACGGAACCACGTACTACGTCGGGGTGACGGCCACCAACGCCCAGGGAACCGGGGTGTCCTCCAGCCCCCTGGTCGCGGTGACGCCGATCGCCCGACCCTCGGCCCCCACCATCTCCTCCGTCAGCTCGGGCGACACGTATCTGTCGGTCGCCTTCACCGCCGGTGCCGCCGGCGGCGATCCGATCACCGCCTACCAGTACTCGCTGGACGGCGGGACCACGTGGACGACGGCCACCGCCACCACGTCGCCCATCATCATCTCCGGGCTTACCGACGGGACGACCTACCCCGTCGTCATCCGGGCCGTCAGCGCCGCCGGCTCCGGAGCCACCTCCAACAGCAGGTCGGGCACGCCGGCGGCCTACCCGTCGTCGGTCAACTCCACGACCGTCGTGGCCAACGGTGAGAACGGCCAGATCGCCGTGAGCTGGACGGTGCCGGCCAACGGCGGCGCCCCAATCACCCAGGCCCAGGCGACGGCGTTCAACCTGTCCAGCGGCGGGACCCAGGTCGCCACCTGCACCACGACCACAAACCTGACGTCGGGGGCCAGCGCCAGCTGCACCATCACGGGGCTGAGCAACGGGACGACGTACTACATCTCCATCCAGTCGGACAACGCCACGGGGTGGAGCGCCCGCTCGGCTCCCCGGATGCCGGCGACCCCGTCGGTCGACCCGGGGCCCGTCTCGAACGTGGTCGCCACCGGGGGCGACGCCCAGGCCACGGTCGCCTGGACCCCGGGGAGCACGGGACAGAGTCCCGTCACCGGGTACACCATCCTGTGTTCGACAGGTGGCGCCTACACGTCCTGTGGCTCGGCGGGAGCATCGGCCACCTCGGCCACGGTGACCGGCCTGACCAACGGGATGACCTACACCTTCGAGGTGGAGGCCACCAACACCCAGGGGACCGGCCCGGCCAGCGCCCCCTCGAACGCGGTGACCACGGCCGCGCCCACCATCACGTCGGGCGCCCTTCCCGACGGCGAGGTCGGCGTGGCCTACGACGTGACACCGACGTCCACGGGCGGCTCGGGCGCCCTGACCTGGTCCATTACGGACGGCTCGCTGCCCGACGGTCTGACCCTCGATCCGTCGACCGGCGACATCACGGGCACTCCGACCTCCGGTGGCACCGCCACCTTCGCCCTAGTGGCCACGGACGGGGTCGGCGGCACCGGGACCCACGACGAGGCGATCGTCGTGATCGACAGTCCGACCATCACCTCCGACCCCCTGCCCGGGGGCGAGGTCGGCGTGGCCTACGACCAGACCCCGTCGGCTGACGGTGGCTCGGGCGCCCTGACCTGGTCGGTGGCGGACGGCACACTGCCCGACGGCCTGACCCTGGATCCGTCGACCGGCGAGATCACGGGCACCCCGACCACCGCGGGGACGTCCACCTTCACCCTGGTGGCGACGGACGGCGCCGGCGGTGCGGCCACCCAGGGCGAGTCGGTCACGGTGGCGGCGTCGCCGTCGATCGGCGGCCCCCTGCTGCCCGGCTCCGCCGTCGGAGACCCCTTCTCGGCCGGGATGTCGGCGTCGGGAGGGACGGGGACGCTCACCTGGTCGTTGGCCGAGGGGGCACTGCCGCCCGGCCTCTCCCTGGACCCGACAACGGGTGTGATCTCGGGGACGCCCGGCGAGGTGGGATCCTGGTCCTTCACCCTGGAGGTCACCGATGGGGCCGGCGGCAGCGCCACCAAGGACGCGCACATCGAGACCGTGCCGACCCTGACCATCTCCTCCGACCCGGCCCCGGGCGGCGAGGTCGACGCGGCCTACGACGTCGTCCCCCAGGCCGACCACATCACCGGGACGGCGACCTGGTCGGTGGCGGACGGCACGCTGCCCGACGGTCTGACCCTCGATCCGTCGACCGGCGAGATCACGGGCACCCCGACCACCCCCGGGACGTCCACGTTCACCCTGCAGGTCTCGGACCAGTCGGGGTGGACGGCCACCCAGGACGAGTCGGTCACGGTCATCGACAGTCCGTCCATCGCCTCCGACCCCCTGCCGGGGGGCGAGGTGGGTGTGGTCTACGACCAGACCCCGTCGGCTGACGGTGGCTCGGGCGCCCTGACCTGGTCGGTGGCGGACGGCACACTGCCCGACGGCCTGACCCTCGATCCGTCGACCGGCGAGATCACGGGCACCCCGACCACCGCGGGGACGTCCGCCTTCACCCTGGTGGCGACGGATGGCGCCGAGGTGGCTGGCACCCAGGACGAGTCGGTCACGGTCGTCGACGACCCGACCATCACCTCCGTCGCCCTGCCGGGTGGCGAGGTCGGCGTGGCGTACGACCGGACCCCGACGACGAACGGCGGCTCGGGCGACCTGACCTGGACGCTGGCAGACGGCACGCTGCCCGACGGTCTGGCCCTCGATCCGTCGACCGGCGAGATCACGGGCACCCCGACCACCGCGGGGACGTCCACCTTCACCCTGGTGGCGACGGACGGCGCCGGCGGGACGGCCACCCAGGACGAGTCGGTCGCGGTGGCGGCGTCACCGTCGATCACCTCGGCGCCGCTCAGCGGCGGGTACCAGGGGACCGGCTACGACGCCGAGCCCCTGGCGACCGGCGGGACCGGAACGCTGACGTGGTCCGTCACCGACGGGTCCCTACCCCCCGGCCTGACCCTCGATCCCACCAGCGGTGAGGTGTCGGGAACGCCTACGGGCTCAGGTACATCGACGTTCACCCTGGTCGTCATGGACGCCGCCGGCGGGACGGCCACCCAGGCCGAGTCGGTCACCGTGCTGCCGGTGCTCGCCATCACGTCCGATCCGTACCCGGGAGGTGAGGTGGGCGCGACCTACAGCTCCACCGCCCAGGGAACAGGTGGGACAGGTACCTACACGTGGGCCGCGTTCGGCACGTTGCCGGATGGCCTGACCTTCGACCCCTCGACGGGGCAGCTGTCGGGCACCCCGACGCAGGTGGGTACGTCCACCTTCGTACTGGTGCTCTCCGACGGATCGAGCCCCGTCACCAACCAGGTCGAATCGGTGACGATCCTGGCGGGTCCGTCCATCACGTCCGACCCCCTGCCCGGAGGAGAGGTGGGGGTGGCGTACGACACCACGCCCGCGGCAAGCGGCGGCAGCGGTGCCTACTCGTGGTCGGTGGCCTCCGGGAGTCTGCCTGACGGTCTGACCATCGACCCCTCGACGGGCGAGGTCTCCGGGACACCCGTGACGCCGGGCACTTCCTCGTTTACCCTGGTCGCCACCGACGAAGCCGCACAGGTGGGCACCCAGTCGGAGTCGGTCGCCGTGGTCGCCCCGCTGACCCTGGTGCCGGGGGCCCTGCCCGGCGGCGAGACCGGTGTCGCCTACGACGTCATGCCCTCTGTCTCCGGCGGGTCGGACCCGACCACCTGGTCGGTGGTCGACGGCACGCTCCCGGCCGGACTCACACTCGATCCGGCCACCGGTGCGATCACGGGGACCCCGACGGTCCCGGGGACGTACAGCTTCACGTTGCGGGCAACCGACGGACTCGGCGGCACCAGCACGGCCGCGGTGACACTGACCGTGGCCGGCGGCCCGGCCACCATGGGTACCAGGACGATCGACGGCAACGTGGGAGTGGCGATGACCGACCAACTCGACGTGAGTGGTGGGAACGGTCCCTTCTCGTGGGCCGTGAGCGCCGGCTCGCCGCCGCCCGGCCTGTCCATCGACGCCTCCACGGGTGAGGTCTCCGGGACTCCGACCCTTGCGGGGACGACCTCCGTCACCGTCACGGTGTCCGATCACTACGGGCAGCACGCGTCGGGGACGGTGACCTTCGTGGTGCTTCCCACCGCCCTGAACTCCCGCACCATCGCCATCACGCCCGACGGGAAGGGCTACTGGGTGGCGACGGGAGACGGCAAGGTGGCCGCCTTCGGCGATGCGACCTCCTACGGATCGATGGCCGGCGACCACCTGCAGGAGTCGGTGGTCGGGATCACCACCACGCCCGACGGTAAGGGCTACTGGCTGGTGGCGTCCGACGGTGGCGTGTTCGCCTTCGGGGACGCCACCTTCTACGGATCCGAGGGGTCCCACCACCTCAACCGGCCCATCGTGGGTATGACCACCACGCCTGACGGTAAGGGCTACTGGCTGGTGGCGGCGGACGGCGGCGTGTTCGCCTTCGGTGACGCCCTGTTCCACGGGTCGGCCGGGGCCATCCATCTCGACCGGCCCATCGTGGGAATGGCCGCCACGCCCGACGGCCAGGGCTACTGGTTGGTCGCCTCCGACGGTGGAGTGTTCTCCTACGGCACGGCCGTCTTCCACGGATCCGAGGGGGATGCCCGGCTCAACCGGCCCATCGTGGGCATGGCCGCCACTCCCGACGGCCAGGGCTATTGGCTGGTGGCCTCCGACGGTGGGGTGTTCACGTTCGGGGATGCGACGTTCTTCGGATCAGCCGCCGGCGTGCACCTCAACCAACCGGTGGACGGCATCGAGGCCACCCCGGACGGACGCGGCTACTGGCTGGCCGCGGCCGACGGCGGCGTGTTCACCTACGGTGACGCCGGGTTCCTGGGTGCGGATCCCGCACCGCTGCAGTGACGGACTTCCGAACCTTACTGGGGCCGGGTTCGGAAGAACCCGAGGAGTCCTGGGCCCGGCCCAGGGGATCTGCCAGGGACTCAGTCCGCGCCGTACGGCCTGAGCCACCGTGACCAAAGCGGGCGGTGGCTGCTCGAAACGCCGGTTGCGCATCGCAGAATCTCGGGCTGAGCTGACGGCTCGCTAACGATCGCGATCGCCCGGGTCGTCCCCACTGCATCGGCGGGAGACTGCCTCAGTGGAGCGCACATACC